>JAOIST010000009.1 GCA_028222435.1 Candidatus Pelagibacter sp. | reverse complement strand
TGGGTTACTTATTGCAAGAAACTTATCTTCAAAACATCAAAACTCCAAATTTGTAGTTGATGTAAAATCAACAGGTCTATACGCAAAAGATGAAGTTCTTTTAAAAAATAATTGTGAGACCATCTATTGGAAAACTGGTCACTCTCATATTAAAAGAAAAGTGAATGTAGAAAAAGCCCTAGCAGGTTTTGAAAAAAGTGGTCATTTCTTTTTTAATCAGCCTTTAGGTTATGGCTATGATGATGGTATTAATTCTGCAATTCAAGTTTGTCATTTATTGGATAATCGGAATAAAAAAATGAGTGATATAATGAATGAACTCCCTAAGACATTTCAAACTCCAACGATGGCACCTTTTTGTAAAGATGAAGAAAAATATAAAGTAGTTGATCAAATGGTAATAAAGGTTAAAGAATTAAAAAAACAAAATGTAAAAATTGATCATCAATCTATAACTGAAATTTTAACTGTTAACGGCGTAAGATTTTCGCTAGAAGATGGTTCATGGGGTTTAATTAGAGCTTCATCAAATAAACCTTCGTTAGTTGTAGTTACTGAAAGTCCAACTTCAGATGAGAGGAAGAAAAGTATTTTTCAATTTATTGATAACTTACTAAAAGAAACGGGTAAAATTGGTGAATACGACCAGAAAATTTAAAGATTAAAATACTCGTATAAAAACTTACTCCCAATAACTATTAAAAACCATCCAAAATATTTTGTCATTTTGTTCTTATTAATTCTATGACTAGCTTTAGCCCCTAACCTGGCCATGAATGCTGTGATTGGAAAAAATATTAAGAAAGCTGGTATGTTCAAAAAACCAAAACTTAAAGGGAGATTGACATTTAAATAACTACCTGAAATTAAGAAACCTATTGTACCAAATAATGCAATTACAAAACCAATAGCTGCAGCACTACCTATAGCCTTATTTATAGGGTAGCCAAAAAACTTTAATATAGGTACGTTCATTACGGCTCCTCCTATTCCCATTGGGGCTGAAACAAATCCAGTAATGATTCCAGAAATAATCTTAGCTGGCAATCCCATTTTTATTGAAAGATCTGACTCTTTTTCTTTTAAGAATAACAAGTAGAAGGCAAGAATATAAACAACAACAGTAAAAAATAAAATTAAAGGTTTAGTTTTTAACCCTGCTGCTAAAATTGTTCCAAGAATAACACCAATAACAACAAATACACCATAGCCTTTTACAACATTAAAATCGACAGCTTGGTGTTGATGATGTGTTAAAACAGAAACCATTGACGTTGGAATAATTATTCCAAATGAAGTTCCAACTGCAAGATGCATTAAATAAGTGGGTTCAATACCAGCTGAACCAAAAATATAAAATAAAATGGGTACGGTAATTAACCCCCCGCCTATTCCAAATAACCCAGCTGCGAATCCAGCAGGAATAGCAGTGATTACCATAATAAAGATTAAATAAAGAGTTTCAGGTTGGAAAAGAATATCCAAGTTTATCTTTCCAAAGATACAGGATTTGTTTTTTCACCTGATCCATTATATGATTTACTTTTTGTAAGTCAGCATCTCTGATGCACATATTTTTTGAAAGATATTGTTTCCACGTTCTTGATCCATTTTGTCCATGAAATAGGCCAACTGTATGCCTCATGATATGATTTAGTTGAACGCCCTTAGCTGTTTCTTCTTGAATGTAAGGAATTAGTTTTTCCATTACTTCACTTCTTGTTGGTACATTGTCATTGTTAAATATATCTTTTTCAATATCAGCTAAAAAATAAGGTGAATGATATATAGCTCTTCCAATCATTGCGCCGTCGACTTTAAGTAAATGATTTTTGATATCCTCGGTTGATTTAATTCCGCCATTAATAATAATTTCATCATTTTTGAAATATTCTTTAAGTTTATAAACAAATTCATATTTAAGAGGTGGAATATTTAAATTTTCTTTAGGACTTAACTTTTTTAATAAAGCTTTTCTAGCATGAATAATAAATTTTTTTGAGCCTGCATTTTTTGTTGTTTGAATAAAAGATTTTAAAAATTCAAAATCTTCAACCTCATTGTACCCAATTCTCGTTTTTATTGTCACTGGTAGCTTTGTGGCTTTTGCCATAGCTTCAATACAACTTGCAACAAGCTTTGGTTCCTGCATTAAACAAGCGCCAAATTTATTTTTTTGAACTTTTTTACTTGGGCAACCTAAATTTAAATTAATTTCACTATAGCCATAATCTTCTGAAATCTTACAGGCTTCAGCTAGTTCTTTTGGATTTGATCCACCAACTTGTAAAGTAACTGGATTAGATATTTTTTTAAATGAAAGAAGTTTGTTACGATCACCTCTGATGATTGCATTCGCTACAATCATTTCAGAATAAAGATGAATATTTTTACTAATAAGGCTTAAAAAATATATTTCATGTTTATCAGTGCAATCCATCATTGGTGCAACTGAAACAGTTTTTCTCATGATTTACTCTGATTTATTTTCTTCTTCTACAGGAGCTTCTTCGCTTAATTCAAGCGGCGCTTCTTCAGTTTCTAAGTTTTCTTCTTTAATTTCAGGCTGTTCGGCTTTAAGTTCTGACAAAGCCTCATCTGCTAAACTAGGCTTTTTAACTTCAGGAATTCTTCTTGTTCTTTTTGATGGTAAAATGGCTACACCACTTTTTGAAACTTGACCTTTGTATAAATTTTCAAAATCATCGTTAGTCTCTTCTTCTGTGTCTTCCTGTTGTTCTATTTCGTCCGGTTCTTTTCGAAGTCTTTTAATTGCACTTGCTTCGATTTCTTTGACATCAATTTTACCATCACCTATTTCTCTAAGAGAAATAATAGTTCTTTTATCGTTATCTTCGTCAACTAACATTGGAGATCCAGCATTTAACTGAACTGTTCTTTCCTTAGCTAATAACACTAGTTCGTATTGGTTATCAACTTTTCCCAAGCAGTCTTCTACGGTAATTCTTGCCATGATGATTGTTGTTTATTCAATTAAGTTAAATAAATCAAGCTTAATTTGGTAACCTTATAGGTTCTATTGTTTTTCTAAATATAATTAATAAAGCTAATGAAATAACGATGTAAGACGCTCCAACAAAAGCAATATTTTCAATAGTAAATCCTCGGTCGATTAATAAGCCAAAAACTGCTGTGCCAAAAGCAGTGGAAAAAACCATAAATGCAGTAGTTAAAGCTTTAATGCTTCCAATAAATTTAACACCATAAATTTCAGCCCAAGTAGAGGAACCTAAAATATTAGCTAAGCCATTTGAAACACCAATTAAACCTAGGAAGACATAGGCAAATATCTCATGATTAAAATAATACAGAGTAAGCATTGCAAATAACAATGGTAGGTTCATATATAAAATTAATTTACGCCCAGTAAATTTATCAACTAGAAAACCTGAAACAAACAATGTAGCTATAGAGGTAATTGAATAAACCATAAATGCTTTTGGTATTGTGTATACAGCCCACATTTTTGAGTCAGAGATAAAGGATTGATAAACAAATACGCCTGTTGCCATCCAAGGCATTGCAAGCATATTCAGTGATACAATATAAAACCTGTAATCTTTTAAAACATCTCTCCTTCTCCAGCTTTTAATTTTAAGTTTTTTGTTTTTAGGATTAGGATCGGCTTCCCTTGAGTCTAAGTTTATAGACTTAATAGTGTTTAATATTACAAATGGTAAAAATAAAATAATTAAGATTGCAATACCTTGCCATACAGTTCTCCATGAATAAATAAGAAAAAAATAAGTTATAAGTACAGGTAGAATAAATTCTGCGGTGGATAAACCAAACCAAATAGTGCTTAAAGCCTTCCCTCTTGATCTTTCAAAAAATCTTGAAATTGTTGTGGTAGATGCATGGCTCATTAATCCTTGACCTGATAATCTCATTAAAAAAATTCCTATAGCTAGAAAGTAAACACTATTTATAAATGAAAAAAATAATGAAGAGACAAAAAGTAAAGTAACTACAAAGAATGAATAGTTTAAAATTCTATAATCATCTATTTTTTTTCCAACCCAGATAAGTAGTAAACTTGAACAGATAGTGGCTGATGCATAGATGCTTCCAAATTGTCCGTGGGTTATATCTAATTCATTTCTAATTGGTGCGTTAAACAATCCTAAAAAAAAGCTCTGTCCAAAACTAGAAAAAAATGTAAAGATAAAGCCGAATATAATTACTTTTTTATTTAACGGGAGGTTAATCATTTATGAGTAAAGTTTCTTTCCTTGGTCTTGGTGTCATGGGTTATCCTATGGCAGGTTATATATCAAAAGCTGGTCATGATGTAACTGTTTATAATCGTACTAAAGCTAAAGCTGAAAAGTGGGCTAAAGAGTACAAAGGTAATGTTGCAGACACTCCGATGGATGCTGCTAAAGACAGCGATTTTATTTTTACATGTGTTGGAAACGATAATGATTTAAGAGAAGTAACTTTAGGTGATAAAGGTTTATTTAAATCAGCTAAAAAAAGTTCAATTTATATTGATAACACAACTGCATCAGCGGATATTGCAAGAGAACTTTATAAAGAAGCTAAAGCAAAAGGATTTGATTTTTTAGACGCTCCTATATCAGGAGGTCAAGCTGGAGCAGAAGGTGGAACTTTAACAGTGATGGTTGGAGGAGATGACGCTCCATTTAAAAAAGCTGAACCAGTTATTGATTGTTATAGTAAAAAAATAAAATTATTAGGTCCGTCTGGAAGTGGTCAATTAACGAAGATGGTTAATCAAATCTGTATTGCAGGTCTTGTGCAAGGACTGTCAGAAGCAATAAATTTTGGAATGAATGCAGGATTAAATATGCATGATGTTATAGAGGTTATTTCAAAAGGTGCTGCTCAATCTTGGCAAATGGAAAATAGACATAAAACAATGATTGAAGATAAATTTGATTATGGTTTTGCTGTTGATTGGATGAGAAAAGATTTAAAAATTGCCATGGATGAAGCAAAGAAAAATAATTCACCCTTACCTATCACAAAAATAATTGATGAATATTATGCTGAAGTACAAAAAATGGGTGGTCAAAGATGGGATACTTCAAGCTTAATTAAAAGATTTAGAAAATAAATCGTGTCACAAGAAGTTGTAAGTTACTACGAGGATTTCGAAGAAATCGAAAAGAAGATTTGGGATCTTTTAACTAATGCTGTAACAGATCGTTCTTCTGAGTTTAGAACTCCAGTATTTATTTGTGGTAATGATAAAGATTTAGATGGACGAGTTGTTGTATTAAGAAAAGCTGATCACAAAAGTAATTTCATTCAATATCACAGTGATATTAGATCTTCAAAAATTGATAAAATTAAAAAAAATTCTAACTGCTCTATTTTATTTTACGGCAAACAAGAAAAGATTCAGCTCAGATTAAAAACAGAATGTAAAGTTCATTTTAATGATGATGTTACAAAAGAGTCTTGGGATAAAACAGGTCATATTAGTAGAAAATGTTATCTTGTTACTAATGGACCAGGTACAAAATCTGAGAAGCCAACTTCAGGCTTAGATGGTAAATTTGATAACTTTGATTATACAAAAGAAGAAAGTGAAGCTGGTTATAAAAACTTTTGTGTAATTAGATGTAAAGTTAAAAGCATAGAATGGTTATATTTAGCTGCTAAAGGTCATCGTAGAGCTTTGTTTGATTTAGAAAATAATAAAAAGAATTGGTTAGTTCCCTAAGTTTTTTGTAACTTTTTCTTTTGTCGTGCCTAAATTAACCTCATCAAAATAGACAACCATATTTGGATAAGGTTTATCTCCATGTTCCCTTTTCCATCCAGTGACAAACGTTTGATAAATACCAAAATTTAATTCAACACCTGCTTTAGTATATGGCGTAATATTTTTTATATTCTCAGCATTCATTATTAATTTATCATTAATCCAAACTTTTAAGTAACCATCTTCCTCTCTTGAGAAGCGAGCATTAATTAAAATATCAGTCCACTTACCTTTCATGTCATTAATCTTAATTCCTTTTTTCATTTCAACATATTCACCACTCCACATTCTTCCAATTTCTAACCACTCGCCACTTCTATCTGTCACCATAAAAATAGGTTTCCAGCCTTTTTCATAAAGTTGAGCAAAAGTAGTTCTAACCGGAGCTACTGATTGATAATCCTCTGGTAAATAAATTGATGTAGAATACCAATAGTCTTTTTTACCCTTTTGTAATTTTTTGACTTGTAGCTCAGTTCTTTGTCTATCTTTTTTACAATCACTTTCTCCAGGTTTATAACCGCAATCACCATATCTTACTTCAAATCTATAAGATTTATTGCCAGATCGCACGGGGTGACCGTCTTTATTATTAACTAATTTTAGAGAGTACTTTTTTTTGTGAGAGAGAGTTTTTTTTTTCACTTCAGTATTAGAAACATCTTTACTATTTTTTGCTTCAACATTTGCTGTAAGCACAATTAAAATTAATAAACTATTTCTTATATTTTTTAAAATTTTCAACATAGTCTCTAGCATTTTCTTTTATGTGTTCAATTTCTTCATCAGTTACTTGTCTAACTATTTTACCAGGACTTCCAAGTACTAAAGATCTTTCTGGTATAACTTTATTTTCTGTGACAAGTGCATTAGCGCCAATGATGCAATTTTTTCCAATTTTAGTTTTGTTTAATATTGTTGAGCCAATTCCTATTAAACAATCATCAGCAATCTCACAGCCATGAAGCATAACCATATGACCCACTGTAACACCATTGCCAACTATTGTTGGGCAGCCTGGATCGGTATGAATAACACTTCCATCTTGAATGTTTGAATTTTCACCAATGATGATTGGTTCAAGGTCACCTCTTAAAGTTGTGTTAAACCAAATGTTTGAATTCTTTTTTAACTCCACTCTACCAATAATAACTGCGTTAGGTGCAACCCAACTATTTGGATCTATTTTTGGTGTGTTGCCTTCAAAATCGTAAATCATAATATTGCTGTAATGTAATATTAATTAATTTATAATACATTATGGCTCTAACTAAAACCCCGGTTTGCGATTTTGGAAAAAAAGCTGAGGATTTCAAACTAAAATCTATTGATAATAAAGTAATCTCTTTAAATGATATAAAGGGCGATAAAGCTACTTTAATCATGTTCATTTGCAATCACTGTCCTTACGTTAAAGCAATTATAAAAGATCTTGCTAACGATTGTAATGAATTAAAAAAAGATGGAATTAATTCCGTTGCTATCATGTCTAATGATACTAAAAATTACCCCGAGGACTCTTTTGAAAACATGATCAAGTTTGCAAATTCAAATAACTTTGGAGAAACAAATTACTTGTTTGATGAAACTCAAGAGATTGCTAAAAAATATGGCGCGGTATGTACTCCTGATTTCTTTGGTTATGATAAAAATTTAGAACTTCAATACAGAGGACGATTTAGAGAATTAAAAGATTTAAAACCAGTAAATAATGGAGACAGTGATTTAAAAATAGCTATGAAAATGGTTGCACAAACTCAAAAAGGTCCTGATCAACAAATTCCAAGCATGGGCTGTAACATAAAGTGGTTTAATTAATGTTTTTAGTTGCAACAAGAAATTTTCCTCCAGAATTAGGTGGTATGCAAAATCTTATGGAGGGATTATCTAATGCTTTGTTAAACCATGGTCCTGTAAAAGTTTTTGCTGAGAATACTGATAACGCTGAATCTTATGATCAAAATTCTAAATTAAATATTGATAGAGTTTCTGGTTTTAAAATGTTTAGAAAATATCGAAAAGCAAATCTAATTAAAGAATTTGCTGAACTTAATGAATTAAGAGCAATGTTTTTTGACCATTGGAAAAGTATTGAAAATATTGACGAAGAAACTTTAAAAAAAACTAAAACTTTTTGTTTAATTCACTCTAAAGAAATCAATCATCCTGTTGGCTCATCATTAAATAAAAGATTATTGAAAGCTTTGGCTAAAGCAGATTATGTAATAGCCAATTCAAGATTTACTAAAGAACTTGCCTTAAAATTGGGTGTAAAGATTAAAAACATTAAAGTCATTAATCCTGGTTGTAACTACCCTATTCCTGTTAATATTGAAGCCAAAGAATTTGCAGATAAAGTTTTTAATGGTGCTAACCCAAAATTAATTACTGTATCAAGGTTGGATGCTAGAAAAAGTCATCAAAATATTTTAATGACCATTAAAAATTTATTACCCAAGTTTCCAAATTTAAAATATGTTTCTGTTGGTGATGGTGATGAGAGAAGAAATCTTGAAAAACTCAAAAAAGAACTTGGATTGAATAAGGAAGTAGAATTTATTTTTAAATCTACTGAGCAAGAAAAAGTTGCTTTACTTGAAAAATCAGATGTATTTGTAATGCCTTCTGTAGTTTATAAAAAATCTGTAGAGGGTTTTGGAATAACTTATATTGAAGCAGCATCATACGGAACTCCTTCTATTGGCGGTATTTATGGAGGTGAAGGTGATGCAATTAAAAGCGGCCAAACTGGATATCTGTGTAATGGAAATGATCTTAATGCATTATACGAGACATTATTAAAAATTTTAAAAAATGATCAATATAAAAATCTTGGCGCAAATGCTTTAGAGTTTTCAAAAGATTTTAATTGGAATAAACTTGTAAAAAAATATATTGAATTAATTTAATCTAGATTTAATTTCAGTTAAAACTGTCTCGACATCTAAATCATTAAGATCTTTGACGCTTAAAGCTTTGAAATTAAAATTCTCAATACTAACTTTTTTTGCTGTTGTATGACTTCCAAATAAAACTATTCCCTTTTTATCTAGATGTGATGCTATATGAGCTGGACCTGTATCGTTAGCTACAATAAATTTAGCACGACTTACTAATGATACTAATGTTTTAATTGAAACAGACTTATTGTTTTCTAAAACAACTTTTGCTTTTAATCTTATTGCTTCCTCAATCTCTTTAGGTCCTGGTGCTACTAGTACCGGGTATTGATTTTTAAAATCTAGTTTTAATTTGACAATTAATTCTTTGAAGTAAGGCCATTTTTTATTTTGGTGTTTAGCTGAACAGAAAGGAAATAAGAGGATATAATCACTATTAGTATATTGTTTTAATAATCTTGAGATATCCGAAGTAGCCCAGTTTAAATCTATGTTCTTTGTGAACTCAGGATCAATACCACTTTTTTTTAGTTGTACCTCCATTCGATCTAAAACAGGATCTTGATCAAAATCTCTTTTAGATTGACCTGGTTCCAAACTGGTTTCTGAAGATGACCATTCTGAATTTTTTAAAATAAATCTTTTATAAAATTTTGTTCGACTTGAATTTTGTAAATCAATGACTTTTGAGAATTCGTATCTTGCTAGTTGTTTTTTTAATTTACTTAAATAAAATAAATTCCATCTAGGTAGTCTTTTATCAATAATAACTCCGTCTAGATAAGGACATTCTGACATAAAGATAGAGTAAGGTTCTGCGGTAAGAAGAAAAACTTTTCGATTTTTATAAAAATTTTTTATATCTCTAATTGCACCATTGGCTTGAATTAAATCTCCAAGAGAACCATGTTTGATAATTAATATATTTGACATTATTAATTCTGAGTATAATTAAAGAGTGATATAGTAAAATAATAATATGAGCAATAAATTAGACGAAATATTGGCAGAAATTTCAGCTGGTGAACTTATTGACAAGATCACAATATTAGAAATCAAAAAAGCCAAAATATCAAATAAAGATAAACTTGCTGATATTGAAAAAGAACTGTCATCTTTAAAACAAACAATGCAAAAATTTATCCCTGATCAAACTTCAATTAAAAAACATATCAGTGATTTAAAAGAAATAAATTTAAAACTATGGGATATTGAAGACGGAAAAAGATTCGCAGAAAAAAATAATGATTTTGGAGAAAAGTTTATTTCACTTGCGAGAAACGTTTACAAATTTAATGATGAAAGAGCTAAAATTAAATTAGCTATCAACAACGCACTTGGCTCAAATATTAAAGAAGTTAAATCCTACGAATAATTAATCTGATTTTAAACTAGGTATAATCGATCTTAATTTTTTTGATAAATTTGGATCAATTGATGCCGTTATCACACCTTCTGATTTATTTAATTCTTTTAAAATTTTTCCATCTGGTGAGACAATCATTGAGTGACCAAAAGTTTTTCTACCATTATAATGAGATCCGCCTTGCGCTGGTGCGAAAACATAACAGAAGTTTTCAATAGCTCTCGCTTTTAATAAAGAATGCCAATGTTTTTTTCCTGTAGTTTCTGTAAAAGCTGAAGGAATTGACAGAAATAATGAGCCTGCTTTAGATAATTTGCGATATAAATTTGGAAATCTCAAATCAAAGCAAATTGAAAGACCTAATTTTCCCCAAGGAAGATTGAAAGATTTAACTTTATTTCCTGCTGAAAAAGTTTTTGATTCAAAATATTTCTCTTTCTTACTTAATACAACGTCATACATATGGATTTTATCATAGTAAGTTCTAATTTTTCCATTTTTATCAATTAATACAGATCGATTGACTAATTTATTTTTTGAAATTTTTATTATTAAAGAGCCAATTAAAATCCATTTTTTATATTTTTTAGCCAATAATTTAATTCCATTTAAGTAAATATCCTCTTTCATAGATTTACATATTTTAAGTAATTGTTTTTTATTAAGTGAAAATAAAGAAGAAACTTCTGGAGTTATGATAAAATCTGTTTTTTGTTGAACAGCTTTAATAATAAATTTTTCAGTTTTTTTTAAATTTTGAAGAATATGATTATTAGATCTTAATTGAATACAAGATACACGAAACATTACTTCATTATAGATGAAGCAAAATTCCAATTACAGTCAAAACTTGCTACATAAGCGCCTGACAGTTTAACGTTTCCAAAGCTATTGGTTAAAACTTTACACCAATTTTCAACTTGTTTAGGTTTTTTATCGTTACTTCCAACTTGAGCGGTGATAACTCCGCCTTTTTTTAGAATTCTTTTTAAACCTTTCATGTTTTTTTTAGCAAGGTCTATACAATACTGATCATCATTTAAATCTACGAAGATTTTATCATACTTAGAGTCTTCTATCTCCTTAATGCTTTTAAATGCATCTCCCCAAAAAGTATTTATGACATTGCTTTTTTTAACCTTAGAACAAACTTTTGGTAAATGACGATAACAAGCATCAACTATTTCAGGGTCAAGTTCAAACCAGTCTATATAATTTGAGTTATTTTCCAAACATGCTCTAGCCACTCCACCATCGCCGCCACCTATAATAGCTACGTTGTTATTTTTTTTACTTAAATCATAACTAGATTTAAAAAAAGTTGAGCTATAAATTTTTTCATCTTTTTCTGCTACTTGTATTTCGTGATCTATAAATAAAGCATGTCCGAATTCTTCAATATCCATTACTTCAACAAACTGTCCCACTTTTGAAGTAAATTTTTCTAGCACATTTTTAACTACATAATATTTTTTTTGACCGGGTGTGCTGTAAATATCATCGTATAGACCAATACTGCTTCTATCAAAAGCATTAGTGACTACTCTTTCATGTTCAATCTCATTCCTTAGAATTTTTAAAGCTACTTTTGGATTTACTTTGCCGCAAGTGAAAAAGTCAAAACTAATGACGCCTCTTTCAGGAAATGTGTGGAAACTAAAATGACTTTCAGACAATAAAGCAACGAGCGTAAAACCTTGTGGTTCAAATCTATGCGAGGCTACATTTAAAATTTCTACTTTTGCAGCTTTTGCTATTTTGTAGATTACCTTTTCGTAAAAATCTGGTGAATAATCTTTTTTAACACCAAGGAAATCTAAAGTGATGTGCTCCCCTACTTTAATCATTTAAAATTATCCTTTTTTATAATTTTTAAACTTTCCTAAAACAATTTTCATTTCTTTTTTAGAAAGTATTTTAGGTATTCCGATTCTTAGGGCATTTATATATTGATGGCAAATATTTTCGATCTCTTGTGCAAGCTCAAAGGCTTTTTCTAAATTATCTCCAAACGCAACTTGTCCGTGATTTGCAATCAAACATGCTGATCTATTTTTTAATGCTTTAATAATATTTTTTGAAAGTTGCTTGGTTCCAAAAGTTGCATATTTAGTACATTTTAAATCCTCTCCTCCCGCTACTGCAACCATGTAGTGAAAAGCTGGAATGTTTTTTTGATGAGAGGATACGGCCGTAGCGCATGTTGAATGGGCATGAACTATAGCTTTAGCTTCTTTTTTATTCACATAAATATCTTGGTGAAACCTCCACTCAGAGGACGGTTTATTCTTTTTTTTATCAAAAACTCCTTTTAGTGAAACAAAAACAATATCTTTGGTCTTCAATGATGAATACTTCATTCCTGATGGAGTTATATAAAAACCATCAACGCCCTTCTCTTTAGCTCTAACTGAAATATTTCCTGACCTTAAAGCTGATAAATTAGTTATATTTAGTTTTTTTGAATATCTAATTACATCAGTTTTAAGTTTGCTCACTATAATCTTGAATCAATATATTTGACTATTTCTGGATGATAATAATTAAAGCAGCTGTATGAAATCAAGTAATGTCCCATGGGTTTTTTCTTCATTTCTTTTTTTTGTTTCTTATCTAATGTAATAAACTTATTTTCACTTGTTAGTTTAGTTTTACCTTCGGGCCATTTAATTTCCCAGCCACCTTTCATTTTCTCTTTCACATTACATTTTTTACCATTTACAATAATGTTTTTTCCAGTGTGTCCAGGGGTATCAATCATTTTTATACCTGGAATATTTTCTAAATCTTTTTTCATCCATTCAGTATTGCTATGCCAGTCAGGCTCGCCATCCACTGGGCTTGTAAATACCAGCGCATCTATACGTTTAAAACTTTTTAATTCATCAATTTGCATTTTTCTCAAAGGAGTATTGGGTTTAGTATCCCAACAATTAGGCATGAATGAAATAGTTGCGTTAAAATCATTGGGATGTAGGCCTTTATGTCTTAATGTGTCTATTCCACCACAAGATAAACCCGACATAAATATTTGATTTTTTGGAGTTCCTTTAGAAACTAATTTTTCGATAAGTTCTTTATTAACATCAACTCGTTTTGGAATTCCCCAATCAGCTATTACGCAATCATACCAATCTTGATGCCAAGCTCCTTTAAATTTCCACCCGCAGGCTCCTCCATCAGCTCCTCCGGCCTTATGTAAATTTCCATTCAACATAAAAACTAGTTCTTTTCCTTTAATTTTTGTTCCAGATAATTGTCCTAATTGTTTTGGTATATGGTCTTTACATTCACCCCACTTACTTTCTACTTTCCATCCACCTTTATTAAAAATCATTATAATTTTATTAGCTGGATTAGGAATATCTGTTCCTTGAATTACTTTTACTTTTTTTCCATCACTATAAATAAATGCATCACCTTTAATATCTCCACTTGTGCAATCTCTTGCTTCAGCAATATTCGCAATTATTAGAAAACTTAAAATTAAAAATATTTTTTTCATTTAAACAGTCCTTTCAATCCTTGTTCTGATGCTTCACAAACACCTTTTTCTGTTATCAATCTTGTTACATAATTAGCAGGTGTAACATCAAAAGCTAGGTTCATTGCTTTACTTTTTTGTGGATAAATTAAAACTTTTTGTAATTTATTATCTTTATCTAATCCTTCAACATGTGAAAGCTCTTCAGAATTTCTTTCTTCAATAGGTATTTCTTTATGATCTTTTATTTTCCAATCAATTGTTGAGCTCGGTAATGCTACATAGAATGGAACATTATTGTCTTTTGCAGCTAGCGCTTTTAAATATGTTCCAATTTTATTGCAAACATCGCCATTAGATAAAGTTCTATCAGTTCCAACAATGCACATATCAACTTGGCCTCTTTGCATTAAAATTCCACCAGTGTTATCTGCAATTATTGTATTAGGAATACCTTCTTCATTTAATTCATAAGAAGTTAAATTAGCTCCTTGATTTCTTGGTCTTGTCTCATCAACCCAAACGTGAACTTTAATTCCTTTTTGATGTGCGTGATAAATTGGCGATGTGGCTGTGCCCCAGTCTATTGTTGCTAACCAGCCCGCATTGCAATGAGTTAAAATATTTACTGTATCTTTTTTTTTATTTGCAATTTCTTCAATTATTTTAAGACCGTTTAAACCTATATTTTTACAAAAGCCTACGTCTTCTTCAGCAATTACTTTTGCTTCTTCTAATGCAATATTCAATATGTCTTTATTATTAACGCCAGATAGTTTCTTCATCATTCTATCTACAGCCCAATTTAAATTTATAGCTGTTGGTCTTGAATTTATAAGTTGTTCGCTTGATTGTTTTAAAAAAGATAAATCATTATTTTCTTTTATAGATAAAACTAAACCGTATGCAGCAGTAGCACCTATTAATGGAGCACCTCTTACTTCCATATTTTTTATAGCATTTATAGAGTCTTTAACTGTTTTCAAATCTTTAATAACAAATTGATGAGGAAGTTTTGTTTGATCAATAATTTTAACTACATTTTTTTCAAACCATATCGTTCTGTAGCTTTTACCTTCAATTTTCATTAATTTTTTATATTAAAACTCTACCCGCAATATTTTTCAGTTTCTTAATTGTTTTTTTTGATCTAAATTTTGGGTCAGTGATAATTGCCACATCTAAGGAATTATTTGCAGGATCTTTTTCTACTGAAAAATTCTCAAATGTTTTTATTACTTCCTTAATCATATTTTGAGCGTTGGCAGCATTTTTCATTAATGTTTCTATAACCATACTCACATCTACTTCATCATGATCTGGATGCCAACAATCGTAGTCAGTAACCATTGCAACAGTGCAATATCTTATTTCAGCCTCTCTTGCTAATTTTGCTTCGGGCATGTTTGTCATGCCAATAACGTCTGCACCCCAAGACCTGTATAATTTGGATTCTGCTAAAGTAGAAAACTGAGGGCCTTCCATAACAACATAGGTGCCTCCTCTTTGATGCTTTATATCTAAATTTTTTAAAACAGACTCGCAACATTCAGATAGACCTAGGCTTGTAGGTTTTGCCATAGATACATGGGCAACAATTTCTTCATCAAAAAAAGTTTTTGTTCTAGCAAAAGTTCTATCGATAAATTGATCAATAATTACAAATTTTCCAGGCTCTAATTCTTCTTTTAAAGATCCAACGGCTGAAACAGAAATTATATCTGTTACATCTAACTGCTTCATTGCGTCAATATTTGCTCTGAAGTTTATATTACTTGGATTAATTTTATGCCCCCTAGAATGCCTAGGAATAAAACAAATCTCCTCAGAACCCAATTTTGCTAATAAAATTTCATCTGAGGGTTCTCCCCAAGGGGTTTTAATTTTTTTCCATTTCGTTTTTTCAAAACCTTCCATTTTATAGAGGCCGCTTCCACCAATTATCCCGAGTTTTCTTTTTTTCATCATTTAATTATTAATGTTTTTTTGCTAAAAAATGAAGTTAATTATGGACTTAAAAAAACATATCAGATCTATTCCAGATTATCCAAAAAAAGGAATTTTGTTTAGGGATATCACTACTTTAATAAAAAATGCTGAGGCTTTTAAATTTACTAATGACAAAATAATTGAATTAGCTAAAAAAATTAAATTTGATAAAGTTGCAGCGATAGAGTCTAGGGGTTTCGTTTTCGCATCAACAATTTCATACCTTTTAAAAAAACCTTTTATTTTACTAAGAAAGAAAAATAAATTACCAGCTGACGTACATTCAGTTGATTTTGAACTTGAATATGGAAAAGCAACTATTGAAGTTCATAAAGATTCGATTGAAAAAGATGAAAAAATACTTGTAATAGATGATTTAATAGCTACTGGTGGTACCGCTGAAGCTGCGGCTAAATTAATTGAAATATCTGGTGGTAAAGTAGCAGGTTTTATTTTTGTTATTAATCTTTTTGATTTACCAGGTATTAATCTTCTGAAAAGCAAAGGTTATTCTACTAAGAGTTTGATCGAATTCCCTGGGCATTAATTATTTTTACCAATAAAATCTGAAATATAATCACTCAATTTAATTTTACCAAAATATTTATACATTTTATTAGATAGATTTTTATTAATCAGCGCTGAGGCGTATCTTTCTCCAGGTCTTTTCGGTAAATATTTTATCTTAGACTTAAACATTTTAGCTATATTTAAAAGCGTATAAGATTTTTTATTTGCAATACTATAATGTCTACAAAGACTCTTCTTCCAAGCTAAATAACAAATATACACAGTATCGTCTATGTGAGTAAATCTCCTGGACTGTGTTCCTGGTTTTACAATTGGCAAGGGCTTGCCTCTTTTGTAATGATCTTCAAATATGCCAATTACTGTAGACATTTCACCTCTACATATTTGATGTGGCCCATATACATTGTAAAAATAAACTACCTCATACTTAAAGTTAAACCATTTTTTTAAATTTTCTAATAGTTCTAAGTTTTTTGATTTTGTGAAAGCATAAGGAGATAAATTTTTATCATTTCCTTTGTTTCCAAGTGAGGCAGAGGTAGCTGAGTAAATTAATTTAATTTTATTTTTTAAACAAAAATTAAATACTGCATTAGAACCTACGGAATTTGAAGAGATACATTCATTCATTTTCAAAAAACTTTGATAAATTCTTGCAAATTCGCCAAAGTGGAAAGCTGTTTTGATTTGATTTGGATTTTTTAACAATTTAGAAATATTAATTGTATCACCTTTAATATATTTGACTCTAGGA
>JAOIST010000008.1 GCA_028222435.1 Candidatus Pelagibacter sp. | reverse complement strand
CAGCCTACAAATCATTAGACCTCATCCGCCTTTTAAAAAAAAACGAGGTAGAAATTAAAATAATCCTTACTAAAAGTGGTAAAGAATTTGTAACACCTTTATCCTTGGCAACTTTAACCAAATCAAAAATATTTGAAAACATATTTGATAAAGACTCAGAGGCTGAAATAGATCATATAGCTCTTTCTAGATGGGCTGATATTATTATTGTGATGCCTACTACTGCAAATTTTATGAGCAAATTATCAATTGGTAGGGCTGAAGATTTAGCTACAACAGTGCTTTTAGCTTCAAATAAAGATATTTTATTAGCACCTGCAATGAATGTGCGAATGTGGTTACATAAAGCTACTCAAACAAATTTAAAAATTCTTCAAGATTTTGGTTATTCATTTATTGGTCCGGAAAAAGGTGAGATGGCTTGTGGTGAATTTGGAGAGGGCAAAATGTCAAGCCCAAGACAAATTTATGCTTATTTAAAAAATTTTTTTTATAAAAAAAATACTGTTAAAGTTAAAAATTATAAAGCTTTAGTAACCGCAGGACCAACAAGAGAATACTTGGATCCCGTAAGATACATGTCAAATGAGTCCAGCGGAAAGCAAGGTTGTGAAATTGCAATAGCTCTTGATAGACTGGGTGTAAAAACTACATTAATAACAGGACCGACAAATTTTGTCCTACCTAAAAGTATCAAAGTAAAAAAAATTATATCGGCAGATGAGATGTTATATAATGTAAAAAAGACTATGCCAGTGGATCTAGCTGTATGTGCTGCTGCTGTTTCAGATTTAAAACCTCAAGAAAGAAGTAAAGCCAAAATTAAAAAAACTGATCTTAATTTTAAATCAATAAATTTTATTAAAAATAATGATATTCTTGAATATATATCAAAAAATAATAAGCATAGACCTCGTTTAGTTGCTGGTTTTTCCGCTGAAACAGAAAACTTAATAAAAAATTCTATAAAAAAAATGAAAGATAAAAATTGTGACTTAATTTTTGCTAATGATGTTTCCAAAAAAGGAATTGGTTTTAATTCAGATTATAATAAAGTTTCAGTAATAGATAATAAGGGTAAGATTCAAACAATTCCAAGAAATAAAAAAAGTTTAATTGCTAATAAAATTGCTCAAATTCTAGTAGATAAATTGATAGATGACAGAAATATTAATTAAAAGATTATCTAAAACTGTATCTATGCCAAAATATGAAACCACTGGGTCATCTGGGATGGACCTTGCTGCAGATATTGATGAAAAAATAGAAATCAAACCAAGAGAGACAAAAATTATTCCAACAGGTTTATCTGTATCAATTCCTCAAGAATTTGAAATTCAAATAAGACCTAGATCAGGTTTAGCTGCAAAATATCAACTAAGTGTTTTAAATACTCCAGGCACAATAGATGCAGACTATAGAGGAGAAATAAAAGTGATATTAATTAACCTGGGAAAAAAGAGTTTTATAGTTGAAAAGGGTTTGCGAATAGCTCAAATGGTTTTATGTCCTTTAATAAAAGCTAAAATAAAAGAAGTTGAAACACTTGATAGTACTACACGTGGTTCTCGGGGATTTGGATCTACAGGAACTAAATAATAATTAATGTCGTTAAATTTAAGTGAATTTAAAAGATTTGAAAAACAAATTATATTAAAAAAAATCGGTATATCTGGACAAAATAAAATTAAAAAATCTAAAGTTTTAATTATAGGAATGGGTGGTTTAGGATGCCCTTTACTTGCCTATTTAGCTTCCGCGGGCATTCATAACATCGGCATAGTTGATCATGATAAGATTGAATTATCCAATTTGAACCGGCAAATTTTATTTAATACAGCTGATCTTGGAAAAAATAAAGTTATTCAAGCTAAATCTAAAATTAATAAAATTTATAAAAAGATAAAAATAAAAACTTTTAATCAAAAAGTATCAATATCTAATATAAATAAAATTTCTAAAGATTATGATATTATTTGTGATGGAACAGATAATTTTAATACTAGATATATAATAAATGATCATTGTAAAAAAAATAAAAAAATTTTAATATCAGCAGCGATAAGCGGGTTCGATGGACAGCTTTTTAAATTTAATTTTAAAAAAAAGGGGCCATGCTTTCGATGTTTTATGCCTGAGAAACCAATTCAAGAAAATAATTGTGAAACTGAAGGCATTTTTTCTCCAGTAGTAGGTATATTAGGATCTTTACAAGCTAATGAGGTTTTAAAAACTATTTTAGAACTGAAAGATGATTTAGATAACAATTTTTTAATTTTTAACTCTCTTAAAATGACCTTAAGAAAAATTAAAATCAATGTAAACTCTGATTGTTTAAATAAATGCCGTTAAAAATTCTGTTTTTTTCCTTATTTTTATTGTTTTTTCAAAATGTATATTCAAACGACGAATATTTTAGAACTTTAAGAAATGATAAAGTAAATTTACGCCAAGGTCCATCTTTTGATTATCCAATAAAAATTTTTTATAAAAAAAAATTTTTACCAGTGTTAATACAAGAGCGTTCTGATAACTTTAGAAAAATTAGAGATCACGAAAATAATACTGGCTGGGTCCATATTTCTCAATTATCGAAAAAAAAAGCAGCAATTGTAATTGATGATAATTCAATTTTATTCAATGACTCAACAATTTACTCTAATCCAGTTGCTATTTTAAAAAAAGGAAGATTAGTAAAAATTAATAAATGTAAAGATAATTGGTGTAAAATTAAAACTGATGAATTTAAAGGTTGGGTTAAAAAAGAAAATCTATGGGGATTATTATAAATACTTTTACTTTATATATTTCGTCCACAATTTATCTAAAAAATAATACCAAAATCCATTAATGGTTGGTTCTACTAGAGCCACTAATCCTGCTTCCCAAAGACTAGCGCCTGTTAAAGCTGAAACAACTGTCATAGCTATACATATATGTCCAATCGTATAAACAAGAGCTCTTCCACCGCTTGTGCTGGCTATTACTTTGAATATGCCTCTACTAAACTCTGTCATGATTAATTTTATTAATTAATTTTGTTTTTAAAAGGATTTTCTAAGACACAAGCAACTAAATGAATTCTATCTTGCTCTCCTCCATTAAAAAAATTGTGATATTTTGTATTATTTGTAATTGTAACAGATCCATCCGCTGGCATATGTTTTGCAACATCCTCTATAACCATTTTACACCCAGGGTTTGTAATTATTGGCACGTGAAGTCTAGGTTCTGGATCTCTGTGCCAACTAAGAGTAGAACGTGGTTCTTTCAATAAAATTCTAACTCTTCCTAATTTAAATTTTTTTTTTAATAAATCGTAAACTTCTTCAAAGTAAGTATTTTTAAATTCTGGAACAATTTCTGAATATCTAGACTCATTAATAGCTTCGTCTCTTTTAGCTTCTTTTCCGCTTTCATCGGGAAAAGTCCAATATGTTCCTCTTACTTTATGCCCCTTAATTGACTCTGCGTCACCAGGAATTCTATTAATAGAAATAGCTCCAAAATTTTTTATTCCTAATGTATTAAATTTTTTTAATTTAAGAACATTTTCTAAGTCTGCTCTTAATTTTTTTATATCAAATGTAATGTTGGGTACTTTATAAAAATCTGAACAATGTTGTTCACTCATTAGTTTAATTTTTTTAAATTAGGTCGATCTGCATTCATAATCTTTGTCCATATAGATACAAAATCTCTAATAAATTTTTCCTTATTATCATTTTGAGCATAAACTTCGGCATATGATCGTAATATTGAATTAGAACCAAAAACCAAGTCTGCTCTAGATGCTGAATACTTAACTTTATTGGTTTTACGATCAATTATATCGTAAGAATTTTTACCAGTAGGATTCCATGTATACTTCATATCAACTAAATTAATAAAGAAATCGTTTGATAAAGCTCCAACATTATCAGTAAGCTCACCTTTGTTTTTAGCTGACTCATGATTTGTTCCTAAAACTCGCATACCTCCAACTAAGCACGTCATCTCTTGTGCGGTTAACCCCATCAAAGATGCACGCTCTAATATAAGCTCTTCTGGCATAACAGAGTAATCTGATTTTACAAAATTTCTAAATCCGTCGTGTAAAGGTTCTAACCATTTAAAACTTTTAATTTCAGTTTGCTCCTGAGTAGAGTCTCCTCTACCTGGATTAAATGGAACTTTAACTTTAGATCCACCCTTTTTTATCGCTTTTTCTAAACCTACATTTCCTGCAAGAACAATTATATCAGCAATGGATGCACTTGTTTTTTTTGCAATATTTTCTAAAACTTTAAGTACTTTAGAAAGCCTTTTAGGTTCATTTGCTTCCCAATTTTTCATTGGCTCTAATCGAATTCTCGCTCCGTTTGCGCCGCCTCTTTTATCAGTTCTTCGATATGTTCTAGCACTATCCCAAGCAGTAATTATTAAATCACTATTACTTAATTTACTTGCTGCAATCATTTTTTTTGCCTTTTCTACATTGAATTTCTTTTTAGAGGATTGAACGTTACCCTGCCAAAGAAGATCTTCTTTGGGTGCCCAAGGACCGATATAGTTTTCTTTACTACCCATCGTTCTGTGCGTTAATTTAAACCAAGCTCGCGCAAATGAATCTTCGAAAAACTTTGGATCTTTGTAGAATCTTTCTGTAATTTTTCTATATTCTGGATCCATTGCCATGGCCATATCAGCATCTGTAAACATTAGTCTTGCTTTCTTTGAAGGATCACCTAAATCCACTGGTTTCTTCTCTTCTTCAAGATTAACTGGTTCCCACTGCCAAGCACCTGCTGGACTTTTTTTACTTTCCCATTCATAGTTTAGTAGAAGATCTAAATATTGATGATCCCATTTATCTGGATTAGTTGTCCAAGCACCTTCAAGTCCAGATGTTATTTGGTTCACGCCTGTACCACCATTTTTTTGAACCCAACCAAATCCTTGTTCGTGAATTTCAGCTCCTGCTGGTTCTGGTCCTAAATTAGAAGGATCACCATTACCATGGGCTCTTCCTATTGAATGACCGCCAACAGTTAACGCAGCTGTTTCTACATCGTTCATACCCATTCGTCCAAAAGTCTCTCTAACATCCATAGCAGTTCTAACTGGATCCGGTTTTCCCTCTACACCTTCAGGGTTTACATATACCAATTGAAAATGAGACGCTGCTAATGGGGCTTCTAGAGAAGAACGGTCTTGTGGATCTCCATATCTATTCACAGCTAATGGAACTGTTTCTTTACCCCAATAAACATCTTTTTCTGGTCCCCATATATCCTCTCTTCCAAATGAAAAACCAAAAGTTTTAAAACCAGCTTTTTCATAAGCCATCGTACCCGCTAAAACCATTAAATCTGACCAGCTTAATGAATTTCCATATTTTTTTTTAATTGGCCAAAGTAGACGTCTAGCTTTATCTAAATTTGTATTATCTGGCCATGAATCTTGGGGAGAAAACCTATGTGATCCAACGTTTGGCCTACCGTCAAATTCTCTATATGTTCCAACTTGGTGCCATGTTAATCTAACCATTAGCCCTGTGTAGCTTCCTAAATCTGCAGGCCACCATTCTTGGCTATCTGTCATCAATTTTAATAAATCTTTTTTTAAAGCTTTGAAATCTAGTTTTTTAACTTCTTTTTTATAATTAAATCCAGGTAAAGGATTAGTCTTCACATCGTGTTGGTGTAAAATATCTAAATTAATGCTATTTGGCCAAAGTCGGGATGTGTTTGACTCTCCTGCTTTAGTAATACCTCCATGCATTACTGGGCATTTTCCGTTGCTATCTTTTTTATATTCTACACTCATTGTACTCCTTTTATTATTATTTATAGTTTATAATCATTCTAAATTACTAGTCAAGAATGATTTTTATTTCTTTGAACACTTATAGTGACTTCTAGATCTTTAAATTTTTTTCCTTTAGGAGCATGCGGCATTTTTGCGACCTGAATTTCATTAAAGTTGATATCTTCGAGCTCGTTTGTATCAATATCAAAAAAGTGATGGTGTGAACTTATGTTTGTATCAAAGTAACTTGTATTATTATTTGTTAAAATTTCTTTTAAATGACCTGCTTTTTTAAAAGCACTAACAGTATTATAAATAGTCGCTAACGAAATTTTTTCTAGGTTTTCTTTTTTGTTTAATATTTTATTTAATTTTTCTACAGTGAAGTGAAAAGTTTTTTCTCTGTTAAATAAATATTCAGCTATAAGTACCCTTTGTCTAGTTGGCCTTAAATTTGAAGACCTTAACTTATCAATTATAGCGTTTTTTTGGCTCATAAAGTTATATAACTTTGTTTATAATCTTTCTAAAGTATTATAATTAAATGCTATATAAATCAATAAAAAACAGATAATTTATTTAATGCAAAAAAATAGTTTTACTTATGACGAGTTAATTTCCTGCGGCAAAGGAGAGTTATTTGGAGAAGGAAATGCGAAACTTCCTCTCCCACCAATGTTGATGTTTGATAGGATAACTAAAATCAACAATAATTTAGGAGAATTTAATAAAGGTTTCATAAAAGCTGAGCTTGATATTAAAGAAGATTTATGGTTTTTTAACTGTCATTTTCAAGGTGATCCTGTAATGCCTGGATGTTTAGGATTAGATGCAATGTGGCAGCTTGTTGGTTTTTATTTAGGCTGGAGTGGGGAACCTGGAAAAGGGAGAGCTTTAGGTGTCAATACGGTTAAATTCACTGGTGAGGTTCTTAAAAATGTTAAAATGGCTACTTACGAAATAAATATGAAAAGAATACTCAAAAAAGAGGGCACGACTGTAGGTTTGGCTAACGGAATTTTAAGTGCAGATGATAAAATAATTTATAAAGCAGAAAATTTAAAAGTAGGATTGTTTAAATCATGAAAAGAGTAGTCATAACAGGTGTTGGCGTGGTTTCTTGCCTTGGAAATAATCAAGATGAAGTTTATAAGTCTCTATTAAATTCAAAATCAGGAATTACATTCTCTGAAGAATATAAAGAGTATAATTTAAAAAGTCATGTCCATGGCAAACCGAATATTAAACTTGAAGATCATGTTGATAGAAAATTTATAAGATTTATGGGCCCAGGCTCAGCTTATAATTTTATATCTATGAATGAAGCTGTAAAGGACTCTGGGTTAGGAGAAAAAGATATAAGCAACGTAACCACTGGAATCATTATGGGTTCTGGTGGTCCTTCAATAGAAAATGTAATACTAGCAGCAGATAAAACAAGAGATAAAAATCCAAAAAGAATGGGTCCGTTTGTTGTGCCTAGAACAATGTCTAGTACAGCTTCAGCGACTTTAGCAGTCCCTTTTAAGATTAAAGGAGTTAATTATACAATTAGTTCTGCATGTGCAACCAGTGGTCACTGCATAGGTAATGCAATGGAATTAATTCAACTTGGTAAGCAAAAAATTATCTTTGCAGGAGGAAGTGATGAGGTTCATTTTGCTATGACTGCAATGTTTGATGCAATGACAGCATTGTCATCAAAATATAATGATACTCCTGAAAAAGCCTCAAGACCTTATGATAAAACTAGAGATGGCTTTGTCATTTCTGGTGGTGGTGGTGTCGTAGTTTTAGAAGAATATGAGCATGCAAAAGCAAGAGGTGCAAAAATATATGCTGAAATTACAGGGTATGGTGCTACATCCGATGGTTACGATATGGTTGCACCATCTGGCGAAGGTGCTGTGAGATGTATGAAGATGGCTTTAAGTACTGCAAAAAATAAAATCGACTACATAAACACACATGGTACTTCAACTCCTGTTGGAGACATAACCGAATTAAAAGCAGTTGGAGAGGCCTTTGGTGATCATAAACCTAAAATTAGTTCGACAAAATCTTTAGCTGGTCACTCTCTCGGAGCCACCTCAGTTCATGAGGCTATTTATTCTTTAATAATGATGAAAAATAATTTTATAGCTTCTTCTGCAAATATAACTGACATGGATGAGGAGGCAAAGAAATATCCTATAGTTACGAAAGTTGAAAAAGGAATTGAATTGAACTCTGTAATGTCAAATAGTTTTGGTTTTGGTGGAACTAATGCAACATTGGTTTTTGAAAAGGTTTAATTAATGAATTTGATGAAAGGTAAAAAAGGATTAATCATGGGGGTGGCCAATGAAAGGTCTATTGCATGGGGAATTTCTCAAAAACTAGCTGAAGCAGGAGCGGAACTCGCTTTTACATACCTTGGTGATGCATTAAAAAAAAGGGTTATACCTTTGGCAGAAAAATTAAATTCTAAAGTGACTTTTAGTTGCGATGTTGAAAAAAAAGAAGAAGTTATAAAACTTTTTGAAGACATTAGAAATAAATGGGGTGAAATAGATTTTGTGGTTCATGCTGTTGCTTTCTCTGATAAATCTGAACTGTCTGGTGAATATTTAAATACATCAAGAGAAAATTTTCTCAGAAGTATGCTTATCTCATGCTTTTCATTTACGGAAGTAGCTAAAGAGGCTTCTAAAATAATGAAAGAAGGAGGAAGCCTATTAACCCTTACATACGAATCTACAAAAGCAATACCTAATTATAATGTTATGGGAGTTTGTAAATCAGCGCTTGAGGCAAGTGTTAAATATCTTGCACGAGACCTGGGTCAAAAAAAAATAAGAGTAAATGCAATAAGTGCTGGACCTATCAAAACTTTAGCGGCATCTGCTATCGGTGATGCTAAATTTTTATATAAGTGGAACGAAGACCATTCATTTTTAAAAAGAAACGTAGATATTCATGATGTTGGGAACTCTGCCTTGTACTTACTAAGTAATCTAGCTAATGGAGTAACTGGCGAAATTCATTACGTAGATGCTGGTTATAATAAAGTAGGGATGCCCGATCCTAAGAATATGTCTTAAGCGGAAGCTTGCTTCATTGATAATTTAACTTTACCTCTATCAAATCCAACAACTTTGACTGATACTTCATCTCCCTCTTTAACTACATCTCCAACTTTTGCTACTCTCTTCTCAGCTAACTCGGATATATGAACGAGACCATCTTGTTTTCCTAAAAAATTAACAAAAGCACCAAACTCCATAATTTTTACAACTTTACCTTTATAAATTTTTCCCATTTCTGGTTTGGCAACTAAATTTTTAATAAACTCTATAGCTTTATTTCTTGAATCTTCGTCTGGAGCCGCAACTGTAACTTCGCCTGTATCTTTTACATCTACTTTTGCGCCTGAAGTTTCTACAATCTCTCTAATAGTTGCTCCACCTTTGCCAATTACTGTTGCGATATCTTTTTTGTCTACTTTAATTATTTCCATCTTTGGAGTGTGCTTAGAAAATTCTTTTCTTGAAGTCTTAAGAGCTTTGTTCATTTCGCTAAGAATATGCTCTCTTCCGTCTTTGGCTTGATCTAGAGCTTTTTCCATAATTTCAAATGTTATACCTGTAATTTTAATATCCATTTGAAGTGAAGTTATACCACTTTTTGTTCCAGCTACTTTAAAATCCATGTCTCCTAAATGATCTTCATCACCTAGAATATCTGAAAGAACTGAAAATTCATCTCCTTCTTTTATTAGTCCCATTGCGATTCCAGCTACCGGTTCTTTAATTGGAACGCCAGCATCCATCAATGATAATGAAGTTCCACAAACTGTTGCCATGGATGAAGAACCATTGGACTCTGTAATTTCTGATACTACTCTTAACGTATAAGGAAAATTTTCTTTTAATGGTAACGAGGAACTGATCGCTCTCCACGCTAATTTACCATGTCCAATCTCTCTTCTTCCAGTTCCTATTCTTCCACATTCTCCCACAGAAAAAGGGGGGAAGTTATAATGCAACATAAAATTTGATCTTTGCATTCCTTCTAGGCTCTCTAATCTTTGTTCATCATCTGTCATACCCAATGTTGTAACTACTAAAGCTTGAGTTTCTCCTCTTGTAAACAAAGCTGAGCCATGTGTTCGAGGAAGTACACCCACTTCACATTGAATTTGTCTAACATCCGCTAAACCTCGACCATCTATTCTTTTTTTATCTTTTAATATTGCGGTCCTAACTATATCTTTTTCAAGAGACTTTAATTGAGCCATCGCTTGATTTTCTGAAACATTTTCATCTTCTGCAAACATCTCTTTACACTGAGTTTCAATTTCTGAAATAGCTGTAGATCTTTTTTTCTTATCGATTTCTTTAAATGCGTTTCTTAGTCCGGTTTCAAATTTATTTGAGATTTGTTTTTTAACATTTGAGTGATCAACTTCTTCTACTTCCCATTTGGGTTTGCCGGCTTTTTTTGCTAATTTTTCTATAGCTTCTATTATTGGAACAAATTTTTCATGTCCAAATTTTACAGCATCAAGCATAACTTTTTCAGATAATCCTGACGTTTCTGACTCAACCATTAAAACTGCATCTTTGGTACCTGCAACAACTAGGTCTAACTTAGAGTCTTTTAATTCCTCTAATGAAGGATTTAATATATATTTACCGTCTCTGTATCCGACTCTACTTGCAGCTACCGGTCCTTGAAAAGGAAGACCCGAAATAGCTAGGGCAGCTGAAGAGGCAATAATTGATAATATGTCAGGTTGGTTCTCTCCGTCATAAGACAAAACTGTTGGGAGTAACTGTACTTCGTTCATAAAGCTTGATGGAAATAAAGGTCTTATAGGTCTATCTATTAATCTTGAAATTAATGTTTCAGATTCAGTAGGTCTAGCTTCTCTTTTAAAATATCCACCTGGTATTTTTCCAGCTGCATAAAATTTTTCCTGATAATTGACTGACAAAGGAAAATAATCTTGCCCATCTTTTAATTTTTTCGCTCCAACTACTGTTGCTATTACTACTGTTTCACCTAAACTTGCTATGATTGCTCCATCAGCTTGACGAGCTACTTTACCTGTCTCTAAAGTTAATTTTTTACCATTAACTTCTAATTCTTCTTTGTTTATTTTGAACATTATTTCCTTAAATTTAATTGCTTGATTACCTTTTGATAGGACTCAACATTTTTCTTTTTAAGGTAAGTAAGAAGTTTCTTTCTTTTATTTACTGATTTAGTCAGACCTAAAGTTGAGTGCTTATCTTTTTTAAAAATTTTAAAATGCTCTGATAATTTGGCTATTTTATCAGTAAGCAATCCTATTTGTACTTCTGTTGAACCAACATCTTTTTCGTGTGTTGCTAACGACTTAATTGTATCTTTTTTTATCTTTATCATTTTCTTTGTTTTTTTTTATAATCTTTTCAATCTTTTCAGCATATTCAAATGAGTTATCTTCTATAAAAGTAAGTTTAGGAAGAAACTTAATATCTAGCCTTTTAGACAAAGCTCTTCTAACAAGATGCGAGTTCTGCGTCAAGATCCTAACTGTTTCTTTCGTTTCTATCCCTCCCAATGGAATAACGTACACTCTGGCTGTTTTTAAATCGGGTGTCATTCTTACTTCAGTTACAGTAATAAGTTTTGAGTTAAATGAGGGTATTTTAGCTTCATTTCTAATGAAAAGTTCACCAAGATTTTGTTTAACTAGCTCTCCAACTCTCAACTGCCTTTGACTAAATGGTCTTTGTGTAGATTGATTTCCCATCATTTTAAATTGTTCTTTGGACTTCTTCAGCTAAATAAGACTCTATTACGTCTTTTTCTTTAAAATCTATAAAATCTTTTATACTTATGCCACACTCTAAACCTGTCCCTACTTCTTTAACTTGATTTTTTTCCCTAAAAATAGATAAAATTTCACCACTATATACGACTACTCCGTCTCTTATAATTCTTGCTTTTGATTTACTTTTTATTTCACCGCTTATAACTTTAGATCCAGCTATCCTACCTGCTGTAGATACTTTAAAGATTTTTTGAATTTCTGCACTTCCAAGAATTGTCTCTTTAATATCTGGCTCTAAAAGACCAGATAAGGATTTTTCTACATGGTCTAATGCTTCATAAATAATGTTAAAATATTTTATATCAACCTTTTGTTCCTCAGCTAATTTTTTAGCCTCCCTATTGGGCTTTACATTAAAACCAATTAGTATCGCGTTAGATGCTTTTGCTAGAGAAACATCTGTTTCATTAATCATTCCAATATCAGATAGAATTATCTTAGCTTCTACCTCATTATGTTCTATTTTGGTTATCGCCATTTTCAAAGCCTCACTTGAGCCATGAACGTCAGACTTTATAATAATATTTAATTCCTCTTTGTCTTTTTTGTCTTCAAATAGAGTTGTTTTATCTTTTGCTAAAACCTTGTTTTCACTTGAACTATTTTTTCTAAATTCCACTAATTCTTTAGCTTCATCTTCATCTTTGGTAACTATAAATTCGGCTCCAGCATATACTGAACTATTCATTCCAAGAATTTCTACTGGCATGGATGGTAGAGCTTCATTAACTATTTTACCTTCATAATCAATCATAGCCCTTATTTTACCCCATGTATTACCACATATAAAATAATCTCCTCTCTTCAACTTACCACTGCTTATTAATATAGTTGAGACAGGTCCTTTACCTTTGTCAATTTTAGACTCTATAACTACACCTCTGGCCTTATCACTATAAGAAGCTTTTAAATCTAAGATTTCTGACTGAAGAAGAATGCTTTCCTTTAATTTATCCAAATTTATTTTTTTTAAGGCTGAAACTTCAACAAATAAAGTATCTCCACTTAAATCTTCTGCGATCAATTCATATTGCATCATTTCGTTTTTAATTTTACTTATATTTTTTTCAGGCAAGTCACATTTATTGATTGCTACAATTATTGGGACTTTAGCTGCCTTCGCATGTTTAATTGCTTCTACCGTTTGAGGTTTAACTCCATCATCAGCCGCGACCACTAAAATTACAATATCTGTTATTTTTGAACCTCTAGCTCTCATTTCCGTGAAAGCGGCATGACCTGGTGTATCAATAAATGTGATCGATTTATCATCGATTGTTTTAACCTGATATGCTCCTATGTGTTGAGTAATACCTCCGTGCTCACCCAAGACAACATTGGTATCTCTTAAAGAATCAAGTAATGAAGTTTTGCCATGATCTACATGTCCCATAATTGTAACCACAGGAGGCCTAGATTTAACTTCACCTTCAAATTTTTCATTAAATTTATTTTTTTCTATAGAAGGCTTTTCCTCTACTATTGGATTGTGACCAAACTCTTTAACAATATATTCTGCAGTATCTTTATCTATGTTGTGATTAATTGTAGCTACAACCTTCATGTTAAACAAAAACTTGATGATATCACTTGATTTTTCAGCCATTCGATTTGAAAGTTCTTGAATTGTAATTTGTTCAGGGATTTTTACTTCTCTTATTACTTTCTTAAATTCTTTTTTGTCATCTCCGTCTGGTTTTCTTTTTTCTTTTAACCTTGCTCTTTTTACGGATGCTAAACTTCTTTGTTTAATTTCAATTTCCTCAACATTTAAAGCTCTAGCAACAGTTAATTTAAAATCACGCTTATCTACTGGCCCTTTTAACTTTAATTTGCTTTTACCAGCTGGTTTATTGTCTTTTTTGATAAAATCCTTGGTAGCCTGTTGTTCTATAAATTTTCTAGCAAAATTTTTTTTCTTAATTTCCGTATTAGGATTAGGTGTAGATGAAGGTTTATGAAATGGTTTATTAGCTCTAAAAGCTTTTTTTTTCTCTACTGAAAAAGATTGTTTGCCAGATGTTGAAATAGATGAAGTGTCAATTTTCTTTTTTAAATCAGATGAAATTGTAAGTGTTTTTTTTTTATCTTTATCCATAACATTACTTATACGCTATCTCTCTAGCTGACATTATTAAATCGTCTGCTTCTTTTCTGGACAACGAAAATTCTTCTAAATAACCGTCAATTCTAATTTTTTTTCCTTTTATTTCATCATATCCGCCAATTAACTCATCTGAAGAAAGATCAGCAAAATCGCTCAATTTTTTAATATTTTTTTGACCCAATATAACAAGCATACCTTGTGTCATCCCTTTAAGATTAATTAAATTTTCTTCCACCCCTAATTCTTTTAATTTCAAAGCAACTGCTTCCTTTTCTTTTATTAAATTATCTTTTGATCTTGTTATTAATTCTTTAGCTGTTTCTTCGTCTATCGCTTCTATTTTTGAAATATCCTCTGGGTTAGATTGGGCAATTTCATCGATTGAAATAAAACCTTCAGAAACTAAAAGCTGACCTAAAGTCTCATCAACTTCCAGATTTTTAATCAGGGTTTCAGTTCTTTCCTTAAATTCTGCCTGTCTTCTCTCTGAGTCTTCTTTATCTGTAAGTATATCGATTTCATAATTTGTTAATTTAGACGCCAATCTTACATTTTGTCCTCTTCTACCAATTGCTTTGCTTAAATTTTCTTCACTTAAGATTATATCGATTCTTTTATTATCTTGATCTATTAGAACTCTTTGTATTTCCGCAGGTGATAAAGACTCTGAAATTAAAGTTGGCAAGTCCTCTGTCCATTTTATTATATCGATCTTCTCACCATGTAACTCATTTACAATAGTTTGTACTCTGCTTCCTCTCATTCCTACGCATGCTCCTACTGGATCTATAGATGAGTCTTGAGAGTGAACACAGATTTTAGCCCTGCTTCCAGGATCACGAGCAACAGATTTAATCTCAATTGTTCCCTCGTAAATTTCTGGCACTTCTTGAAAAAATAATTTTGCTAAAAATTGTGGATGAGCCCTTGATAGAAATATTTGGTGACCTTTCAATTCTTTTTTAACTTCATAACAATATGCTTTTACGCGGTCACCTGTTTTTAAAATTTCTCTTGGAATTAATTCGTCCTTTTTGATGACACCCTCTGCTTTGCCCAAATCTACTATTACATTTCCATATTCTAATCTTTTTATAATACCACTTAATATTTGATCTTGCTTATCAATAAAATCTTCGTACTGCCTATTTTTTTCAGCTTCTCTTACTCTACTGCTTATAACTTGTTTAGCGCTTTGTGCAGCGATACGCCCGAAATCTATTTGGGGTAATTCTTCAAAAACTTTTTCACCGATTTTCAAATTTTTATTTTTAGGATTATCTTTTTGAGCCTCCTCTAGAGAAATTTCTCTTGCAGAGTCGTCAACTTTTTCAACTATATCTAAAATTTTTTGAATTTTGATATCTCCACTTTCTCTATCGATAATAACTTCAATATTATTGTCATTTCCAAACTTAGTGAGTGCAGCTTTTTGAATGGCGCTTTCCATTGACTCTATTACAAGTTCTTTATCTATAGATTTTTCGTTGGCAACAGCCTCAACTATTCTTAAAAGTTCAAGTTTGTCTAAACCTCTATTTAACATTTTTCTCTCTCCTAAAAAAAAATGGGCTAGTGCCCATTTTGAAAGTTTAATAATTTACTGTTTTTTAGAAGATAATTAGGGTTTTTTCAAGATTACAATTTAAATAAATCTATTTTATCTGTATTTTCCCACGTAAATTCACCTTTACTTGTTGTATTTCTTCCAAAGTGACCGTAGGCAGAGGTAACCTCATATATTGGGTTATTCAATTTTAACATTTCCCTTATACCTCTAGGTGACAAATTAAAATTATTCTCTATTATTTTTTTTACTTTTTCAACTTTGGTAGAGTCTTCTTCTGCAAGTCTTATAAAGATTGACAAAGGTTTTGATACCCCAATTGCATAGGCTAATTGAATCAAACATTTTTTAGAAACACCTGCTGCAACAATATTTTTTGCTAAATATCTTGAAGCATAAGCTGCTGATCTGTCAACTTTAGTTGGATCTTTGCCTGAAAAAGCTCCGCCACCATGTGGGGCAGCTCCTCCATATGTGTCTACGATAATTTTTCTTCCAGTCAATCCTGTGTCACCATCAGGTCCACCAATTATAAATTGTCCCGTTGGATTAATATAAATTTCCTTGGGGTCAAGTTCTGTTAGAAATTTTTCAGGTATTGATTTTTTTATATATGGAATAATACTTTCTCTAACTTTTTCTTGATTTAGATCTTTGGAGTGCTGAGTTGAAATTACTACGGATGTAACCTTTGTTGGTCTATCATTCTCATAAAGCATAGTAACTTGACTTTTAGAATCAGGTTCAATTCCTGACAAATTTCCACTTTTTCTATCCTCCGCCATTAATCTTAAAATTTTATGAGAATAATGAATTGGGGCAGGCATTAACTCTTCTGTCTCATTACAAGCATAACCAAACATTATGCCTTGATCACCAGCTCCTTCCTCTTTATTGTCTTTTGAGTCTACGCCCATGGCTATATCTTTTGATTGCTCGTGTAGATATGTTTCTATATTCGCGGTTTTCCAGCTAAAGCCACCCTGGTCATAGCCAATATCTTTTATGCAATTTCTTACTTTAGAAATTAATTCATCTTTATCTATTTTCGGTCCTCTTGTTTCACCAGCAAGTATAACTTTGTTTGTTGTGGTCAGCGTCTCGCAAGCTACTCTAGAAACCGGATCTTTGGACAAGTACGTGTCAACAACCATGTCTGAAATTCTATCACAAACTTTATCAGGGTGTCCTTCTGATACTGACTCACTAGTAAATAAATAATTTTTATTTTGCATAATTTTTTCTGTAAATAAAAAAGAATAGAAGATATGTAATTAAAAGTATAAAAAAGATCAAATCATTTTTAACTTTTTTTGATTTTATCAACGGTACTTCAAATTCTATATTTCCTGTATCATTTCTATTTAATTGTTTAATTATATTACCTTTATTATCGATAATGGCGCTCACGCCTTTATTGGCAGACCTTAGTAGAAATGTATTATTTTCAATTGCCCTGAAAATTGATTTAGAAAAGTGTTGATTTGGACCTATTGAATTTCCAAACCATCCATCTTCTGAAATATTAATTATAAGATTTGTATCATAATTAGATTTTTGTATTAAATCAGTAAAAATAATTTCATAACATATCAAAGGTAGAATATTCACTTTATCAATTGTTAAAATATTATTTTTAGTTCCTTTCAAAAAAGATCCATGGCCTTCAGTAATTTTTTTTAACCCAAATTTGTTTAGTTTTTTTTCAAACGGTAAAAATTCACCAAATGGGACAAGTTTTAATTTATCGTAACTTTGAATTAGTTCAAAATTATTATTTGTTACGATCATGCTATTATAAAATTTTCCAGTTTTTTTATCTAATTTATTCGACCCAAAAATTATAATGTGTTTTTCGGAAAAATTATTAGTAATCATTTCTTTAAAAACAGAAACTTCATCAAAACCGTATCCGCTAAAAACACCTTCTGGCCAAATAAATACTGTTTTCTTGTCTTTATCTGGTTCGCTATATCTAATTAGTTTTTTAAACCTTTTTTTAATTTCTCTTTCATTAAGACCATATTGTAAATCAAAATTAGGCGATATAATTTTTACAAATATTGATTGTTTGGTATTGTTTAATAACTTATTATTCTTATTAATTTCGTAACTTCCATAAATATGAAGTGATAAAATAATTAAAATAGATAATAAAAAAACAAGCAACTTTCTTATTACATTAACTCTAAAAAAAATAATTACAGGTATAGTAAAAAAAGTTATTACGACTAGATTGTACAAATATAAACCGGTTAAGTTTAAAATTTGTAGAAACTCATTCGCCCAAACTGTGCTGTAAGCCCATAAATTCCAAGGAAATCCCGTAAATAATTTTGCTCTCAAATAATCTGAAAAAGCCATACTTCCTGAAAAAATTAGCACTGATGTAAAGTTAAATTTTAAATGAGGGCCAACAAGTAAAGTCGTAAAAGCTGTAAATAGGCTCAAGAAAAGAGGTATTAAAATTAGCGCGAAAGGTATTAAAAATTTAAAGTTATCATCAAATATTAGTGCATTTGTAATCCATGATATGCCACTAAAATAAAAACCAAATCCAAATAATAGCCCTAATAAAAAAAGATTTTTTTTATATGGTTTTTTTCTATAAACACTTTTTGATTTTTTGTTAATAAAAACTATTAAATAAAATAAGATTGGTAAAATTATAAAATTAATAATTGTTAAATTAAATGGTTCAAACGATAGAACTGATACTGAGCCAATAACAAATGGGATAAAATATAATACTACAAATCTGTTACTTAAAAAAATTTCAAGCATTAATCAAATTTAGATATTTTTTTTCTACTTGATTCATTTTTAAAAAATCTTTTTCTTTTTTGTGTTCATGACCAAAAAGGTGAACTAGGCCATGAATCCATAGACGGTTAAATTCTGATTTAAAACTATTTAGATTTTTATTTTTTATTTTATTGAAATTGATTATTATGTCACCTAAATAAATCTCCTTTTCTTTTTTTAATAAATTATTTAATTCTTTTCTTGCTTGGAAAGGAAAAGATAACACGTCTGTTGATTTATTTTTTTTTCTAAATTTTTTATTAAGATTTTTAATTTCCTTATTACCTGAAAGTAGTAAAGTGCAATAAATATTTTTTTTAAAAAATAAATTTTCTGATCTGTTTATCTTATCAATTTTTCTAGCTACATAATTTACGGGATTTTTAATTATCCTGTACCAATTATTATTATTGGTAATTACATTAATTTTTATCATCAGTGCTTTTGTTTTGATAAGCCCTAATAATTTTTGAGACGAGTGGGTGTCTCACAACGTCATTGTGGTCAAACTCTATTAGCTTTATTTCTTCTATATTTTTTAAAATGTTTTTAGATTTTACTAGTCCAGAGTGCGTTTTGTTTATTAAATCTACTTGACTAGGATCCCCATTAACAACTAATTTAGAATTTTCCCCTATTCTAGTTAAAAACATTTTAATTTGTGTTTCAGTGGCATTTTGAGCTTCATCTAATATTGCAAAACAATTTTTAAGAGTTCTACCTCTCATAAAAGCTAATGGAGCAATCTCAATTTCTCCTGTTTCTATTTTTTTATCAATTTTATCTGCTCCGAAAAGCTCGTATAATGCATCGTATAAGGGTCTTAAATACGGATCTACTTTTTCCTTCATGTCGCCTGGTAAAAATCCTAATTTTTCTCCCGCCTCTACAGCTGGTCTGGATAGAATTACTCTATCTATTTTTTTTTCCATTAATAAGGTTACCGCTACGGAAACTGCTAGGAAACTTTTTCCAGTTCCAGCCGGACCTAGTGATAATACAATATCATTTTCTTTAAGAGCCTTAATGTATTCTGATTGCTTTTCCGATCTTGCTATAACAGATTTTTTTGGTGTCTTTATTAATTGTTTAAAACTTTTAACGTTAGACTCTTCTATTTCTATATTTTTTTTCACTGATAAAACTATATCCTCTTTTTCTATAATATTCGTTATTAAATATTTATTTATTAAAAACTTTATTGCTTCGCAAAATGTAGAAAGATTTTCTTTAGACCCTTTACATGTTATAGAATTTCCTCTGAAATAAACGTCTGTAATTGTTAACTTAGATAAACTTTTTAAGTTTTGATCAAATTGCCCCACAATGGCCATCAGCATCTCATTATTTAGGATTGAAATATTTACAGTTTGATCGTCTATTTTTTTTATAGAAAGATTTTGATCTAATTTACTAATTTCAGACATTTATCTAAGCAGCATAATTTTTTTGATTAGTGCTCAAAATAGTTTCACCAAATAAAGTATTATGATTTACCTTCAAAATTTTAACATCTTTTATTTTTCCAATTAAATTCTCATCACTTTGAACAATTACTGAATTAGAATACTTATCTCTTCCAAAATATTTATCTTCATTTTTAATTTTATTTTCAAATAATGTTGAAGTGATTTTGTTAACCAAATTTTTTCTGTAATCAATCTTTATTTTGTCGGCAAGTTTCTGAAATTGTATTAGTCTAGTCTTTGTATCTTCTTGATCAATTTTTTTTAAGTTAAAAGCAGGTGTGCCTGGTCTTGCACTATAAATAAAAGAATAAGAGTTTATAAATTTTACATCATTCATTAATTTCATGGTCGCTTCAAAGTCACTTTTTGATTCTCCTGGGTATCCAATTATAAAATCACTTGAAAACTTAATATCAGGCTTCTTTTTTTTTAATTTTTCTAGAATATTTAAATAATCTTCAATAGTATGCTTTCTATTCATTGAAGCTAAAATTTTATTTGATCCACTTTGAACGGGTAAATGAATTATAGGCATTAATTTTTTACAATTTTTGTGTACTTCAATTAAATCTTCGGTGAAATCTACAGGATGTGAAGTTGTATATCTTATTCTTTTTAAATCACTAATTTTAGATAACTCTAAAATTAAATCAGAAAGTTTCGTTTTTTCAAAATTGTAGGCATTCACATTTTGACCAAGCAAAGTGATTTCTTTGGTTCCATTTTTTACTAATTGATTTGCTTCTAATAATATTTCTTTAATCGATCTCGAAAACTCTGTGCCTCGTGTGTACGGTACAACACAAAATTTACAGAATTTATCGCATCCTTCTTGGATGGTTAAAAATGATGATATTTTATTATCAGAGTTTTTAATAGAATTTAAACTATCGAATTTTTCAATAACATCAAATTCTGTAAAATTTATTGATTTTGTTTTTTTTTCCAATTTCAAGATCATATCTTTTATTTGGTGATATGATTGAGGGCCAATTACAGCATCAATATATTTTTCTCTTTTTAATAAAATCTCTCCTTCTGCTTGTGCAACGCACCCTGCAATTAATACGATTGGCTTAAGTTTGTTTCGAAACTCTTTTTTTAATCTTCCTATGTCATGATAAACTTTATCTGTTGCTTTTTCTCTTATGTGACAGGTATTTAATATATAACAATCAGCTTCCCATAAATTATTTGTGGATTCATAGTTAATTTGTTTTGTTAAATCTAAAATACGATTACTGTCATATTCATTCATTTGACAGCCAAGAGTTTTAATAAATATTTTTTTTTGCAATTTATTTTTTTATTTTTGAACCGTATAGTTCTAATTTATGATCAACTAATTTGTAACCTAACTTTTTTGCTACATTGTTTTGTAATTTTTCAATTTCTTTATCAACAAATTCTATTATTTCTCCACTATTAATATCTATTAAGTGATCGTGATGCTCATCGGGAGATTGTTCGTATCTTGCTTTTCCGCCTTTAAAGTCATGTTTTTCTACAATACCTGCTTCCTCGAAAAGTTTTACAGTTCTATATACTGTCGCAATACTTATTTTTTTGTCTACAGCGTTCACTCTTTTATGTAGCTCATCAACATCAGGGTGATCCGTAGCATTAGCCATAGCTTGTGCTATGATCTTTCTTTGATCTGTTAACCTAACGCCTTTTAGTTTGCATTTTTCTTCTATTGCGTTCATTCTTTAATTTAACTTATATATAATGGTTTTATCAAATTTTTTTGTGCTAAATTTTTTTTAATTAAAAGTTCAATATTAATAAGGTTAAATTGCCCTAGATCAGCATTTTTGTATCCATATAAATTAATTTTTTTTGATATTTTCATTCCTTTCGCTACAGCTATAGAAACTCTAATTGAAGAAAAACTACCTGGCCCATTATTAACTAATATAGAAAAGTTATTATTAATATTTACTTTGTGTTTTTTTACTAGATTTAATATGCTTAAAACTAACTGATCATTATTATTTACTTTTTGATTAAAATCATGAATATAAAATCTATCATTAATCTTTATGCCAATTTTATCATTTTTACCAATGCAGTTTAAAATTAAAAAATTTTTTATCATAAATGTGTTTATAGCTATTTTGGCATTTCAAAACAATTTGTATTCGAATGATTTAATGAAAGATATTGATGATTTTGGAATAATTTCATTGATGTTTCACAGATTCGAAGAAAACAAATATCCATCTACAAATATTAAAATTAATGATTTTAAAGAACACTTAAAAATTATAGAACAGAATAAAATTACCTTTGTTGATCCAAAAAAATTTGAAAATGAACTTTTAAATAATAAGAGACAGAGAAAAATTCTTCTAACTATTGATGATGGTTTTTCCTCCTTTTATGAAAATGCCTGGCCTCTTCTTAAAGAAAAAAAAATACCTTTTATTTTATTCGTAAGCACACGAGAAGTCGGTTCTTTTAATTATATGACTTGGGATCAAATAAGAGAAGTAGCTAAAGAAAATTTTGTTGAAATAGGAAACCATAGTCATAGCCATGAATACCTCGTCGATGAAAATATTAAAATAATTAGAGAAGATATTGAAAAATCAATAAAAATTTTTAAAGATGAATTAGGAAAAAACTCAAATTTTTTTTCATATCCGTTTGGCGAATATAATTTGGAATTTAAAGAATTAATAAAATCACTTAATTTTAAATATGCATTTGGACAACATTCTGGAGTAATTGATGAAACAAAAGATTTTTATGAACTCCCTAGATTTCCAATTAATGAAAAGTACGGAGAAATTAAACGATTTAATTCTTTAATGAAAACATTGCCTTTTAAATATAAGGAAATTTATCCTGATGAAAAATATCTATTACAAAATAAAAACCCTCCAAAAGTTAAAATATTTTTTTATGAAAATATTAAAAATTTAAAATCTTTAACATGTTATTCAAATGAAGGGGGTAAATGGAGACAGTCAGATATTGAGTTTGAAAATATCAATACACTGCTAATTAAAATTGGTGAAAAATTTATTGATGAAAGGGGTAGAATTAATTGCTCTTTAAGAGATCCGAGTGGGTTTTGGCGTTGGTTAGGAATTCAATTTGTAGTAAGTGAAAAATAATTTAAGAGCTAAGTTCTATTTTTTTTACTGAATTAACTAAACTTACCGGTTCGAAATCAGTCAATCTATTTTGCCTAATAATTTGATTTAAAATTTTTGTATATTCTGAGCCTGTTTGAGCATAATTATTTAAATTTTCTGTTAATTCTAATCCAGAAATTTTTTTATTCTTTGCTCTGAGTTGTGATCTTTTTTCTCTAAACTTTGAGTAACTTTTATGTGTGTTAAGATTATTTTTGTAAGCTTTTACTGAAGCTCGTAAAATTGGAAACTTTAAAATCTTATGATTTTTATTACTAGCTCTATCTAGTGGCGCAATTCCTTGACCACTCCAAGTCCATTGCCCAAATATAGCGTTTCCTTCTAGAGCAAATCTAGACGTCCCCCAGCCACTTTCTTTTGCTGCTTGAGCTAAAGCTATCGATGCTGGAATTATATCCATACGTACTAATAATTCTTTTAAATCACCTTTTTTAACTTTGTACTCTAAAAGTTTTTGTCTAATCCATTGCTTCTCTGGATCAGTAGTAAATTTTTTATCTGACAGAATAATTAATTTTTTTCTGTCGGCAAATATTTTCTCGTTTTCTGCCACTACCAATGGCAAAACAATTTTGATAAAAGTTTCTTTTTTTAACTGCGTGTTTTTTAATCCATCAAGGTCTTTGGGGAATTGAGTAAAGTAAATGGGTTTAACTAGTTTCTCAGATCTTACTTGCCCCAGATCATAATCAACATCTTTAAAAAGATTTAGAACAGTTTCTGTTTTTAAATTTAAGTCCGGTAAAATTATTTCATCTACGCTCT
>JAOIST010000007.1 GCA_028222435.1 Candidatus Pelagibacter sp. | reverse complement strand
GAAATTTTTTAAAGCTTCGTATTCATAATTTTCAATATCTATTGATAACAAATCTATTTTTAAATTTTTAAATTTTGAGTTTTCAATTATAGTATTTAAAGATTTTCCTTTTAGTTTTCTAATTTCTTGATATTCTTTCTTTCTACTATTTGCTAAATCTTTACTTATTGTATTAATAGCTGATCTATCATGATAGAAAAAAAGATCTTTTTCTTCATTATCGTAAGAGGTGATCAGTGTTTGTATATTAATATCTCTTGTCCTTAATTTGTTAAATTGATTGATCGATTCTGTGTCTAAATCTATGTTAATGCCACTCCATCCTTTTTTATATAAAAGATAAGTATTATTATATTTAATAGGATGATTGCATCCGACATCAATAAAGATACCTTTGTCCTTTTTTTTAAATATTCTTTCGATAACTAAATCTACGTTACTTAATGAATAAGATTTTCTTGAATATTTTTCATAATAAATTTTTTTAAAATAATTTATCATTTTTAAAATTTTATCTTATTTAAAGCGTTATTGTTAAATAAATTTGCTTCTTTAATATATCGTCTTACCATTTCAGTAGATTTGTGTCCTGTGATCGCCATAATACTTCTTTCTTCGGCTCCAGCCTCTGCCGCAGAAGTGGCAAAACCAGATCTCAAGCTATGTCCAGAGTAATTTTTGTTATCTATGCCAGCTTTTAGTAAATATTCTTTGATTATTAAAGCTACAGATTGATCTGTTAATCTTAAATTTGTTATTTTTGATCCTTTTGAAAATCTAGTAAATAATGCTCCTGTCTCAATTTTGGAGAAGTTAATCCATCTCTTCAAGCAAGTAACCGGGCAATATAGTGAATTTTGAAAGTGGGGGATCGCTTTAACAAAACCTTCTCCAAATTGATCAGTTTTAGATTTATTTAATGTGATTTTCACCCCTTCGAACACGAATTCAATATCTTCTATGTTTAATGAAATTAGTTCATTTCTTCTAAAACCACCTGCAAAACCAATTAAAAGTAGTGTTTTATTTCTCATTTTTTTTATATCTGGAGCATTTTCTTTATTAATTACATCAATAATTTCTTTTAACTCATTGATTAATATAGGTTTTTTTCCTTTTTGATTTACGCCTTTTCTTCTTTTGATACCCATTAAATTCTCAATAATAACTGGATGTTTTGTGTCTAAATAATAACCTTTTGTCTTATGAATAACTCCAATTGAAACTAATCTTCGCTTTATAGTGCTTATTTTAACATTTTTGCTTGAGAGGTAGGTAAGATACAAAGATACAATTTTAGGATCAGTTGGTAAATTCTTAAAACCGTTCTTAACACAAAACAATCCAAAATCTTTAAAATCAGATTTATAAGCTCTTACAGTGTTTATTGCTTTAGAACTTTTTAAATTTTTTAAAGTCTCATCCTGTAAAGTCTTCAAATCTGTTACTAAATCATTCATTTATATTTATTACTATTGATAACCATTAATTATCGTTAGTAATATATTAAATGATTTAAAGTGTCAATACATATAAAATTATAACTTATGATTAAGTTCATTCTTCCTATAATTATTTTTATAGCTGCTGTTTACGGAATTTCGTACTTCTGGACTAGCTCGAGTTCAAAAGGAAAAAAAATGATAGCTTTGGGCTTAGTAATAGCCCTTATAATAGGCTTATCTCTAACAATTTACCTAATATTTGACCAATGAAGCTAAATGGTACCAAATTCCAACTAAAAGTATGGGCTTATTTGAAGAAAATACCTCGTGGTAGCGTTAAAACCTACTCTCAGGTGGCTAAAAGCATAGGAAAACCCCTTGCAGCGCGTGCTGTGGCTAATGCTATAGGCAAAAATCCTTATGCGCCCAAAATACCTTGTCATAGAGTGATTAGATCTGACGGATCACTTGGAGGCTATTCAGGTAAAGGAGGAGTCAAAACAAAGAGATTATTGCTAAAAAAAGAGGGTATATCGCTCTAGAGTTGTTATTTGACGGGCGATTTAGTCTATTAGCCCCTATTTACTTATAATTTTTACCCACACACCAGTAAGTTGTACTTAAAAATAGCTAATTCAAAAAAAAACACACTCTATGGCCGTTTAAACGGTATATTCCTATATCACAGGGCTCATGCAAATATTGGTATTTGCGGTTTTTTGGATGTTCTAAATATGCCTATTTCAAACAATTTTATGACTAGCAATATCTATAAATTGCCAATTTAAGTGTTTTTGCTTGAATAATTACCGTATTTATTAATGTTTTAAATTATAATTCATTGTTATAACTATTTTATTTGCCTTATTGATCAACGTTTATCTAAGTTATTTTACTTATGTAGAAATATTACTTACCTATAACTTAGTATATTACTTTAATTACTATATGTAAGTAACTGTATTTATTGAAAATATTTAAGACTATAATAAACAACTATTGGAATAGTAATAAATGACATAACAGTCGAAGTTACGATAACACTAGCTACACTATCAACCACCTTTTTCTCTGAATGCATAGAACCCACCAAGTAGGTTAAAACCGCGCTTGGCATACATGATTGAATAAGAAGAACACCAGCAGCAAACCCATTTAAATTAAGAAATTTAATTAATCCAAATCCTATTAAAGGACCTATAATTACCCTAACCGCTCCTAAAATTGATGCATGGGTCCAAGACACTACTTTTAATCTTGATAAGGCAATACCTAAAGACATTAAAACTAAAAATATAGTAGCGTATGTAAGCAAAAATGTAGTGTTTTCTAAATATCCAGGAACATCCCATTCAAAATATAAAAATATGACTGAAACAATTATTCCGTAAATTGGCATATTCTTAATTAATATTTCAAATGAAAAGCTTTTTTTGGCCAATAAAACACCAAGTGTAAAATGAAGAAGAATAATTACTGATGCAATTGCTGATGCAACCCCTAGCCCGGCAGTTCCATAAGCAAATAAACAAATAGGAATACCCATATTTCCAGTATTAGGTAAAATTAATGGAGGCAATTCACTTATAAAATCTTTTTTAAGTAATAGAAGAAACATAATGCCTACAAGGGAAAAACCTCCGATTATAATTAGTGCATAAATGAAATATTCAGTAAAAACACTTAGGGTTACTCCAGTAGTTGTTATCGTATAAAAAATCATGGCAGGCGTACCCACGTTACCTGCGAATGTTGTTATGAAATCAGTGTTAATTTCTGGATTTTTTTTTCCAAGGTAATACCCGATACCAATCACAAAAAAAACAGGGGTAATTACATCAATGAGTTTTAGGTAGAGCTCCATTAAGCTCTTACATCAGATTTTCTAGGTTTTCTCAAGTTGTTTCTAAAATTGATAGCAATCTCAAATTCCATAAGACGCTTATAGATAGATCTTAGTTCAGTTATTCTAGTCCAGTTTTGCAAGAATAAAGAGAAACTACTTTGTACTTCTCTAAATGCACTTGAGGTTTGTATTAGCACACCTAAAGTCATTGCTCCTGTAAAAAGGCCTGGACCCATAAGTAGATAAGGTACAATAATCATAGTTTGGTTATACATAATTAACCAGAGATCAAAATATCCATAATGTAAGAAAAGCCTGTGGTAATTAAATTTAATACCTGTAAATAATTGTAAGATTGTAGGTGCTTGAACATAATTTTTTCTATCATCTTCGCCATATACAAGTTCTTTTCTAAATGCAGCTTCAACTTTTTGATTATTATATTCTAGACCTGGAAGTTTTATTCCAACGATCCAACTTATTAAAAGTCCACCTAAACTAGCTACTAAAGAAACCCAAACTAAAGACCCTGTTATATCTTTAAAAAATGGTATGACTACATTTGAGGAGAGGCCATATAATATTGGTAAAAAAGCGATTAATAACATTATTGCTCTAACAACTTGCAGACCCATGCTTTCAACAATTTTAGCAAAATTCATTGCATCCTCTTGTACACGCTGTGAAGCTCCTTCAACTTTTGCATCCACTGCTCTCCAATAAGGCATATAAGAAAAAGTCATAGCCTCACGCCACCTAAAAGCCCATAAACGAGTAAAATAATTAGTTATCGTGTATATAATTACGTATGGAATGGCTAACTTCATAAAAAGTTTTATCCCATCGTAAAATTCAGATAGCTCTCTTTTTGGAGCATCTTGCAATAAGTCGTAAAACCCTTTGTACCATTCATTAATTTTTACATCGATATAGGTTTGAGCTAAAAGAGATAAAATTATAAAAACAACTCCTCCCCAAGACCAAAGCAACCATTTTTTTTCTGTAAAATAACTACGCCACATAACTAATTTTTAAGAAAGTTGTCAGCATATGATTTAATAACGAATTCTTTCTTTTTAGGATCAATAACTGTGTATGAAATATTGTTATTTTCTGCGTATTCTATTGCCTGTTCTTTAGTAGAGAATTTTAAAATAACTTCTTCAAGGGTATCTGTAGAAGTTTCCCATCCCATTAAAGGGTTAATAGAGGGATCTTTTGTTTCAAATTCCAGAACCCATTTTTTAAGTTTACCCCTGCCCGATTGCATAGCTGTTTTTGTAGGTATGTATATTTTAGCTTTTTTCATGCTTATAATGGTCGGGGCGGCAGGATTTGAACCTGCGACCCTCTGGTCCCAAACCAGATGCGCTACCAGGCTGCGCTACGCCCCGATCGTCTGTTTTATAGGTTAATTATGCATTTTTGGCAATTGAAAGATAAGCTCTATACAAGTAAATAGTACATATGATCCAACACATAACTAGGCCATTTAGAGAGTTTTTTAAGTTAGAGGCATCATCTGGAATTATGCTTTTGTTTGCAGCTGTGCTTGCTTTAATAATTAGCAATGGTTCATATAGCCACGAATATTTTTCTATCTTAAAACAATACATAACACTCGGCACCGAGAATTTTGGACTTAAATTAAGTGTTCTTCATTGGATAAACGATGTTTTGATGGCAATTTTTTTCTTCTTTGTTTCTTTAGAAATTAAGAGGGAGTTTTTACAAGGTGAATTATCAAATCCAAAGCAAGCTCTTTTACCAATAATTGGTGCGATCGGAGGAATGGTTGTTCCTGCACTTTTCTATATATTTATCAATTATTCAGATAATACAACTTTAAATGGATGGGCTATTCCTTCAGCAACAGACATTGCTTTTTCATTGGGTGTGTTATCATTATTAGGAAAAAGAGTTCCAATTTCTTTAAAAGTTTTTTTAACAGCATTAGCGATAATAGATGATCTAGGTGCTATCGTAATTATAGCTTTCTTTTATTCTGGAAAGATACAAATTGTTTATTTAGTTTTAATGTTAGTTGCTCTAATAATTTTGATTGCATTAAATAAATTTAAAATAAATAATTTTTTACCATATTTAATTGTTGGGATATTTTTATGGGATTTTACTCATCAATCAGGTATTCATGCAACAATTGCTGGAGTACTTTTAGCTCTAACAATTCCACATAACAAAAAAATTAACAAAAACTCACTTCTGCTAAAGTTAGAACATGGTCTTTCTCCGTATGTTGCTTTTGGTATAATGCCTTTATTTGCTTTTGCTAATGCTGGTGTATCTCTAGAAGGATTAACATTTTCAACACTTTTAAATCCTGTTCCTCTTGGCATAGTACTTGGATTATTTTTTGGAAAACAAATTGGTGTATTTGTATTATCTTATCTATCCGTAAAACTAAAAATTGCAGATAAACCAAATAACTCAACATGGCCTGCATTTTATGCTGTTTCTATTTTAACAGGAATTGGTTTTACAATGAGTTTGTTTGTTGGGAATTTAGCTTTTGCAAATGATATGCAATATATAGATGGAGTAAAAATTGGTGTGTTAGCCGGCTCATTGCTTTCAACAGTCTTTGGTTATGTGCTATTATTATTATTTTCAAAAAAATGATAACTAGCGAAATTATTAAGATTGCTTCAAATACATCTAACGTTGGTTTAACTAACAAATATACATTTAAATCAATCCAAAAAAATTCAATGTGCGGAGATATAATTAAAATTGAGTTAATTGCAAATAATTCAAAAATAAATTCGATGAAATACGAAACAGAGTCTTGTATATACTGTGAGGCTTCTGCTAGCTTGTTGGCTAAAAAAATAAAGAACTTAACTGTAAGTGTAATTAAAAAGGAACTAAATAAGATTAAGGACAGTTTCACCAAAGATAAAGATTTTATTTTTTCTAAAAAATTTATGAATTTTAAGTCTTTAATTAACAAAAATAACAAAAAGAGGTTAAATTGCATATTGTTACCTATTGATGCCGTGTTAAAAGCTTTAAAGTGATGAAAAAAATATTTATCATATCAATAATAATGTTAAGTTTTTTTAATAAAACCAATGCAAACTATGAGCAATTAGCTTATGAATTTAATTTCAAGAGTATTGATGGAGGGGAAATTAATCTTCAAAATTATAAAGAAAAAGTAATTGTTGTGGTAAATGTTGCTTCAAGATGTGGTTTTACACCACAATATGAGGATCTACAAAGTTTATGGACAAATTATAAAGATAAAAATTTAGTTGTTATTGGGGTTCCTACAAATAATTTTAAACAAGAACCAGGATCAAACAAAGATATAAAAGATTTTTGTGAAACTAATTTTAATATTAGTTTTCCGATGACAGAGAAATTAGATGTAATTGGAAAAAATGCCCACCCTTTTTTTAAATGGGCTAAAGAAAACCATGGAAAAAGTGCTGTACCAAAATGGAACTTTCATAAAATAATTATTGGTAAAAACGGAAAAGTTACAGATACTTTTGCATCAATAACTAAGCCTTTATCAAAAAGATTTATTGATTTAATTGAAGCGGAAATTAAAAATTAAAACATAAGCCATCGTAAGCTGGAATTATATTACTTGGTAATTTTTTTTTAAGATCAAAATAATCTAGATCTACATGTAAATTAGTTAGTATTGCTTTCTTTGGTCTTATGGACTTAATAAAATTAATAGCATCAGAATAATTAAAATGTGACGGGTGTATATCTTTTCTTAAACAATCAATTATTAAAAAATCTAGATTCATTAATTTTTTTTGAACTTTTTTACTAATTTTATTGCAATCACTAATGTAAGCAATTTTTTCAAATAGATAGCCTGTGGCTTTAATCATACCATGCATTACTTCAAAGGGTTCGATTTCAATGATTTGATTTTTATTTGAAATTTGAAATTTCTTTTTAACAACATTTGCTTTCATTATTGGTTTATAGCCATGTCGCTGTTTAAAACAAAAAGTATATTTATCTTCGAGTTCCTTAATAGTTTTCAATGAACCATATACTGGAATTTTTTTTTTATTTTTCCAATAAAAAGGACGCATTTCGAAAATACCAGATGTTTGATCTGCATGTTCATGGGTATAAATAATAGCATCTAACGATGTAATCTTATTTTTTAAGAACTGATTTTTTATGTCAGGAGACGTATCTATTAAAATTGATAAGTCGCCTTTTTGTATATGAGCGCAACATCGAGTTCTAATATTTTTTGAATTTTTTTTTAATTTAGCTGAATAATTAGTTATCCAAGGAGAACCCAAAGAACTACCGCTTCCTAAAATTGTAAATCTATTTTTCAATTTAGTTGACCAAATAAATTGAAAAAATTTTTAGTAGTAATATTTGAAAAATCGTCAAAAGATATTTTCTTTAATTTTGATAAAAAATTAACTGTATGAATAATATAACTTGGCTCATTAGTTTTCCCTCTTAATGGAACTGGAGCTAAGTAAGGTGAGTCAGTTTCCACTAGTATTCTATCATTTGGTATTTCTTTGAAAGTATTAGCCAAATCCTCTGACTTTTTAAATGTGACAACTCCACTTGCGGAAATATAGGCTCCGAGATCTAATAATTTAAAAGCAAATTTCTTTGACCCTGTAAAACAATGTATTAAAATCTTAAAATTTTTTTCTAGTAATTTTTTTTTTAGTATTTCAAAAGTTTCATCTTCTGCATTTCTAGTATGTACAATTAAAGGTAGCTTAGTATTTTGAGCCGCAATAATATGTTCCTCAAAACATTTAATTTGGTCTTTTTTATCTGAATAATTATAATAAAAATCTAAGCCACTTTCTCCAATACCAATTATTTTTTTATTTAGTTTAATTTTTTTAATTATATCTTCTGCCTTAATTAATTGATGGTTTTTAGCCTCATGAGGATGTATACCATAAGATCCATAAACACAGCTGTTATTGGATATAATATTTAAAATATTAGGAAAGCTTTTATCTTCAGTTGAAATTGTAAGTAAATATTTTACACCATCATTATTTGCTCTATCAATAGTTTCCTTAAGGGATAAAGACATGGGTTCGTAATTTAAATGGCAGTGGGAATCAATTATCATTTTCAATTTTATTAAATAATATATTTAAATTATCAAGTTCCTTTTCGTAATTTATAAAATTATCATCATTTATTTTATCAATACTTATATTCTCTTTAGAAAGATTCATTAATGCGAACACTTTATTTGTTGAATTTGGTATTATGGGATTAAGAAGTATACTAATATTTTTTATTTGTTGAATAATTGTAAATAATATCGTTCTCATTCTTTCTGGATCATTTTTTTTAACAGCCCAAGGTTCTGAATCATTAAAGTATTTATTTGCGTCAAATGAAAAACTTACAACAATTTTGATGTATTCATTCAAATCTTGATTATTCATTAAATTAATAAGTTTAGGAATATGACCTTTCAAATTATCTAACAATTTTTTATCAGAAATATTTAATTTAGAGCTTTTTGGTATTTTATTATCACAATTTTTTTTAATAAATGAAAAAACCCTTTGACATAAATTTCCATAATTATTTGCTAAATCATTATTAATACAATTTTTTAAATTTTCCATTGATATTGAACCATCGTTACCAAGAGAAACTTCTTTAACTAAGTAATAACGTAATTGATCAATTCCATATTTATTTATAATCTCTATAGGGTCTAAAATATTTCCCAATGATTTAGACATTTTTCTATCATCTGAGAGTATCCAACCGTGACTAAAAACTTTTTTTGGAGGGGACAATTTAGCAGCTAATAAAAAAGCAGGCCAAAAAATTGCATGAAATCTTAGAATATCTTTGCCTATAATATGTACATCAGCAGGCCAAAAATCTTTAAATTTTTTGTTTGTAGTATCAGGAAAATTTAAAGCACTAATATAATTTGTTAAAGCATCTAACCAAACATATATAACGTGTTTTTTGTTTTTAGGTACTTGAATGCCCCATGTGAAAGATGTTCTGCTTATGGATAAATCTTTCAATCCTTTTTCAACAAATTTTAGCACTTCATTTCTTCGGGATGTTGGTGAAATAAAATCAGGATTTGTTTTGTAAAATTCTAAAAGCTTCTTTGACCAAGCTGATAACTTAAAAAAATATGACTCCTCCTCTAACCATTCTACTGATGATCCGGAAGTTTTCGATATTTTTTTTCCATTAATGTTCTCAATTTCATCTTCATCATAAAAGGCTTCATCTGAAATTGAATACCATCCGCTATATTTATCTAAATAAATATCTCCAGAAGCTATAAGTCTGTTCCAAATTTCTATTACTGATTTATGATGACGTTTCTCAGTTGTCCTAATAAAGTCATCATTAGATAAATGCAATATTTTAGTTAAAGATCTGAAAGTTTCAGAAAGTTCATCGCAAAAAACCTTGGGTTCTTTTTTGTTTTTTTTAGCTTCTTTTTGAATTTTTTGACCATGTTCATCAGTGCCAGTTAAAAATAAAACATTATAATTTTCTAATCTCTTAAAACGAGCAAAGATATCAGCTACTATACTAGAGTAAGCATGGCCCATATGTGGTTTTCCAGATGGATAATAAATTGGAGTAGTTATATAAAAATTTTTACTCATAATTTAATTTTATCATTTATAGCGTTTATTAATGTATTTTGATTAATATTGTACAGCATAAAACTATTTAAATTTGAAAATATATAATTTTTGATTTCAAAAATTTTATCATTTTTAAATAAGTTGTTTTTTTTTAAATGTTGGAAATAACAATTACCTATAAAAAAAGCTAAATTAATATATAAAATATCTTTATTTTTTTTATATAGATTAATTAATAAAGTAAGATTCTCAACAAAGTCATTTGTTGGAAGAATATCATGCTCTTTACAAATATGGTTATATTTCACAAAATTTCCAGGTGATAACTGTGAAGATTTAGGGTTTAAAACTAAATCCAATTTATAATAACTTACTAGTTTATCTATGATTTCTAATCTTTGGCTTTCATCCAAAAAAAATTTTATTTCAATAGCTCTAGATTTAATAGTTTCTAATAAAGGTTTAGATTTATTATTTATTAAGAAAAAGTAATTTTTTTTTGATGGCTCTTCTATTGTTTTAAGCAAAGCATTAAGACTATTATGGTTAAAAAGTTCAATATCATCAAGTATGATAAATCTGTCTTTATTGGATATCGTGGATTGTAAAATTATTTTTTTTAAATTTCTTATATCTTCGATTTTCATGGATTTAAAATCTGCACCACTAATATAAATGATATTTGAAAAAATATTATTTTGAAACTGTTTTAAGAAAATAGAATTTCCTGATATGTTCAAGTTTTCTAAATCATAATTTTCAATATCAAAAATTGAGTATAAAAAATGATTAATAAGAGTGGCTTTACCAGAACCTTTATTTCCAGAAAACATTATTACTCTTGGCAAATTTTGATTAGAATAAAGTTTTGAAATAAATTCAAAGTTTTTATCTAATCCAAATAAGCTTAAAGAATTCTTTGAGTCAAAAAAAATTGGATTGTTCATTAAATATTTAAATACTTTTTAATTATATTAAAAATTTTATTTTCCAAAGAATTATCATTAGCTGAAGAATCTAGTATAAAGTAATTTTTTTTATTTTTTGCTATTTTTATAAAAGATTTTTGTGCACTATTATAAAAAGATTGTGAAAAATTATCATAGCGATTTTTAGTTTTTCTTTTAATTAATCTTTTTCTAGAAGAAATTGCAGAAGTTTTTAAAATAAAAACAATATTCGGTTTAATACCACGTAAAATTTTTTTATGTATATTGTCAATAAATTTTATATCAACTTTTTTTCCATAAACCTGGTACGCAATAGTTGAATCAATAAACCTATCGCAAATAACTACATTTTTTTTTAATAAAGCTGGCTTGATCTTGTTTTTAATATGTTCATTTCTTGCAGCTAGATAAAGCAAAGTGTCTGTATATTTATCAAATTTTTCTTTGCTATCTTTTATAAAATAATCTTTAAGGATTAAATTTCTAATTAATTCAGAACTTTTTGTTCCACCTGGTTCTCTAGTTAATATAACATCAATTTTTTTATTTTTTAATCTGTTATAAAGTTTTTTGCTTTGATAGGACTTGCCACATCCCTCTACACCCTCAAAAACAATAAAAAAGGGTTTTTTTTTATGCATCTCCCCAGATCAAATAATTTATAGATGTTAACAAGCTTTTAAAAAAATTAACTTTTTTTAAGTCCTCTGCAGCATAAAGAGGTACGGATTTTATTATTTCATCTTTTTGGGAAATCATAATTTTTGCTATTTGTTTGCCGTTCTCAACTGGTGCAGTTACAGGACCGTCGTACTCAAGAGAAATTTTTAAATGACTGATATCTTTTTTATTTATAGTGATATAGTAGTCTTCTTTTGTTGTAGCTTTAATCTTATTTTTAACTCCAAGCCATGTTTCTAGCTCAAAAATTGTTACATCTTTTTTTGAAATTTCAAAGGTGTTAGTATTTCTAAAACCCCAGTTAAGTAATTTTAAAGACTCTGAACTTCTTTTATTTTTTGTTTCAAATCCGGAAACGACAGCTATAAGTCTTCTGTCATTATTCTTCATTGAACTTGCTAATGAATATTTTTCAACTGCTAGATAACCTGTCTTAACTCCATCAACGCCTACATTTTTATATAATAGAGGATTTCGATTCCCTTGTTTAATTGAATCACCACCAGTTCTATCCCAAGTAAATGTTTTTTCAGCAAATAGTTCGTAATAAATTGGATAATTTTGAATTAAATATTTTGACATTAAAGCTATATCTCTAACTGTTGAGACATTATCAGGATCGTTAATTCCAGATGAATTTGTAAAGTTAGTAGAGGTCATGCCTATTTCAGCTGCTTTTTCATTCATCATATCAGCAAAATTAGCTTCTGAACCAGCAATACCTTCGGCTAAAGCAACACAAGCATCATTACCAGAAGCAATAATTATACCTTTAAGAAGATTTTCAACGCTTACTTGATCATTAATCATTATAAACATAGATGAATAACCTGCTTGGGACAATCTCCACGCATTTTCAGAAATTGTAAATTTATCATTTAATGACAATTTATTTTTTTCTAATAAATCAAAAGCAACAATTGATGTCATGATTTTAGTCATTGAAGCTGGATAAATTTGTATATCTGGATCCAACTCATACAATATTTCATTAGAATGATAATCTATTAGAATACCAGTTCTCGCCTGAATGTTTGGGTCAGAAAATACTTTTGTGCTTAAAGTAAGTAAGATAATTAATATAAAAAGTTTATTCATTTAATAAGATGTTAAGTTCTTCGAATCCGAAGTTTTGAAGTTTAATGTAATCATTTTTTAATAAATTAACAGAGTTATAAGGGCCTAATATAACTTGAGTTTCTTTGTTATTAATCTTATTAACACTCAATTTTTTAACATCCAAATCTGTCACTTCTTTAATGATTCTTTGTTCTAAAAATTTAGCTGTATCTAGTGAATAAAACGAAGCCACAAGTATAAATAATTTATCAGTCTTTTTTATTAAAGACTTTGACTTATTTTTAGAAATATTTGATATTTTAACAGATGTAATGGGTGCTTTTGAGGGTATTTTTTTTTCCTCATTATAAATCTTTGCTTTTTCAGCAACAAATGATTTATTTTTTTTGACTTCGGTTAATTCTACTAGTGGTAAATTAAGATCTAATTTAATTTTTTCAGCAACGGATTTTGTTATTAAAACCTTGTAAAAATCAGGATAATTTATTCTTTTTACATTTTTAAGCACTATAGTTTCATTATTTTTTGGATTTATAATTTTTATTAATGTGCCTGTTTTTAAATTTTGGTGAGATATTTGCATTATATCGTTGCTCATTTTTCCCTTAATGATTTTTTGATTAAAATCAAAATCATTATAGATTAATGCGAAACCTTTGGAGGTATATGGTTTTATCTGATTTATTGTAGAAAATTGAGGTGAACAAGATAATATAAAAAATAAAATAAGAATTATTCTAAATTTCATTTTTAAAATTTTCTTTTAGTGTGCATACAGCTAAAGCAAATCTTAAAGATCTATTCCAATTTAAAATTTTTTCATAATTTTCAAAAATTAGATAAGCTGGAGATAAAGTTTCAGCACCGGGGATAATATCTTTATCTGGAGTAATTATTGCAGACATAAGATTATTATTGATATTTAAATTTTCATAGTTATGAATATATTTTTTTAAAAAATTAAATTGCTTTTTATTTTTAATATTCTTTGCAGACGAGTTTAAATATTTTTTTGGTATATTATCTTTTAATTCTATTTTAAAAAAACATGGTTGATTTTTTTTCCACCCTATTGTTTTTAAATAATTTGCGGCAGACGCAAACGAGTCTTCTATATTTTTAAGTTCAATAGTTTTATTATTATTGTAATCAATCGCATAATTTCTGATTGTTCTAGGCATAAATTGAAAATTTCCAAATGCACCAGCCCATGAACCGTACAAAATGTCTTTACTTATAATTTTTTTTTCTACTAGTTTAAGCAAAATTAATAATTCTTCAGTAAAAAAAGCACTCCTTCTTTTATCAAAGCTTAAAGTGGCTAGTGATGAAACTATATCCATCTTTCCCAAATATTTACCAAAATTAGTCTCGATTCCCATGAGCGCAAGTAATAATTCTTTTTCTACATCAAAATCCTTTTCAATAGTTTCTATTATGAGCCTTTCTTTTTTGTAAAGATCTAAACCCTCTCTAAGTTTACGATTAGAAGATCTTTTTTTAATATATGTAAATGTATCCTCATAAAATTCTGGTTGAAATCTATCGTACTCAATAACTTTAGGTAAAAATTTTGCTTTAGACATTAGATCATTAACAACTTTTTCAGAAATACCTGAGTTGACAGCATTAGCTTTAAAATTTTTTAACCATTCATTAAAATCGTTATTAGCAAACGACTGGTTTATAAAAAATATGAATATGAATAATGAGCTTAAAAATAATTTAAACATTTTACTAATTATCATAATTAATGTGTATTAACCAGTGGTACAAAATTCTACTTATTTATTGTCATTTAACTACATTGATAGTATTAAAGTAACTAATTCTGTTTCAAGGAGAGGTGGCTGAGCGGTTGAAAGCACTGGTCTTGAAAACCAGCAACGGGGCAACTCGTTCGTGGGTTCGAATCCCACCCTCTCCGCCATCATAATTTAAAATTTTTAAACATTATTGAAACAGCATTTTTATCAACTTGATTTTCAATTATATTGTAGTGGTAAAAATTTAAAATTACTTCATCTTCAAAATTCAAAAATTTGTCTAATTCATAAAGCTGACTCTCATTAAATAATTCAATATGTTTATTAACAAATGAACTGAGTAAAATATCCATTTCTTTTGTCCCTCTATAGCCTGCGCGATAAACTAATTTTTTTTTAAATATTTCTAATTCATTGTTCATTAATTTATATTATACATAATCTAATCAATTAATGAAAAAAAATTTTATATTTAGCGCGGTAAATAATTTAAAAGGTGTAGGTCCACAATTATCAAAGTATTTAAAAAAAAAAAGAATAGAAAAAATAAAAGATATAGTTTTAAACTTGCCTTATTCTGACACAGATAGGTCCAAAATTTACAAGTTAAATGAGTTAGAAGTTGGAAAAATTCAGTCTATTAAAGTATCAGTAAAAAAATTAAATTTTCCAAGAGTTCGAAATCTACCTAATAAAATTATTTGTGAAGATGAAACAGGTAAAATTGATATTGTTTATTTTAATAGTCGTGAGGGGTATCTGAGAAAATTGTTTCCTATAAATGAATGGGTGATTATTAGTGGAAAAATAAATTATTTTAACCAAAGATATCAAATAACTAATCCTGATTATGTTACTTCATTAGATAATCAAGAATATGTAGTAAAAAATATACCTAAATACAATTTAACAAAGGGAATTAATGAGAAAAAATATAGGTCTATTAGTGAACAAGTGATTAATAACTTACCGACTATTTCAGATTGGTTAGATATAAAATTTATAAAAGAAAATAATTTAATCAATTGGAATGAAGGAATTAAAAAACTTCATAATTCTAAAGATGGAAAAGATAACCGATCTCAAAGTTATAAAAGATTGGTGTTTGATGAGTTGTGCGCAAATTTTTTGGCATTATCAGAAAATAGAAAAAGAATAAAAAAAAATAAAGTTCCAAAATTTTTTAAAAATGAATATTCAAAAAAAATTATTAAAAATCTACCATTTAATCTAACTAAAAGCCAAATAGACGTTTTTAATGAAATAAATTATGATTTATTAAGTAATAATAGAATGTTTAGAATTATTCAAGGAGATGTTGGTTCTGGTAAAACTATTGTTTCAATGTTGTCTATAATAAATGTTATTAAAAGCGGCTATCAATGTGCCTTGATGTCTCCTACTTCAATACTTTCAAGACAGCATTATGAATTATCAAAAAAAATTTTTAAAAATGAAATTAAAATAGAATTTTTAACGGGAAAAACAGATTATAAATCAAGAAAAGAAATTTTAACCAAATTAAAAGATGGAAAAATTGATTTATTGATTGGAACACATGCGTTATTTCAAAAAAAAATTAATTTTAAAAAGCTAGGCTTAGCAGTTATAGATGAACAACATAAGTTTGGTGTAAAACAAAGAAGTGATTTAGCATTAAAAGGAGGTAACAACTGCGATGTGTTGCTTATGTCTGCAACACCAATACCTAGGACTATGATGATGTCTCTTTATGGTGATATGGATGTATCAAAAATTATTGAAAAGCCTGCAAAAAGAAAAAAAATTATTACTTTAAGTAAACCAGAAAAAAAAATAAATGAAATTTGGCCCTTTATTAAAAAACAAATTAATGAAGAAAATCAGGTTTTTTGGGTCTGTCCTTTAATTGAAGAATCTGCTTATTTAGACTTTTCATCTGCAAAAAAAAAATTTGAAATAATACATAAAAAATTTCCAAACAAAGTTGGTTTAATACATGGTGCATTGGAAAAAGATGAAAAAGATAATATTTTAAATAGATTTTTAAAAAAAGAAATTTCTATTTTAGTTTCTACTACCGTAATAGAAGTAGGGATAGATTTTCCAAATGCAAATTTGATAATTATAGAAAACGCTAATAAATTTGGACTAGCTCAACTACATCAATTAAGAGGAAGAGTTGGCAGAGGTGAAAAACAAGGAACTTGTATTTTATTATATAAAGATGGTTTAACCAAAAATGCAATTAAAAGAATTAAGATTCTCAAAAATTCAGATGACGGCTTTTTTATTGCTGAAGAAGATTTAAAGTTAAGAGGTTTTGGGGATTTAATAGGATACCAACAAAGTGGTATAAAAAATTTTAGGTTTGCAGACCCGGTAGTACATGAAGATTTATTTAAACTAGCTGAGAGGTACGTGCTTAATATAAGAGATGATATTAATCAAAAAAAATATTCATTTTTATTAAAACTTTTTGACAAAGCAGAAATAATTAATGTTAGTGGAATTTAATCAATATTAGTTGTTCCTGCTGAAACAATAAATTTGGACGCTTGTTCAAATGTTATATCAAGATAAATAAGATCTTTTTTTGGGACCATTAATAAAAAACCACTTGTGGGATTAGGCGTTGTTGGAACAAATACATTAATAATATCCTCCCCTACTTTATTTTTAATTAGACCTTTGTTTTCTTTTGTTGCAAAGCCAACGGCCCAAATGCCTTTACGAGGATACTCTAAGAGAACTACACTTTTTTGTTTATTATCTGATTTAGTAAATGTTTCGGTCATTTGACCTATTGCTGAATATATAGTTCTAAGAATAGGAATTTTTCTTAAAATATTATTAAAAAGTTCAAAGAATTTTTTTCCTAAAAAAGATAGAGATAGCCACCCAATAAAAGTAATTGCTATTAATGCAATTATTATTTCTACTCCGGGTATATTAAAAGGTAAATAATTATTAGGATTAATTTCATTTGGAATTATTCTTCCAGAAACTCTTATTAAAAAAAGTGTTAAATATAAAGTTATTCCAATTGGTATCAATACGACTATACCAGCTATGAAATTATTCCTAATTTTGGAAAATATTGATTTTTTTACATTTGGCTCTGTCATTAATTAAGAGTAGCTAGAATATATAATAAAAACTATTATTAAGATAAAAATTGCAATTAATAATTTATTATTTAAAATCATGAATCTAAAATGTATAACATAAATAGAAGAAAATTTCTTGGCTATTTTGGGTGCAGTTGTTGCTCATTAATGCTTCCATCTTGTTCAACTGTTCCTATCACGGAAAGAAAACAATTAAGCTTAATCCCTGAGTCTCGTATCAATCAACAAGCTGCTGCTGCGTATGAAAATTTTAGAAGTAAAACTAAATTAATAACTACTGGTTCAGAGTTAAATGAAATTAGAGATATTGGGAAGAGAATGGAATTAGCTGTGAGCGCTTTTTTTTTAAATGAAGGTAATAAAGATCCTACAAAAAATTTTGGTTGGGACTACGTGCTGGTTGATAACGATAAAATTGTTAACGCTTGGTGTATGCCAGGTGGAAAAATTGCTGTATATACTGGACTATTAAAAGTAACCAAAAATACTAATGCACTATCAGTTGTTATGGGTCATGAAATAGCTCATGCTGTTGCTAGACACTCTGTGGAAAGAATGAGTCATGCAATGACTATAAATCTAGGAACAACTGTTGCTGATATTTTTTTAGGAGGGGCGATTAATCGAACCAGAAATACAGTTGGGCAAAATACTGGTTTAGATATTTTTCAACTAGGTGTCATGAACCCATTTGGTAGAAAGCAAGAAACTGAAGCAGATTATTTAGGTTTAATTTTTTCCTCTTTATCTGGCTATGATATTAGAGAGTCAGTAAAGTTATGGGAAAGAATGGCAGAAAAAAATAAGGGTAAAGAACCACCTGTTTTTTTAAGTACTCACCCTAGTAGCAAAAAAAGAATTGAAAATTTGAATAATTGGATAACTGAAGTGATGATTAAATATCCACCAATAAAAACTTAATTATTGGTGAGCCCTGATGGACTCGAACCATCGACACCCTCCTTAAAAGGGAGGTGCTCTACCAACTGAGCTAAGGGCCCTTAAAGACTGTTCTTTTATATACTTATTAAATAAATTTCAAATAATTAATCAAACAAATTTATGTATTTTTTGTAAAACATTTGAAAGGTTCCATTTTTTATACTTTTCCGAATTTCGCGCATAAATTGTTGGTAAAAATAAATATTATGTAAAGAAATGAGCATTGAAGCCATCATTTCATTAGATTTAATTAAATGATTTAAATAACTTTTTGAGTATTTATTCAGTTCCCTAATTTCACATTTATCATCTAAAGGTGATTTATCATTTTGATACTTGGAATTTTTCAAATTAACTTTTCCATCCCATGTAAAAGCTAAACCAGTCCTTCCTGATCTAGTCGGCATAACACAATCAAACATGTCAATACCTTCATTAACTGATCCTAATATATCAGAAGGAGTGCCAACACCCATAAGATATCTTGGTTTTTTTTTAGGTAGATAATCTGTTGTTTCATTTAAAATGGCAAACATGTCATCTTGCTTTTCACCAACAGCTAGACCACCCATTGCATAACCGCTAAAATCAATTTCAATTAATTTTTCTATGCTTTCGACTCTTAAATCTTTATATAATCCTCCTTGAGCTATTCCAAAAAGAGCCTTTGATTTATTGTTTCCAAATTCTATTTTACTTCGTTTAGCCCAGTGAGTTGATACATTTATAGCATTAGATAAAATTTTTTTATCTTTAGTTAATTTCGGACATTCGTCTAGAACCATAATTATATCGGAATTAATAGATTTCTGAACTTGTATACTTTTTTCTGGACTTAAAATTATTTTTTTTCCATCTAGATGAGAGCTAAAAATAGCTCCAATTTCTAAATCTATTTTGTTAAATTTTGATAAGGACATTATTTGATAACCGCCAGAGTCAGTTAATATAGGTTTTTCCCAATTCATATAATTATGAAGACCATTAAAATTATTTAATATTTCAATCCCAGGTCTAAGTAATAAATGATAAGTGTTGCCTAAAATAATTTGAGTGTTAGTTTTTAAAATATCATCTGTAAAGACTCCTTTAATTGTCCCTTGAGTGCCAACAGGCATAAAAGCTGGTGTATCGATAACACCTCGTGGTGTATATATTTTACCTAACCGAGCTCTACCATCTTGAGTGATTAACTCAAAAGAAAATTCCGTTACAGGCATTTTAGATTATTTTGATCTAAGTGATATTATCTTATCTGGACTTGCTACTGATCCACTACCTGGATCTCCTTTTTTAATCATGTCTATAAATTCCATACCTTTGATTACTTTCCCAAACGCAGAGTACTGTCTATCTAAATGAGGAGCGGACTCAAAACAAATAAAAAATTGACTATTTGCACTATCAGGGTCTGCAGATCTTGCGGCTGAAAGTATTCCTCTTGTATGGGCTATATCAGTAAATTCAGCTTTCAAATTTGGTAAATCTGAACCGCCTGTTCCAGCTAGTGATAAGTTAAAATCTGAATTGTTAGAATTACCAAATTTAACGTCTCCCGTTTGCGCCATAAAACCATCTATAACTCTATGAAAAACAACTCCGTCATATTTCCCGCTTGCGGCTAATTCTTTAAATCTTTTTACGTGATTAGGTGCTTTTTCAGGATAAAGCTCTATTTCAACATCACCGTAAGTTAATTTTAATATCATAATATTATCTTGTGCTAATAAGCTGATAGTTTCTAAACTAAAAAAAAGTATAAATAAATAGATAATTTTTTTCATTAAAGTTTATTTTTGAGTTCTTTAGCTGTCGATTTAGTTACAAACCTATCTATATTACCACCTAAATTTGCAATTTCTTTAACAAATTTAGACGAAATAATTTGATTTTCAACATCTGACATTAAAAACATAGTTTCAATCTTTGAATTAAGTTTTTTATTCATACCAGCTAATTGAAATTCATATTCAAAATCAGAAACTGCTCTCAATCCTCTTATAATTGTGCCTGCATTAAATTTTTTACATAAATCTATTGTGAGATTATCAAATGGAATAACTTTTATTTTCTTTTTATTAAGCTTTAAGTCCTTAAATAGTGAATTGTTTATAATATTTAATCTATCTCCTGTTGAAAAATGATAATTTTTATTAATATTATCTGTTGTTGCTACAATTACTCTATCAAAAATGTTCAGGGATTTTTTTATAACGTCTATGTGTCCATGAGTAATAGGATCAAAAGTGCCTGGATAAATGGCTGTTTTCATTTTTAAACTATATTATCCTCTATTTTAATTACAGAAACAACTTTTTCACTACCTGATAGCTTTTTAATTCTAACACCTTGGGTATTACGGCCTGCTACTCTAATCTCTTTTACTGCACATCGCATAATACTACCTTTATCTGTAGATAAAATAATTTCATCGGTTTCGTTCACTACTAGTGAAGATGAAATATTTCCGTTTCTTGGAGAATTAATAATCCCAATTATTCCCTTTCCTCCTCTATTTGTTACTCTGTAATCTAAAAATGATGATCTTTTTCCATATCCATTTTCAGTAACTGATAAAATAAATTTATTAATTCCACTCTTAATTTTTTTATCTTTATTAGTAGTTTTAAAATCTATATTCGTGTTATCTAAAATCGATAATGATATTACTTTATCTTTATCGTTTAATTGTATTCCTTTAATCCCTTTTGATGATCTTCCTTTAAACAATCTTAATTTTTTTGACTTAAATCTTATACATTTTCCATAGTGAGTGCTTAATAAAATATCTTGATCATCTTTACAAATTTTTACACCAATTATTTTATCGTCTTGATCAAGTTTCATCGCAATTTTTCCACTATTATTTATACTAACAAAATCTTCTAAAGTATTTTTTCTTACATTCCCTTTTGATGTAGCAAAAACAATCATTAATTTTTTCCATTCTGCTTCATCCTCTGGCAGCGGCATAATAGAACTTATGGAATGATGGCTTTTTAAAGTGAGAATATTAAATATCGATTTCCCTTTTGCAATTGAAGTTCCTTCTGGAATTTTATGTGCCTTAATTTTATAAACTAGTCCTTGCGTTGAAAAAAATAAAACTGGTGTATGCGTATTAGCAGTAAATATTTGAACAACAAAATCTTCATCTCTGGTTGAAATGCCAGATTTACCTTTTCCACCTCTTTTTTGAGCCTTCAAGAAGCTTAATGGGCTTCTTTTTATATAACCTTGATTCGTGATGCTAATAACAACAGATTCTTTTTGTATGGTTTCTTCTATATTGTAATTAAGTACTGCATCGATAATTTTTGTTTTTCTAGGTGAAGAGAATTTATCTTTTATATTTTCCAGTTCTTTAGTGATTAATTTATATAATTCTTTTTTAGAATTAATTATCTTATTATATTCAATTATTAATTCGGCTAACTTGTTTATTTCACTTTCTATTTCACTAATTCCATAAGCTGTTAGTTTTTGTAATCTTAACTCTAAAATAGCATTAACTTGTTCTATTGATAAAGAGTAGGTTGTAATATTTTTTTTCTTTTCAATTAAAGAAATTAATTTTATACTTTTCTTAATTTTCCATTTTTTTGATAATAAATTTTTCTTTGCAATTTCTGTGTCTTTTGAGTTTTTTATAATCTTTATTATTTCATCAATATTTTCAACAGCAGTGGCCAAGCCAATCAAAATATGAGCTCGCTCCTCTGCTTTTTTTAAATCAAATTTAACTCTTTTTATAACAGTATCTTCTCTAAATTTTAAAAACTCAGAAATAAATTCTTTTAAATTTAAAATTTTTGGCTTGTTGTTAACAATTGCTAAAGTGTTAAAACCAAAAGAACTTTCTATATTGGTTAATTTATATAATTGCCTTCTTATTGTTTCAGGTTCAATTCCTTTTCTTAATTCTATAACTACTCGTATTCCCTCTCTATTAGATTCATCTCTGATGTCTCTTATACCTTCAATCTTTTTATCTCTTACCAACTGTGCAATTTTTTCTATTAATAAAGATTTATTAACTTGATAAGGAATTGATTTTATTATTAATTTCTCTCTACTGCCTTTAGTTTCCTCTAAATCAATTTCACCTCTAATTTTGAATGAGCCTCTTCCTTTATTATAGCCCTGTTTAATTATATCTTTTCCTATAATTATTCCTCCAGTTGGAAAGTCTGGCCCTGGTACGTGTTTCATTAACTGTCCAATTGTTATGTCTTTATTATTTATATAAGCAATAGTCCCGTCGATTATTTCACCCAAGTTATGCGGTGGTATACTTGTGGCCATTCCAACAGCAATACCTCCTGCACCGTTAACTAAAATATTTGGATATTGCGAAGGTAATACTTCAGGTTCTTTTTCAGTTTCATCATAATTATTACGGTATAAAACAGTATTTTTTTCTAAATCTTCTGTTAAATATTGTGAAATCTTGCCTAATTTTGTTTCTGTGTATCTCATTGCAGCCGGCGGATCTCCATCAATAGATCCAAAATTGCCTTGTCCTGATATCAAAGGAACGCTCATAGAAAAATCTTGAACAAGTCTTACTAAAGCATCATAAACTGATTGATCTCCGTGAGGATGGTATTTACCAATCACATCCCCTACTATACGTGCTGATTTTCTAAAAGGTTTTGACCAATCATATCCTCCTTTGTACATTGCGTATATTATTCTTCTGTGAACTGGTTTTAATCCATCTCTAACATCTGGAAGAGCTCTACTGACAATCACACTCATTGCATAAGATAAATAAGATGAGCTCATCTCATCCTGTACAAAAATAGGTTTGTATGATTTATCGATCGTTACAGTATTTTTTTCCATTAAATATTAAAAAGGAATTTCATCATCTAAATCAGAATTATCTTGACTTAGATTATCATTTGGTAATGTGCTTTTATTTTCAGATACAAGATTAGAATTGTTATTTGTTCCTCTGCTATCCAGCATTGTTAAACTAGAATTATATCCTTGAAGAACAATCTCGGTTGAATATTTATCTTGACCAGTAGAATCGTCTTTCCATTTTCTAGTGCTTAGTTGTCCTTCGACGTAAACGTTCGCACCTTTTTTAACGTATTGTTGAACAACATTAACTAAACCCTCATTAAAAATTACTACTCTATGCCACTCAGTTTTTTCTTTTCTTTCACCACTAGATTTATCTTTCCAACTTTGGCTTGTGGCAATGCTTAATCTAGCAACGCTTTTGCCGTTGACCATTTGCTTTATCTCAGGGTCTGCGCCTAAACGACCTATTAATTGTACTTTATTTAAACTTCCAGCCATAATATTTTGAATAAATTTTGATTATTTATTTATAAACTAATATTTTATATCATAATTGGTCAATAAATATAAGCTGTATGTTATTCTAAAAAAAAAATATGTTGAAAAAAATCGTTGTAAAAGGCGCTAAAGAACACAACCTGAAAAATGTTTCTCTTGAGATACCAAAGGAGAAACTTGTCGTCATAACTGGCCTATCAGGCTCAGGAAAATCATCTTTAGCATTTGATACAATTTATGCTGAAGGTCAGCGTAGATATGTTGAAAGCCTATCTTCTTACGCCAGACAGTTCCTTGATAAGATGAAAAAACCTAAAGTGGATTTAATTGAAGGTTTAAGTCCTGCTATATCTATAGAACAAAAAAATACGTCAAAAAATCCAAGGTCAACTGTTGCTACGGTAACTGAGATTTACGACTATATGAGGGTGTTATTTGCAAGAGTTGGTATCCCTTACTCTCCATTTACGGGCAAGCCTATTGTATCACAACCTATCAGTGAAATGGTTGATAAAATTAAAAAGTTACCTAACGATAGCACGATCTATTTACTTGCTCCAATAGTTAGGGGGAGAAAAGGTGAATATAAAAAAGAAATACTGAATTATAAAAAAAGAGGATTTACTAAAATAAAAGTCGATGGAGATTATTTAAATATCGATGAATTTCCAAATTTAAATAAAAAAATTAAACACGAAATTTCCATAATTGTTGACAGAGTTATTCTTAATTCTAATTTAGGTAATAGATTAGCAGATAGTGTTGAAACTGCTGTAAATCTTTCTAATGGATTATTGGTTGTTGAATATGAAAACGAAACACTACCAAAAAAATTTAGAAAGCGTGAAAGTATAACTTTTTCATCTAAATTTTCTTGCCCTGAAAGTGGATTTACAATTGAAGAAATAGAACCAAGATTGTTTTCTTTTAATTCTCCATATGGAGCATGTGAAGAGTGTGAGGGAATAGGACATAATTTAAATGTAGATCCAAATTTAGTCATTTCAGACCCAAAAAAAAGCTTACAAGATGGGGTTGTTGAACCATGGGCTAAATCAACCTCTTTATATTACGCGCAGACATTAGCTTCCATTGCAAAACACTATAAAATATCCATGTCCGATCCATGGAAAAAAATACCAAAAAAATTACAAGAAATTATTTTATATGGATCTGATGATGAAGAAATTAAGTTTTCTTATGATGATGGATATGAAGCTTACACGACTAAAAAAGCTTTTGAAGGTGTAGTTAATAATCTTGAAAGACGTTATTTAGAAACAGATAGTGAATGGAAAAGAGAAGAAATATCACAATATCAAAGTGAGACAAATTGTGAAAAATGTAAAGGAATGAGATTAAAAGATGAAGCACTTTGCGTAAAAATAAACTCTTTAAATATAAGTGAAGTTACAGATAAATCTATCGATGATGCGCAAAAATGGTTTGAAAGTTTACAAAATGTTTTAACTGAACGAGAAAACAAAATTGCTCAACATATTTTAAAAGAAATTAATGAAAGATTAAATTTCTTATTAAATGTAGGATTAAATTATTTAACTCTTTCTAGAGAGTCTGGAACTTTGTCTGGAGGCGAAGCTCAGAGAATAAGATTAGCATCTCAAATAGGATCAGGCTTAACTGGAGTATTATATGTATTAGATGAACCGTCGATTGGTTTGCACCAAAGAGATAATAAAAAATTAATTACAGCTTTAAAAAAATTAAGAGACTTAGGTAATACCGTAATAGTTGTTGAACATGATATTGAAACTATGGAAAACTCAGATCATATTATTGATATTGGTCCAGAAGCTGGATTAAATGGTGGACAAATTGTGGCTGAAGGGACTGTTAACCAAATTATTTCTAATCCTGAAAGCATAACGGGTGATTATTTATCTGGAAAAAAATTTATTGCGGTTCCAAAGAAAAGAAGATTAGCAAAAAATGGAAGGTTTATTGAAATAAGTGGAGCAAGCGGAAATAATTTAAAAAAAGTTAATTTAAAAATACCAGTTGGCACGTTTACTTGTGTTACTGGAGTCTCTGGAAGCGGAAAATCAACTTTAATTTTACACACATTGTATAATGCTTTTAATTTAATGCTCAATAAAAACAAAAGTAGAAAAGTACCAAAAGCTTTTACAGGTTTTAAAGGCACAGAATTGATAGATAAAATTATAGACATAGATCAATCTCCGATAGGTAGAACTCCTAGGTCAAACCCAGCAACTTATACAGGTGCATTTGGACCTATTAGAGAATGGTTTGCTAGTTTACCAGAGTCCAAAGCGCGAGGTTATAAAGTTGGGAGATACTCTTTCAATGTTAAAGGTGGAAGATGTGAAACGTGTGAAGGAGACGGTGTAATAACTTATGAAATGCATTTTCTGCCCGATGTTTTTATTCCTTGTGATACGTGTAAAGGAGCTAGATATAATAGAGAAACATTAGAAATACGTTTTAAAAATAAAAATATCGCAGATGTTCTTGATATGACTGTTGATGAGGGCTGTGTTTTTTTTGAGAATATACAAACTATTAGATCAAAATTAATCACTCTTAAACATGTTGGGCTTGGTTATATGAAAATAGGTCAACAAGCGACAACATTATCTGGTGGAGAAGCTCAAAGAATAAAGCTTGCAAAAGAATTATCTAAAAGACCTACTGGGAGAACTCTTTATATACTTGATGAACCAACAACAGGTTTACACTCACATGACATCAAAAAATTGCTAGAAATACTTCAGGCGTTTGCAAATACCGGTAATACAGTTGTTGTAATTGAACATAATTTAGATGTTATTAAAACCGCTGATCACATCATCGATATGGGTCCTGAAGGTGGTGTTAATGGAGGAAAAATTATTGCAGAAGGTACTCCTGAAAAAGTATCTGAAGTAAAAGAGAGTTATACAGGTAAATTTATCAAAGAAATAATGGGTAATAACTCTATGAAAAAAACTGCCTGATACACTAAATTGTGTTATAAGAGAATCATGACAAGTATCTTACAATCTTTACCTAAAACCATTCATTTATCACTAGGTTTAGCTATTTTATTATTTTTAGGATTACATTATTTTGGTGACGGATTTTCTTTTGATACTATTTTTTGGAGCTGGTTATTTAGATACATTCATGTAATTGTTGCAATAATGTGGATTGGTTTATTATGGTATTTTAATTTTGTTCAAATACCGAATATGTCAAAGATCCCAGATGAGCAAAAACCTGCAATAGGAAAAGTAATTGCGCCGGCTGCGCTATTTTATTTTAGATGGGCTGCTGCATTTACAGTTTTGTCGGGGTTAATTTTAGCATGGATAAATGGATACGTTCATAGTGCTATGATATTAGGTTTTGATGGTACTGGGGGAAAAAATACAGCTATAGGAATTGGAATGTGGCTAGGATTGATAATGGCTTATAATGTTTGGTTTGTTATTTGGCCAAATCAAAAGAAAGCTCTAGGTATTGTTGAATGTACACCTGAGGAAAAAGCTGCATCAGCTAAAACAGCAATGTTATTTTCCAGAACAAACACACTTCTTTCCCTGCCAATGCTGTTAACAATGGTAGCTGCTCAAAATCTTTATTAAGGAACTATTTTTTCTTCTTCTTTTTCTAAAGTTTTATAACTTACTTTAAAAAATTTTAATATTGGTGAAGCAACAAATATTGAGGAATACGTCCCAATTAAAACACCTAAAATCATAGCGAAAGAAAATCCTCTTAAAATTTCTCCTCCTAAAATAAATATAGAAAATAAAGCTAGCAATGTAGTAACTGAAGTTATTATAGTTCGAGAAAGAGTTTCATTTATAGATAGATTAGCAATATTGCTGATATCCAATTTGTGATATTTACCAAGATTTTCTCTAATTCTGTCGTATATAACAACTGTATCATTCATAGAGTAACCTACAATTGTAAGAACCGATGCTATTATTGATAGATTTATTTCCAAAGATAAAAGTGAAAAAATTCCAAGTGTTATTATGACATCATGAAATAAAGCAACAATTGATCCGATACTAAACTGCCATTCAAATCTGACCCAAATATAAAAAAGCATAGCAGCTAAGGATAAAGATATAGCTATAATTCCTGATTTAAGAAGTTCAGCACTAACTTTTGGTCCAACATTTTCTACCCTTCTAAAGTTTACCTCTGAGTTTAAACTTTCAGAAAGATTTTTTTTAATTTCTGGTATTAATTTATTATTATCTTCTTTTTGTTCAACTTTAATTAAAAAATCTCCTTCTTTACCAAATTTCTTGACATTGACATCTCCCAAATCCATATTTTTTAGAGCATCTCTAATTGATGTAACTTCTATATTATTAGATCTTAGCTCAATAAGTGTGCCGCCTTTAAAATCAATACCGTAATTTAAACCTTTAAAAAAAATCAAGATAACACTTAAAGTAAATAAAATTAGAGATAAAATATTTGCATATTTAAATTTTGATGAAAAATTGAAGTTAGTCATTAAATTTTAATCTCTTTATTCTTGGTGTTTAAAACAATTAAAGATGTAAGATGACGTGCTAAAAAATAGGCTGTAAAAAGTGTGGTTACTATTCCTATACCTAAGGTAATTGCAAAACCTTTTACAGGGCCTGAACCAAAAGCAAACAATATTACAGCGGCAATTAAAGTTGTAATATTTGCGTCTAAAACTGTTATTTTTGCTCTAGTGTACCCAGTATCAAAAGCGTGGATTATAGATTTTTCTGTTTTTAATTCTTCTCGAATTCTTTCAAATATTAAAACGTTAGCATCAACAGCCATTCCAACTGTCAATATAATACCGGCTATTCCCGGTAAAGTCAGTGTTGCCTCTAAAATTGTAAGAACACCAACTAACATTAATAAGTTTGCAACTAATGCTGCATTAGCTATCAAACCAAATACACGATATTTATACAACATGAATGCAATTACCAAAATAAAACCTACAATTAGTGATATCATACCAGATTTAATAGAGTCTTCTCCAAGGTCAGGTCCTACTGTTCTTTCTTCAACTACCAGTAAAGGAGTCGGTAAAGCTCCTGATCTTAACAACAATGATAGATCAGTGGCTTCTTGAAAAGTAAAGTTACCAGAGATCATTCCATTACCTGATGTAATAGGCTCATTAATATTTGGAGCGCTTACAATTTTACCATCTAAGACTATAGCTAATCTTTTTCCAACATTGTCAGTAGTTGCTCTCCCAAACTTCTGCGATCCTACCCTATCTAAAGTAAATGAAACTGTAGGCTCATTATTTTGATTTTGAATACTAGGTTGGGCATCAATCAAATTTTCACCACTCATAATAATTCTTTTACTTATATTTAATTTTTCACCATTTTCTGAAATAAGTTCTTCTACTCCAAACTCATTATTATTTTCAGAAACAAGTCTAAAATTTAATTGTGCAGTTTTACCTAAAAGTGCTTTTATTCTCTCTGGATCTTTTAGACCAGGTAATTCAACTAATATTCTTTTTTCACCTCTTTGAAGTATTGTTGGTTCTTTAGTTCCAACATCATCAATTCTTCTTCGTACAATTTCTATCGATTGTTTTAAGGCAGAATTATTTATTGTTAGAAGTCCAAACTTTGAAAAAGAAATTTCTATTTTTTGATTGTTAATTTTTTTATATTCTAATTCATAAGACCTATAGTTATCTATATACGGATTAACTAAATTATCTTTTCTTGAATAAAATAATAAATCAAATTTATTTATGTTATCTAATGTAAGAGATAAATTTTTATTGATTATTTTGAAATCATTATAATTGATACCATTATCTTTCAAAAGTTTTTTTATAGGTATAACTTTTGATTGAATTTTTTCTTCAATTAAGCTGTCAGAATTTATTTCTAACAATAGATAGGATCCACCTTGGAGATCTAATCCTAGATTAATTTTTTTTTCTATTAAAAGATTTTCCTTATTTTGAAAATTTAATAATGAAAAAATAGATATTATGAAAAATAAAAGATAGATTGTTAAAATATTTATCTTAGAAAAATTTAACACGAAAAAGAATTATTTTTTAATTTCTTCTTTTTTTAATAAACTTGTGATTGTGGATCTGATAACCTGAACTTTTGTATTTTCACTAATAGTAACTTCTATTCTATCATCCTCCATTACACGATCTACTATACCTATAATGCCTCCAGATGTAATTACTTCATCGCCTCTTTTTAGAGACTCTACCATAACTTTATGGTCCTTAACTCTTTTTTGCTGAGGTCTTATTAAAAAGAAATAAAAGATGATAAAAATTAAAATTAGGGGGATAAATTGTGCTATTCCTTGTCCACTCATGAGAAAAGAATTATATGAAAAACTTTAGATAAACAAGCAAATTATAATTAAATTTTATCTTGATTATTCATGTATTTTTTTAAAACATTTGGAATTGTGATTGATCCGTCTTCATTTTGATTATTTTCCATTAATGCTATCATAAGTCTTCCTACTGCAAGGCCTGATCCATTAAGAGTACCTACAAATTCGTTTCCGCTATTAGTTTTATATTTTGCACTCATTCTCCTCGCTTGAAAGGTTCCACATGAAGAGCAACTAGAAATTTCTCTATATTTTTTTTCTGATGGTATCCAGGCCTCTAAATCATAAGTTTTTTCAGCGCTAAAACCCATATCACCAGTTGAAAGTAAAATTACTTGATAAGGTATTTCTAATTTGATCAAGATACTCTCAGCACAATTTAACATACGATCTAATTCATCAGAACATTTGTTATGTTCAACGATGCTAACAAGCTCAACTTTGTAAAATTGATGCTGTCTGATCATTCCTTTAGTATCTTTACCGTAACTCCCTGCTTCTTTTCTAAAACAAGGGGTGGAAGCAACAAATCTCTTTGGTAGATCTTTTTTTTCAACTACTGATTTTCTTACTAGATTAGTTAAAACTACTTCAGCTGTTGGTATTAAAAATTTTCTTTGTTCAGAATTATCAAATTTTATTTCAAACTGGTCATCTTCAAATTTAGGAAGCTGTCCAGTTCCGAACATGACATCTTCATTAACAATTAGAGGTGGTGAAATTTCTAAATATTTAAATTCATTTACATGAATGTCTAACATGAAATTTATTAGCGCTCTTTCAAGCATAGCGAATTTTTCTTTTAAAACTACAAATCTAGAACCAGATAATTTAATCGATGTCTCAAAATCTATACCATTATTTTTAGCACCTAGCTCAACATGAGATTTAACTTTAAAGTTATGATCTTTAATATTTCCTACTTTTTTTATTAATTTATTAAAAGATTCGTCTTTTCCTATTGGGACGTCATCTAGCGCTATATTTGGAAGAGAGTAAAGAATATTATTCAAATCTCTCTGACTATTATTTTGTTGTTTTGTAAGAATTGAAATCTCTTCTGAAATTTTTTTTGATTTTATAAAAGTTGCTTTATCTTTAGATTTAGATAAAATTTTTTTTTCTTGTTCTAATTTTTCTTTTTTAATAATTAAATCTCTGTTAAATGTGTCTTTTTTAATGAAATTATCTACATCAAATTCAACGTTTCTTTCTTTAAATTTTTTTTTAAAAACTTTTAGGTTATTTCTTAAATCTTTTAAATTAAGCATCTTTTATGTTCTCATCATTATTTTTTTTTTCAGTGAATCTTACTGTTATTATAGATAACTCATAAAGTAATAAAAGTGGTATTGCTAGACCAACTTGTGTAATTGGGTCTGGAGGTGTTAAAATTGCTGCTAACGTAAAAATAATTACTATTACATACCTTCTTGTTTTTTTTAAATATTCTGAATTAACAACACCAATTCTAGCTAATAAATTAAGTAATATTGGTAATTGAAAACTTATACCAAAAGCAAATATTAATCTCATTATTAAAGATAAATATTCATTAACTTTTGCTTCTAATTGAATTGGTAAACTTGTGTTAGAACCCATAGTTTCAAAAGATAAAAAAAACTTAATTGCTAAAGGCATAACCAAATAGTAGACAAGCATACCTCCAAATAAAAAAAGTATGGGTGTGAAAATTAAATATGGTAGCAAAGCTTTTTTTTCATTTTTGTATAATCCTGGTGCAATAAATTTATAAATTTGAATTAACAAAACTGGACTTCCCAAAAAAATTGCTGCGAAAAAAGCTACTTTTAAATAAGTAATGAAAGTCTCATGTAAAGCAGTAAAAATCAATCGTCTTTGTGTTATATCATTTTTGACAGCTTCAGCATAAGGATTTACCAAGAAAGAATAAATATGGTCTGCGAATGTATAGGAAATAACAAATACTATAAAAATAAATATTATTGATTTTATTAATCTTGAACGTAACTCAATAAAGTGACTTGTAAATGAATTATTATCACTCATTATCTTTTTCTATTTTTTTTTTATTGATATCTTTTTGATCAATAATATCTTTCTCAATATTAATTTTGTCTGTTACTGAGTTAACTTCACGTTGAAAGTTGTTTAAGGTATTCTTTAATTTACCAAAATACGATCCAATTTTTTTTAAAGCAATAGGAAATTCTTTTGGACCTAAAACTATAATAGCAATAATTACTATTGCTAAAATCTCTAACCAACCAATTTGAGGCATATTAGATTATTTATTATCAGAATTAGAGTTATCTGAACTATTGTTAGAACTGTCTTTTTCTGAAGTATTGTCGTCTGACATACCTTTTTTGAAACTTTTAATTCCTTTAGCAAGATCACCCATGATGCTTGATATTTTACCCTTACCGAAAAGGATCACCACTAAAATTGCAATTATTATTATTCCAGTCCACCCAATGTTTCCCATAATTAAATTATATACAATAATTTAGAGCAAATGAATATGATTATTTTTCTTCTTCGGGAGCTTTTTTTATTGCTTCATCAATATTCTTGTAAATATCATTTTTCTTTTCTTCAATTGACTGTTCTTTAAAAAATTTACCAGTTCCAAAAATTGATCTATCGATACTTGATGTGTCAATAAGGCCAGCTAAACCTAGCTCATCAATAGTTGGTAAATCTGATAATTTTTGAATATTGAAATGATTTAAAAAATCTTCTGTTGTAGCATACTGTATTGGCTTACCGGGAACGTCTTTCCTGCCAGCTGGTCTTACCCAATTAAGTTCAAGAAGAGTTTCCAAAGTATTTGCTGCGAAAGAGACACCTCTTATTTCCTCTATTTCCGATCTTGTTACAGGTTGATGGTAAACGATTATAGAAAGTGTTTCTATTGTAGCTTTGGAGAGTTTCTTTTGTGTTGATTTTTGAAGAGCCATCAATTTTGATAAATCCTCTGCTGTTCTAAATGACCACTTATTTTTTATGCAAACTAAGTTGATGCCTCTATTTTTGTAAATTTCTTTAATATTTTCTAAAACTTTCTTTATGTTTGTTTCGGTTTGAAGTCTTTTTTCTATTGTTTTAAGATCAAGTGGTTCTGAAGCAGCAAATAAAATTGCTTCAACTTTTCTTTCTAATTTAGACGGTGTTTTTGGAAAATTTATAACATTATTTTTTTTTTTATTTGGCATGCTAAGATTTTTTAATCATCATATTATCAAATTGTTTCTTTTGAGAAACTTTAGTTATACCTTCTTTAGTAAGTTCTAAACTAGCTGCAAAAATACCAGTGATGCCAGTTCTTTTCATCTTGTTCTTTAAATAAAATTTTGGTATTAATTCATAAATATTTTTCCAATCAATAATTTTTTCTAAATTGTTTTTTATATGTTTTATACCTTCTTCTGTGGAGAATACTGGAAGTTTTGGTATGCTAATATTATTAAAAGATTTTTGCATTTGTATGCTAGAATAAGTTTTTAACAATTCGTAAAGTGAAACATCATAAACAGGAGTATTAATTGATCTAATCCCTCCTTTAATTCCTCTTGTAAAAATATCAACTCCTAGTCTTTTTTTTTGTAACATTTGATCTGATAAAATTCTTATTAATTCAAGTTTTTTTAATTGTAATTTTAATTTTTCAGCGACTTCTAATGCTTTAAAATCATCTTCATCATCTTCTGGAAGTAATAACTTAGATTTTAAATATGCTAACCATGTAGCCATAAGTAAGAATTCAGAAGCTTTTTCTAAGTTTAGGTTTTTATTGCCTTTTATATATTCTAAAAATTGATCGGCAAGTTGAGTAATAGATATTTCTGCTAGATCCACTTTTTGAGATTTAGCTAAATCTAATAACACCTCTAAAGGTCCATTGTAGTTAGGTATGTTAATGGATATTTGATTTAAATTATTTGATTCCATTAATAATTTTACCCTAAAATTTTATAAATTTCTGATGTTTTTTTTATAGTAAATTTATCAATATAAGGAACTGACTTGATCAATTTAAAGTTGTCTTTGATATTTCCTGCACAATACAAGACTAAATTACAACCTGCCGACAGTGATTTTTTTGCATTGGTGATTAAATCATACTTTAAAGCTTTCATTGAAATATCATCTGACATTAAAATCCCCTTATAACCAATTTTTTTTCTTATTATTTCTTTTATTAATTTTTTTGAAAAAGTTGAAATATTTTTAGAATCAATATTTGTATAGAGTATATGTGCTGTCATTGCTAATTTAGCTGCTGAAGATTTAAACGGATAAAAGTCAATATTATTTAAAATTTTTTCACTTAAATTTACCTTTGGAGTGTCTAAATGACTATCTTTATTCGAACAACCGTGTCCAGGAATATGTTTAATAATTGCAATAATCTTTTTATCATATAGTTCTTTAATAGTTATTTTTCCTAATTCTTTTACAATTTTCTTGTTATCAGAAAAACTTCTATTACCAATAACAGAATTTGTATTTTTTCTTAAAATATCAAGTACCGGAATGGTGTTAATATTAATTCCTAATTTTTTAAGATGATTAGATAAAGTTCTTAAGTAACTTTTGTATAAGTTAATAGCAACTTTTTTATTAATTTTATAAAGGTTGCCAAAATAATTTGCGTCTATATTATGATTAATTAAATCTCTTAATCTAGAAA
>JAOIST010000006.1 GCA_028222435.1 Candidatus Pelagibacter sp. | reverse complement strand
CCTGGTATGAATTTGTTATGTTTTAATTTATTGTCTTCAACAATAAAATCTATTTCTTCTGAAATTCCAAAAAAATTCAAGGCTGTAGTAGCTTTAGCTGGTGCACCAAAACCTATGATATGTTTTTTATTTTCTTTTAATTTTTTTATATTTGCTAAAACATTATTTCTTATCTCATAAACTTTTTCTCCAAATTTTTGGTAAGTTTAGTTATTTTTTATTTATTTTTTGAAGCAGGGTTAATTCCAAATCTTTCTTCTTCTTTAAGCATATTTTTAACACTTTTTTCTATTTTAGCATTTTTATCTTTTTTAATATAAATTCTTATTGAGCCTCCGTGCGTGTTTATTTTTTCAGATCTATATATTTTTGCATTAAGCTGGTTAAAAAAGTAAACCAAGGAAGTTAATGACCAATAATTGTAATGTTCATGGTAAATATTGTCAAAAGTCAAATCCTTTAATGTGTTCATCAAATATTGAACTTCTATAATTATAGTTCCTTTACTGCTTAATAAACTCAACATACATTGAGCCATCTCTTTAAGCTTATCTGAGTGAGCAAAAACATTTGATGCTAAAATTAAATCTGCATTATTTTTAATTTTTTTAATATTTTTTTTCTCTAAAAAACCATTAAAAGTTTTTATTTTTTTTTTATTTGCCAATTTAGCTAAATTTTTAGCGGGTTCAATTCCTAAAACTTTTTTAAAACCTAAGTCTAAAAATGGTTTAAGTGCAACACCATCATTGCTGCCAATATCAATTACATAAGATTTTTTATTTAACTTAAGTTCTTTTGAGTATTTTTTAGCTGCTTCAACAAAGTGGTCTCTAAAAACTTTTGATGTTGAAGAAGTATAAAGATAATTCGAGAACATTTTTTTTGGATTTACTGCGACCGATAATTGGCAATTATGACATTTATTACAATAATTTACCTCTAAAGGATAAAGCTCACATTTTTCATTTTTTTTATCTAACAAGTTATTTGCTAAAGGTTGGTATCCTAAAGAAACAACTCTTTTAAGATCAATGTTGCTGCAACATCTGCATTCAAATTTATAACAGTCCAATAATAAATTTTTTTCTTTTTCGTCTACAAACAAATGTCTAATAGTGTGAGTGATTCCATAATTTTCATGGTTCCTTTCCCCTCTTACAAGATTAAGAAACGTAGTATCTTTGGTAAAAACCATTGTGTGGGCTACATTAGGTTTTATAATTGACAACTGTCCTTCGTTAACAACTTGAGTAATTTTTGGAGCATTTGGATTAATAATATCTTGAAATATTTCTATGATTTGTCCTTTTGTAAATAAACATTTTTGTTCTTGTTGCGGATGGTAATGATTTGCTCTGATAGTGCCTTTTTTTGAATCAATCATACCAATTAAATTAATTGGTTCCGTTAATTCATGATTGCTAATTACTCCCCTTTCATCAACAAACAAGTTTTCTCCATTTTTTACATGCTCCAAGTCCTTGATTAAGTCTTGTTTAGACCATTTTTGAATCATTTCTTTAATATTTTGATTTAAGTTATAGAGAAATTCAAAGCCTGTATTTAATAATTTTTTATTTGATAAAGAAAAACCTAAATTTGGAACTTCATCATTTGTCTCTTTAAGTGTTACTTTTGGATTATGTTTTTTGCATATTTCCGCTACTTCTTTTACAGATACTGTATCCTTTGTTAAATTAAATATCTCGGATTTAATTTCTTCTTTTTCCTCCATATATTTAAAACATCTTGCAACATCTATAAGTGGTACTAAGCTTTTAATTTGTCTTCCTCCAGCAAATAACTTTAAAGTTCCATCTTGAGAGGTTATTTTTGAAAATAAGTTAGGCATTATATCAACTCTCATTGAGTCTGTTGAATATCCATAAACTGATCCTAATCTTAAAATTATGTAATTTTTTCCAGAATTTTTTAATTGTTTCTCATTAATAGCTTTGGATGTAGAGTAAGATAAAACTGGCTTAGTTTCTTCGCTTTCTTTAATTTCTTTTTTTACTTCATTGATTCCTTCATAAACAACATGGGTCGAAGGAAATATAATTTTACATTTATCACTGATAGCATCTAAAATATTTTGAGTTCCTTTTTCTCCCACTTCTTTAATTTTAGCATCTTGGGTATTTGATGATTCACTTTTCGTTCGTGGAACAGTTGTTATACCAGCTAAGTGATGAACTATATTCGCGTCCTTGCAATATTTAGTTACTAATTCTTTATCCAAAATATCTCCTTGGATAAATTCCATATTCCAATTTCGAATTTGATTAACTCTTTCAGAAATAAACCTGTTGTCTATTATAATAATCTTGTGATGCCAGCTAACACCTGAATATAACTTACATAGCTCTGTACCTATGTAACCAAGGCCACCGGTTATAATGATTTTTTTTTTCATAGATTTATTTATTAATATTTACTTATATTATTTTTTATTATAACTCAATTAGCATGAATATATATGATTGCTTCATGTATTTTGATGAAGATTTGCTCTTAGATTTAAGATTTAATACCCTTAATAAATTTGTAAAAAAATTCGTAATAGCTGAAGCGACCTATACACATAACGGTACAAAAAAAAAATTAAATTTTGATATTAATAAATTCAAAAAATTCAAAGATAAAATAATTTATATAATTGTAGATAAACAACCTGATAACATTTTAAAAATTCTAGACAGTGAAACAAAAGAACAAAAGGGAGAGAAATTAATTTTAAACGGAATGGCAAGGGATTATTTTCAAAGAGAAAATCTTTCTCGAGGTATTGAAGAGGCGTTGAATGATGATTTAATTTTAATTAGCGATTTGGATGAAATACCTGATTTAAACAAAATAGATTTATCAAAAATTAATAACAAAATCATTATATTTGAACAAAAGATGTTTTACTATAAGCTTAATCTTTTTTATCAAGATTATACCTGGTTAGGGACTAAGGCAGTTAGAAAAAAAAACTTAATTACTCCTCAGTGGCTAAGAAATGTCAAAGGGAAAAATTATCCTAAATGGAGATTGGATACGTTGTTTTCAAAAAAAAAGTATACAAATTTATACTTCATTAAAAACGGTGGTTGGCATTTCACTTGCTTAAGAACAGCAGAAGAACTTGAAAAAAAATTATTAAATTTTGCTCATCACTATGAATATGAAGAAAGCGGATTAAGCATTAAAGATTTAAAAAAATTGATTGAAGAGAAAAGAGTAATGTATGATCATAATATAGATCAAAAAGGTTATAAATGGTCAGGAAAATCTATTCTAAAAAATTACGATATTGATCTTTTGCCAGAATATATTTCTTCAAATCAAAAAAAATACTCTGACTGGTTGGATTAAATTGAAAAATTAGTGAGTGCTTAATTCTTTTTTTGACTTTTCTTTATTAGATAGCTGATCAACTTCTACCCACTCAACTCTTTTCAAGGGTTTTGTTAAAGCAACTTTTAAAACTTCATCAACATTTTTTACTGGAATAATTTCAACTGAGTCTAAAACAGTTTTTGGAACCTCGACTAAATCCTTTTTATTTTCTATTGGAATTAATACTTTTTTAATTCCTGCTCTATGTGCAGCTAATAATTTTTCTTTTAGACCGCCAATTGGAAGCACCAACCCTCTTAAAGTTATCTCACCTGTCATTGCAACATTTTTATTTACAGGTATTTCTGTAATTGCAGAAATAATTGACGTGACCATTCCTACTCCAGCTGAAGGTCCGTCTTTAGGTGTTGCGCCTTCAGGAACATGAATATGAAAATCTTTTTTATCAAAAATTGGGGGGATAATTCCATAATCCAGGCTTTTTGACCTAATATAAGATTTTGCAGCTTTTACCGACTCTTGCATTACTTCTCCAAGCTTTCCTGTAATTTGCATTTTTCCTTTACCCGGCATAACTACAGACTCAATTTTTAATATTTCACCACCAGCTTCTGTCCAGGCTAAACCTGTTACCACCCCTATTCTATTTTCTTCTTCAATTTCCCCATAATTAAATTTCTGAACACCTAATAATTCTTTTAAATCTCTATCATTAATTGGGAAGTTTACTTTTTCATGATTGTCTATTTTTTTAACCAATTTTCTAGCGATTTTAGAAATCTCTCTCTCGAGATTTCTTACACCTGACTCTCTCGTGTAATGTCTAATTATTTTTCTGTTTATTTCCTCATCAATTTTCCACTCATCTTTTTTTAATCCGTTATTTTTACTTTGATTTGGTATTAAATATTTTTGAGAAATATTGACTTTTTCATCCTCTGTATATCCAGAAAGTCTTATTACCTCCATCCTATCAAGTAATGGTGGCAAAATATTAAGAGTGTTTGCTGTTGTTACAAACATTACATCTGATAAATCATAATCTACCTCTAAGTAATGATCATTAAATTCTTTGTTTTGTTCTGGGTCTAACGCTTCTAATAATGCTGATGATGGATCCCCTCTGTAATCATTGCCTACTTTATCTATTTCATCTAACAAAAATAATGGATTTTTAGTTCCAGCTTTTTTCATCATTTGTATAATCTTGCCCGGTAATGATCCTATGTAGGTTCTTCTATGACCCCTAATTTCTGCTTCATCTCTAATTCCTCCCAATGATATTCTTATAAACTTTCTATTAGTTGCTTTTGCGATTGATTTTCCAAGAGATGTTTTGCCTACCCCGGGAGGGCCAACTAAACATAAAATAGGCCCTTTCATTTTTTGCATTCTTTTCTGCACGGCTAAAAATTCAATAATTCTTTCTTTTACTTTTTCTAAACCATAGTGATCTTCGTCAAGAGTTTTTTGAGCATTATTTAAATCAGTATTTATTTTTGATTTATTTGACCAAGGTAGTTCTGTCATCCAGTCAAGGTAATTTCTTACAACTGTTGCTTCTGCTGACATAGGGCTCATAGATTTTAATTTTTTTAATTCCGACAAACATTTATCTTTTGCTAACTTGGGCATTTTTGCATCTGATATTGCTGTTGATAAAGATGCTAACTCATCTTTACCTTCATCAATTTCTCCAAGTTCTTTTTGAATAGCTTTCAACTGTTCATTCAAATAGTATTCTCTTTGAGTTTTTTCCATTTGATTTTTTACTCTTCCGCGTATTTTTTTTTCAACTGAAAGTACACTTGTTTCTTTCTCAATTAATTGATGAATTTTTTCCAATCTTTTTTTGATGTCAATAATTTCTAACAACTCCTGTTTTTCAAATATTTGAATATTAAGATTTGATGAAATGTTATTGGCTATTTGGATAGGATCTCTTAGGTTTTTAAGATTACTTGTAGCTTCGTTAAAATCTTTCTTATTAAGTACTTGTAACCTATCAAATTTTTTTATTAAACTTAGAGCTAGGGGCTCAAGATCTTTTGAAACATTTTGATCCTCTTTAATTTCAACCTCACAAGTTAAGTGATCTACTTTATTTTGGTCATCATATTTCAAAATTTTAATTCTTTTTTCTCCTTCTACTAAAACTTTTACAGTACCGTCAGGAAGCTTTAACAGCTGTAGTACTTTGCTCAAGCAACCATACTGGTACAAATCTTTGCTTTTTGGATCGTCAATTTCAGAATTTTTTTGTGTAACTAAAACAATTGATTTATCTGATCTCATAACTTCTTGCAAAGCTTTGATGGATTTTTCTCTTCCTACAAACAGTGGGACCACCATCGACGGAAATATAACTATGTCCCTTAATGGCAATAGAGGTTTTAAGTATGAAGTTTTCATACGCTTAATATGGCTATTAATACGATAATTTCAAGAAACAAATCATAATTAAGCTACTGATGTTGATGATTTTTTGCCGTATGTGACAATGGGCTCTGAAGTTCCTTTTACTGCTGCACCATCAACTGTAACTTTAATAACATTATCCATATCTGGCAATTCAAACATAGTTTTTAGTAAAATATTTTCAAGTATAGATCTTAATCCTCTCGCTCCAGTTTTTTTTGAAATTGCTTTTTTTGCTATTTCTAATATAGCCTCGTCTTGAAATTCAAGTTTTACCTCTTCAAATTCAAATAATCTTTGATATTGTTTAATCAAAGAATTTTTTGGTTCTTTTAAAATTTTAACTAAAGATTTTTCATCTAGATCATCTAAAGTGGCTATTATTGGCATTCTTCCAATAAACTCAGGTATTAGTCCATATTTTATTAAATCTTCTGGTTCTAGCATTTTCATAATCTCGGATAGAGGTTGTTCTTTAAAATCTTTCACTTTAGCTCCAAAACCTATGGAGCTCCCCTTGCCTCTGCTATCAACTAATTTATCTAAACCTGCAAATGCACCTCCACATATAAATAAAATGTTAGTAGTATCAACTTGTAAAAACTCTTGTTGAGGATGTTTTCTTCCGCCTTGTGGTGGAACGCTTGCAACAGTTCCTTCCATTATCTTTAATAGTGCCTGCTGAACACCTTCGCCAGAAACATCTCTTGTAATAGATGGGTTTTCAGATTTTCTACTTATTTTATCAACTTCATCTATATAAACTATTCCTCTTTGAGCTTTTTCAACATTGTAATCTGCGGCTTGTAATAATTTTAGAATAATATTTTCTACATCTTCTCCCACATAACCTGCTTCCGTTAAAGTAGTGGCATCCGCCATAGTAAATGGAACATCTAATATTCTTGCTAAAGTTTGAGCAAGTAAAGTTTTTCCACATCCTGTAGGTCCAACAAGAAGTATGTTTGATTTTGATAATTCAATATCTTTATTATTTTTTGATTCATGGTTTAATCTTTTATAATGATTGTGAACAGCAACAGATAAAATTTCTTTAGCAAATTTTTGACCTATTACATATTCGTCCAAAACGTTGCAAATTTCTTTAGGTGAAGGAACTCCATCTTGGTGTTTTACCAATGAACTTTTGTTCTCTTCTTTAATAATATCCATACAAAGCTCAACGCACTCATCGCAAATAAAAACTGTAGGACCTGCTATAAGTTTTCTAACTTCGTGCTGGCTTTTTCCGCAGAAAGAACAATATAAAATATTTTTATTATTTTTTTCAGTCATAACGAATCAATATGAATATTATAAATCTCTGCTGATTGGTTAGCAAGTTCAAGTTGTAAAATTAACTATATATTGTGTGTTATTTTCGTTTCTCTACAACAGAGTCTATAAGGCCAAATTTTTTTGCTTCGTCTGCAGTCATAAAATTGTCTCTCTCTAGAGCTTGGGAAATTTCATCTACTGATTTTCCAGTATGTTTTGAATAAATTTTATTTAGTCTTTCTTTTAATGATAAAATCTCTTTAGCATGAATTTGAATATCTGTGGCTTGTCCTTGAAATCCAGCTGAAGGTTGATGAACCATAATTCTTGAATTAGGAAGAGAATATCTTTTTCCTTTTTCACCTGCAGCTAAAAGAAATGATCCCATAGAAGAAGCTTGGCCAATACATAATGTTGATACAGGTGAATTAATATATTGCATTGTATCGTAAATTCCTAAACCTGCTGTAACTAAACCACCTGGACTATTAATATAAAAGTTTATTTCTTTTTTTGGATTTTCAGACTCCAAAAATAATAATTGTGCAGTGACTAGAGATGCTACAGCATCATTAACTGGGCCAACTAGAAAAACTATTCTCTCTTTTAAAAGCCTAGAATAAATATCATAAGCTCTTTCTCCTTTACTTGTTTGTTCAACAACCATAGGAATTAGGCTATTCATTTTTTCTTCAAGTTCTCGACTCATATTTGCTTTATACAACTATTGGTTACTTTTTACTAATTTTTTTTGATTTAGATTTGTTTTTATCAGCTGGTTTTGCTTCAGTAATATTTGTTTCCTTTGAATCAGTTTTATTAAATTCAGTAATTATTTTTTCTGCTTCCTTAGTATTAATTTCTTTAGAAATAAGATTTATTTTTGATTTTACTAGCTCAATAATTTTTTCTTCATAAATAGATCCTTTCAAACTTTGGGAGGCACTTGGATTCTTTTGATAATACTCAAGTATCATTTTTTCTTGCCCTGGCATTCCTTTTATTTGTTTTTGTATTTCAGCTCTTACTTCATCATCTGAAACTTTTAGATTATTTTTTTCGCCATATTCATTTAATAATAATCCTAATTTTATTCTGGATTTTGCCAACTTTTCATTATTTGATTTATATTTTTCTTTGTCCTCTAGTTTAAGATTTTTTGTCATAATTGAAATTTCCTGTTCAATTAAATTTTGAGGCAAATCAACTGTATGATTCTTTTCTATTTGATCTAAAATTTCTTTTTTAGTTATTGAGTTTAATGCTTGGGAATATTGACCTGATATTTGTTTTTCGATTAAAGTTTTTAAATCTTTAATATCTTTTGCTCCCATCATTTTAGCAAAATCATCATCAATTTTACTTTCTTTTGATTTTTTTATATTTAAAATTGTACATTCAAATTTTGTTTTTTTGTTTGCTAATTCTTTTTTTGGATGATTGGCGGGTAATACAGCATCAAGTAATTTTTTCTCACCTTTTTTGACTCCAACTAACTGCTTGTCAAAACCTTTTAAAAATAGATCTTTACCTAATTCAATTTGTACCCCTTTACCTTCGCTGCCTTCAAATTTATTTGAGTCAATAGATGCGGAATAATCAAAAATAACTTGATCGCCTAAAATAGCTTTTTCTTTTTCATCTTTTTCTACAAACTGTTTATTTTGATCTGCTATTTCTTTTAGTTTTTTATCTATGACTTTATCCTCAATTTTTACTTTAAATTCTGTAGCTTTAAATTTATCAAAACTTTTTAGGGATACATCTGGCAAACAATCAATTTGAAGTTCATAGTTTAAATCTTTTCCTTCTCCAAATTGTTTAAGGTCAATTTTTGGTTGACCTGCAACTTTAAGTTTTTTTTGATCTATTGCTTTAGAACTAGTTTCTCTTAAAATTTTATCAACTACCTCGCCGTAAATAGTTTTACCAAATTGACTTTTGATAACTGTTGGCGGAACCTTACCTGGTCTGAATCCTTTTAAAGCAACTTCTTTTTGAAGCTCGTCAAGCTTTTCATCCATTTTAATCTGAATACTTTTTTTATCAACTATAACTGATAAAACTGTTCTAAGACCTTTTTTTGATTTAACTTCTATTCTCATAATTTTATGGTGGGCAAGAAGAGACTCGAACTCTTAAGCCTTGCGGCACTGGTTTCTAAGACCAGCGCGTATACCAATTCCGCCACTTGCCCATTTAATAACCGTTGTTTTATATATCAATTTAATTTTTTGTTAAATGATAAAGTATTAAATAAATAACTAAATAAATAATTATTAAAGAAAAAAACCAATATCTACCTATCATTGGATCTTTTGCAAATAAAAAAACTGGCAGAACCAATAAAAGGTAAATGAAATTTATAATTATTGAATTAATATAATTTCCTTTATCTTTTCCAAAAATTAGTGAAATTTTTTTAAAAGTAAGCATATGAAGATGTTTGTTGTCGGGATGTATTGGTGATTTTTTTTGAATAATTTTTCTAAAAAATGAAAAGAATACTTCAAAAAACAAGTAAAATAGCATTATGCAGAAAAAAAATGACGAATAATTTGGATTAAGATTATTAGTTATAATTGCATTTAAAGCAGTTAAAGATCCAAACAAATAAGCTCCGCTATCACCTAAGAATATTTTAGCTTTTGGAAAATTAAATAATAAGAAGGATAGTAAGATAATTATCTGTCCAATGATAAATATTGTAAATTCAATATTTCCACTATTTAAATTTACGTAAGATAAAATTGAATTAATAATTATTAAATTAATTGAGAGAAGTCCGTTAAAGCCATCTATTAAATTTGCTCCATTAATTATAAATAAAAAACATAATAAAACAAATAAAGATGAAAATATTTCATTATTCAATAGTATGTTTATAAATGGAATATCAATATTTAAAATTTTAATTGGAATACTGTATATTAAGGCAAATAAAAAAATTATCATTAATGCTAGTCTTTTTGATGGACTTATCTTTATTTTTAAATCATCTAAAAAACCAACTATAAACATTAGATTACATAAAAATAAGTATTCAAATAAAATTTTTGAATAAATTAAATAATAAATAATAAAAAAAATATTTAAAGAGATGGCTCCAGCTAACCCCCCGGCTCTTCCTGTTGCTGCTTTATGAAATGCTTGGGGTTTTAGAAAGTCTTGGTCTAGTAGAATACCTTTTTTTATTTTATAAGAATATTTGCTTATAGTTAAAAATATAAAAAAAGTAACTAATGTAAAAATTGATAAAAAACTTAATTCTATTTGATTACTTTCCATTTATCTTGCAAAACCCCTGTTATTTTTTTTAAATATATAAATTCCAATAAGTATTACAACCAGTGAAGCAATTACTTTCCATGTAATTACTTCATTCATTAAAAAATACCCAAAAAATATTCCAAATATCGGTATTAAATAAGCAACTTGTGTTTGAAATACTAAACCATTAACAGTTAATATTCTAAATCTTATTAACCAAGCAAACCCCGTTGCAACTACACCTAGGTATAATAATGATAAAGTCGACTCTATTGTCGGGCTAGCATTCCAAGGAGTTTCAAATAATATTGAAAATGGAAATAAAAAAATAACTGACCAAAGAGTTGTAGAAGTTGTTACGTTCTCATTAACTTTATTTTTAATTTTTAAAGTTAAAAGTCCTCCGATACAATAAAATGTCGATCCAAGAATTGTTATAAGAACATATAAATAATTTTCACTATTGATGATCACTTTGTCAAAAAATAATAAAATAATTCCGCTAAAACCAATTAGAACTCCTAATGACTTCATATAAGATAATTTTTCATCTTTTGTAAAAAAATGTGCAAGTATTGACCCGCTTAGAGGCGTTGTGCTCATCATAATTGCAGCTAAATAGCTATTAATTTTTGCAGTTCCAATTGCGATTAAAACAAATGGAATAGCTATATTACAAAGTCCAATTAGAGCATACCAATACCAATTATTGCTGAATGCCATAATTTTAATTTTTTTAAACTTACACAGTAAAAACAAAGGAACGCTGGCAAATAAAACTCGCACTAAAGCTAATGTAAAAGGTTCATAAGAGTAAGTTGCAATCTTGATGTTAAAAAAAGCTGAACCCCAAATAATTGATAGTAATATTAAAAGTAAAAGATCTTTTGTATTAGCTTCTCTCATTTCAAGTACAGATTGTATTTATGTATATTATGCATAGCTGATATTTATATTTAATTATACTTTAAGAAAACTACATTATATATGTTTCATCAGTTTTAAATTAAACATAATTTTTAAGGAGACATAAATGGGTTCTAAAGACGTTTTAAAGCTAATTAAAGACAAACAGATCGAGTTTGTAGACTTAAGATTCACCGATCCAAAAGGGAAACTTCAGCATTTAACAATGGACTCAACTATTGTTGACGAGGATATGCTAGAAAATGGAGTTTTTTTTGATGGCTCATCTATAGCTGGTTGGAAAGCTATTAACGAGTCTGACATGATTTTAAAACCAGATTTAGAAAGACCGATTATAGATCCATTTAACTCCCACACAACAGTAAATATTTTTTGTGATATTTTAGATGCAGTTAAAAAAGATTCTTACGAGAGAGATCCAAGAAGTACAGCAAAAAAAGCTGAAGCATATTTAAAAAAATCAGGGATTGGTGACAAATCTTATTTTGGACCCGAGCCTGAATTTTTTGTTTTTGATGACGTCAGATTTAAAAACGATATGAACGAAACAAGTTTTAGCATTGATAGTTCAGAAGGACCTTATAATACAGGAAAAAAATATGAAAATGGTAACATGGGACACAGACCAGGAGTTAAAGGGGGTTATTTTCCAGTGCCGCCAGTTGATAGCGCACAAGATATGAGAGGTGAATACTTAAAAGCTTTGAAAGATATGGGTGTTAAGGTTGAAAAACACCATCACGAAGTAGCACCTAGTCAACATGAACTTGGTATGTATTTTGGAACTTTAACTAACATGGCCGATAACGTTCAGCTTTACAAATATGCAGTTCAAATGGTCACTCACTCATTTGGAAAAACAGCTACATTCATGCCTAAGCCAGTTAAAGGTGACAATGGCTCAGGAATGCACTGTCACCAATCCATTTGGAAAGGTAACACGCCAGTTTTTATGGGTAAAGAATACGCGGGTCTTTCTAAAGAGGCTTTGTATTACATCGGAGGAATATTAAAACACGCTAAAGCCATTAATGCATTTTCAAACGCAACAACAAATAGTTATAAGCGTTTAATTCCAGGTTTTGAAGCTCCGGTTATTTTAGCTTACTCTGCTAGAAATAGATCTGCTTCATGTCGAATACCTGTAATAATGAATCCTAAAGCTGCAAGATGTGAAATAAGATTTCCAGACGCAGCGGGAAATCCCTATTTGACTTTTGCTTCGATGTTAATGGCTGGTCTTGATGGTATTAAAAATAAAATTGATCCAGGTAAATCTTTTGATGATGACTTATACTCTTTATCGGAAGATGAAGTAAAAAAACTTCCGACTGTTTGCGGTTCATTAAGAGAAGCAATGCAAAACCTTGATGAAGATAGAAAATTTTTAACTGAAGGCGATGTATTCACAGATGATCAAATAGATGCTTACATTGAATTAAAATTCCAAGAAATTTATAAATTTGAACATACACCTCATCCAATAGAATTTGAGATGTATTACAGTGGTTAAATTTTAAAAGACTCTCCGCAACCACAACGTTCAGTTTCGTTTGGGTTTTTAAATACGAATTGAGATGAAAATTTCTCAGCTTTGTAATCCATTTCAGTGCCTAGTAAATACATTATTGCTTTAGGATCGATTAAAACTTTAACACCTTTATCTTCTATTATCTCTTCATTTGGTTTTACGTCTTTTGCATATTCCATTATGTATGACATGCCAGCACAACCACCTGATTTAACACCCACTCTTACTCCTATAGCTTTGTCTTCAGCTTTAGACATAATTGTTTTTATTCTTTCGGCTGCATTTTGGCTTAGTTTTATAATTTGTTCACTCATAAATTTAATTCTAATTTTGCTGCTTCAGACATTTTATCTTTAGTCCAGGGGGGGTCCCAAACTAATTTTAAGTCAACATCATCAACACCATCAAGCTTTAGTATATTATCTTTAACCATTTTAGGCAAACTTTCGGCTACAGGACAATTTGGTGAAGTTAAGGTCATTTCTATAGCTACCTTTTTAGCATCTTTGACGTCTATTTTATAAATTAAGCCAAGTTCATATATGTTTACTGGTATTTCTGGATCATAAATCTTTTTAATCTCTGTAACAATTTTCTCTTTTATGTCTGTCATTTTTTTTCTATTGCTGAGAGTAATGTATGCCACACCATCGTTGCACATTTGACCCTCATTGGAAATTCTTGAACACCTGACAAAGAGGCTATAGTAGTAATTTGATCTGTAGTTAAACTATTAATAGTAATCTTTGTTTTATTTTTGATCATGTTTAGAAAATCCTCACTAATTTTTTTGATAAACGATAAATCTTTTCCCTTTACTGTTTCGGTTAGAATAGATGCTGAAGCTAAAGATATTGCACAACCTTCTCCTTCAAAACTTAAACTTTCAATTTGTTTATCTTTATTTAGTTTTAAATAAATATGAACTTTATCTCCACACAATGGATTGTGTGCTTTTGCATCATTAGTAAAACCTTCGCACTTGCCTTTATTTCTAGGGTTTTTCCCGTGATCTAAAATTATTTCTTGATATAGCTCTTTAAGTTCCATCTAAATCTGAAATACCTTCTGGCAATTTTTAATTGCGTCCGATAATTTATCTATATCTTCTTTGTTGTTATAAACTCCAATAGAAGCTCTAGCAGTAGCATTAATGCCAAGTTTGTCATGTAAAATTTGACAGCAATGATGTCCAGCTCGTATTGCAACTCCGTCTTCATCAAGGATAGTTGCTATGTCATGAGGGTGAATATCTTTTAACGTAAAACATAAAACGGATCCTCTGCTTTTTGGATTTCCAATAATTTTAATTGAGTTATTTTTTCTTAATTTTTCTAAACCATATTCTAAAATTTCATTTTCATGTGAGGCAATATTGTTAATGCCTAATTTTTCAATAAAATTTAATGACTCTGCAAAAGAAACAACTTCTGCGGTTTGCATTGTTCCAGCTTCAAATTTTGTATTTTTATCCGCAAAAGTAATATCTTCTTTTTTTACTTCATTAATCATTCCTCCGCCTCCTTGATACGGAGGTAAATCGTCTAACCATTTTTTTTTCATGTATAAAATTCCAAGGCCGTTTGGTCCGTACATTTTATGACATGAAATAGCATAAAAATCACAATCGATTTTTTGCATATCTATATCACAATGTGGAGCTCCTTGGGTTCCATCTATCAAAACGGGAATATTTTTTTCTTTCGCGAGATCAACAATTTTTGCAATAGGTAAAATTGCTCCTGTTACATTTGATATGTGTGTTATAGCAATAATTTTTGTTTTATCGGTTATTAAATTTTTAATTGAATTTATTTCGACATCTCCATCTTCGTTAACTGGAGCAAATTTAATTATTGCCCCCTTTTCAGATCTTAAGTAATGCCATGGAACATAATTTGAGTGGTGCTCTAGTTCAGTAATTAAAATTTCATCTCCTTTATGAATATGTTTTTTTCCGAATGATGATGCAACTAAATTAATTGACTCAGTCGCGCTTTTAGTAAAAATTATTTCTTCCCTATGTTTGGCATTTAGATATTTTTGAACTTTATCCCTAGTAGCTTCAAATCTATTTGTGGCTTTAACTGCAAGAGTATGGACACTTCTACCAACATTAGAGAACTCAGTTTTATAAAAATTTGAAATCTTGTCAATTACTGACTTTGGTTTTTGTGAAGAATTTGCGCTATCTAAATATACTAAAGGTTTACCATTAATTTTTTGAGAAAAAATCGGAAATTCTTTTTTAATACTTTTAATATCCATGAATTTGATCCTCTAGTTTTTGTAATAAAAATTTTTTCAAATTTTTTTCTTTAAATTTTTCTAGAACTTCACACAAGAAACCATTAATTAACATTTGATATGCTTCTTTTTCTGGAATGCCTCTGGATTTCAAATAGTGAATGGAATCTAAATCAATGCTTCCTGATGTTGATCCATGAGAACATTTAACATCATCAGCATAAATCTCAAGTTCAGGTTTCGCATCAAACTCGGCTTTATCATTTAAAATTAAAGCTCTACTTAATTGATATGCATCAGTTTTTTGAGCTGTATTTTTTACAAAAATTTTTCCTTGATAAACTCCTTTGCTTTCATTATTTAAAACATTTTTTATTTTTTGATAACTAAGACAGTTCGGAGCGTTATGATTTACTCGCGTTTTAATTTCTTGATGCTCATTATTTAATAAATTTAAAGCTGAAAAAATATAACTATTTGAATACTCCTCATTATGATTTACTTCAATATCCAGCTTATTAAATATTAATCCTGACGAAAGTATATAATTTTCTAAACTAGAGTTTTTTTCTAAGTCATTTTTTAAATATTTATAAAAATAAGCATTGTTTTTTGAATTATTTATAAAAATACTTTTCAAAGATGAATTTTTTTTTAATTTTATATTTTCAATCGTGTTAATCATAAAATTTTCTTTAGAAGTATTATCCATGTAATCAATTAAAGTTAACTCTGAATTTTCATTTAAGATTATTGAATTTTTATTATTCGTAATAGTATCTTTCAAGGAATCAGAAAAATGATTGTAAATAACTAAAGGCTTTTTTAATTTATAGTTTTTCGAAATTTCTAATGAAAAACCATCTTTAGCTAAAGCATTATTTAAAAAGTTTAATGTATTTTTGTTATGTAAAATTATTTCATTTTTATAATTAAAATTACTTATAAAAATTTTATCTTTTTCTTCATGATCAAAACTTTTAGATATTAGTTTTCCATTCATCAAAGAAATAAAATTATGCTCAAAATCATTAATTGATTTGTGTCGCCTTTCCTCGGTTATTAAGTCTGTGTTAGCAATTTTGGTAAAGTTTTGATTTAATATAGAATTTAGATCTGTAAATTTCCAGTCCTCATCCTTTTTACTGGGAAAACCATTTAGATAAAAAAGTTCAAGATTCTTTTTTCTTACTGTTTTTTCTTCTGACGAAAGACCTTTAATTTTCTCTATTCTGAAATCGTAAAATTGCTGCATTTAACTTAAACTTGTATAACCTGTTTTCTCTAGTTGGGCTCCTAGATCTGCATCACCAGTTTTAACAATTTTACCATTTGATAAAACATGTATAAAATCTGGCTTGATGTAATCTAAAAGTCTTTGGTAATGAGTGATTATCAAAAAGGCGTTGTCTTTATTTTTATATGAATTAACTCCATCAGCTACTATTCTTAGGGCATCTATGTCTAACCCTGAGTCTGTCTCATCCAAGATTGATAGCTTAGGCTCTAATAATTTCATTTGTAGTATCTCATTTTTTTTTTTTTCTCCTCCGGAAAAACCTACATTAAGTTGACGTGACAAAAATTTTTCATCAATTCCAAGTTCTAGAGCTTTTTCTTTTATTAATTTTAAAAAAGTCAAAGTATCTAATTCTTTCTCACCTTTCGCTTTTCTAACCGCATTTAAAGAGGTTTTTAAAAAAATATTTGTACTTACACCTGGTATTTCCAAAGGATATTGAAAAGCTAAAAATATACCTTTTTGAGCTCTTTCCTCTGTTGAGAGTTCATTAAGGTTTTCTCCATTAAACTGAATTTTTCCTTTGATTTCATAGCCGTTCTTACCTGATAAAACATTTGCTAATGTGCTTTTTCCCGAACCGTTAGGTCCCATGATTGCATGAACTTCTCCAGGTTTTATATTTAGGTTTAGGCCTTTTAGAATGTGCTTATTGTCAATAGTGGCATCTAAATTTTTAATATTAAGCATATTAACCAACACTTCCTTCTAAGCTAATAGCTACAAGTTTTTGAGCCTCAACAGCGAACTCCATGGGAAGTTGTTGCAAAACTTCTTTGCAAAAACCATTAACTATAAGACTTACAGCTTCTTCTTGGTCTAATCCCCTTTGATTACAATAATAGAGTTGTTCCTCATTTATCTTAGTGGTTGTTGCTTCGTGTTCTATTGTTGAAGTTGCATTGCTGTTTTTTATATAAGGAATTGTATGAGCTCCACATTTATTACCCATCAATAATGAGTCACATTGAGTATAATTTCTTGAATTTTTTGCTTTATTTTTAATATCAACAAGACCTCTATACATATTATCTGCATTACCAGCTGATATTCCTTTTGAGATTATTTTACTTTTAGTATTTTTTCCAAGATGTATCATTTTAGTTCCAGTGTCAGCTTTTTGGAAGTTATTTGTGATTGCTATAGAATAAAATTCACCAACTGAATTATCTCCTTGCAAAATACAGCTTGGATATTTCCAGGTAATAGCAGAACCTGTTTCTACTTGTGTCCAAGAAATTTTAGAATTTTTACCTCTACAAGCTCCTCTTTTAGTAACAAAATTATATATTCCACCTACGCCCTTCTCATCTCCTGGATACCAGTTTTGCACTGTTGAGTATTTTATTTCCGCATCATCTAAAGCTACTAATTCTACATTTGCTGCATGAAGTTGATTTTCATCTCTCATTGGAGCTGTACATCCTTCTAAGTAACTTACATAACTTCCTTTATCGGCTATGATTAAAGTCCTTTCAAATTGTCCAGTTTCGGAAGCGTTAATTCTAAAATAAGTTGATAACTCCATTGGGCATCTAGTGTTTGGAGGAATATAAACAAATGACCCATCAGTAAAAACAGCAGAGTTTAAAGTTGCAAAATAATGATCACTTAAAGGAATTACAGAACCTAAATATTTTTTTACTAGCTCTGGGTGTTTCTGAATTGCTTCAGATATTGAGCAAAAAATTATTCCCTGTTTTGTTAACTCATCTTTAAAAGTAGTGGCAACTGAAACTGAGTCGAATACAGCATCTACAGCTATCCCATTTAATCTTTTTTGTTCAACTAAAGGTATACCAAGTTTTTTATAAGTATCTAAAATCTTAGGATCGATTTCCTCTAAACTTTCAGGTTTGTCTGATGCACTTTTAGGTGCGGAATAATAGTACAGGTTTTGATAGTTTATTTTAGGATACTTTGGTTTTTGCCAATTAGGTTCTTTTAGGACTTTTAATCTATTGTAGGCTTTCATCCTCCATTCTAACATCCATTTTGGTTCCTTTTTAATATTTGAAATAAATTTTATTGTATTTTCATTAAGTCCTTTTGGGGCTCTTATATTTTCTACGTCAGTAGTAAAACCGTATTTGTAATCTTGAGTATTTTTTAAATCTTCTGTTTTCATTTATTTAATATTTAATTTTTTTTTACAAGATCATTTAGTTTTACTTTTTCAAAAAAATTATTAATGTGATTGTCAAGTTGATCCCATAAATTATGTGTAATACATTTTGTATTTCTATTATTGCAACCTTTTTTCGATTCCTTTTTGCAATTAAGTGTTTTTACCTCTTCATTTACTGCTGAAATAATATTAGAAATTCTAATTTCTTCAGGTGAAGTTTCTAATACATAACCTCCTTTAGCCCCTCTAACGCTTTTGACTAAATTATTATTTTTAAGTTTAATAAATATTTGCTCTAAATAGGCTAGAGAGATATTTTGCCTTAAAGAAATATCTGTTAGGCTTATAGGTCCTTCATCTTTAAATAAAGCTAGATCTGCCATAGCCATAACTGCATATCTGCCTTTAGTAGTTAACTTCATAATTTATCGTTGTAATACAGTAATTTTCTTTTAATTCCTACTGTTTTAGTATGATTTAAAAAAAATTATTTGACGCATAAAAACGTGATATAAAACAATACTTTTTATAAAAATAATAATCATTATCAAAAATGAAACCTAAAAGTTTAGAAATTTTTATTCCAGGGCCAGCCGGAAGGTTGGAGGCAAAATATTATAAAAACCCCAAGTTTGGTTCTCCAGTAGCGATAGTTTTACACCCTCATCCTCAATATGGAGGAACTATGAATAACAAAATAGTTCAGCTCATGTATAGTATTTTTTTAGAAAATGGTTTTTCAGTAATAAAAATTAATTTTAGAGGTGTTGGAAAAAGCGATGGTTTTTTTGATAATGGACAAGGTGAGCTATCAGACGCGGCGGCGGCTCTTGATTGGATTGAGCGGCAAAACTTAGACTATAGTCAATGTTGGGTTTCAGGATTTTCTTTTGGGTCTCTAATCTGTATGCAGTTAATTATGAGAAGACCAGAAGTAAATAACTTCATAGCAATATCGCCTCAACCAAATGTATATGATTTTTCTTTTTTAGCGCCATGTCCAACTTCAGGCCAAGTTATTTATAGTGAAAATGATGAATTAGTTACAAAAGAAAGTATTGATGAATTAGATAATAGAATTAAAAGTCAAAAAGGTGTTGAGGTAATTTTTTCAAAAATAAAAAACTCTAATCATTTTTTTAAAGATAAAGAAAAAGAACTTTCCGCGGAAATTAAAAAATATTTAAAAGAAAAAACTGCTCTTATTTAATTTTTTATTAATTCTCCTCCAACACAAGGAACTTTACATCTAGTAGTGTTTGGAAACGAAATAGGTAATTTTAGAATTTTTCTAATAGCTAAATAAGCAAATGCTTGAGACTCAATAAAATCTCCATTTATTTTATAATCATCTATTAATTTTAGGTTTATATTTTGTGATATATTTTCTTTGATTTTTTGAAGTAAAATTTTATTTTTTCTTCCTCCTCCACAAACTAGTATTTCTTGAACTTTTTCTTTAAAGTTTTTTAAATATAAAGTTAATTCCTCTCCAATAATGTTAGCTGTAAAATGTGTTAGAGTAGTTGCTCCATCTTCTAAAGTTAACCCTCTAACAAATGAAACGTCAAAATCATTTATGTCAAAAGATATTTTTTCTTTGGAAGCTCTATTCATATATAAATCTTGAGCCTGTTCGTAAATAATTTCATTTTTTTTTCCTTTAGAAGCAAGTTGTCCATCTTTGTCAAATTTTTTATCTGAATTTTTTCTTATCCAAGAATCTATTAAACAATTTCCAGGTCCTAAATCTTTACTGCTTAATTTCGATAAATTCTCTCTATCATTAACAATCGTAATATTAGATATTCCGCCTATGTTTAAAAAACAAACTGGTAACTTGATTTTATTTTGAATGCTAAGCAAATGATGAAAAATTGGTGTTAAAGGTGCTCCTTGCCCACCATTTAAAATATCATTTTTTCTAAAATTAAAAATTATTTTTTTTTTTGTCAGTTGACTTAATAATTTCCCGTTCCCGAGTTGTCTTGAAATTTTTTCTTTAGGATTATGATAAATAGTTTGACCATGAAAGCCTACTATTGTCTCTTCATTTATATTCAATTCTTTAATAACTTTTGCGTGAAAAATAGTTATTTTTCTCTCTAAATTATCTAATTCTTTGTTGTATATTTTTAAATCTTCAAATTTATGAATTTTCTCTTTCAAATTGTGAATATCTTTGTAAATACCTATGTCATACTCAAAATACTTATCTTTAATTAATTCATATTTGTTTGTTCCGTTAGTTTTAATAATAGATGCATCAACCCCATCCCCAGAAGTGCCGCTCATTAAACCTAAAGAGATCCATTTTTTTTGCATATTTTTATTTATTTATAACAATTTTTGTATAATAGTTGCTTAAGTAAATATCGCTATGAAAAAAAACTTTTTACAAGAAATGCAAGAACGAGGATATCTGAATCAATGTACAGATTTGGATAAATTAGGCGAAATTTGTAATAAAAAATCAATATCTGGATATATCGGTTTTGATTGCACTGCTCCTAGCTTGCATGTCGGTAGTCTTTTACAAATAATGATTTTAAAATTAATGCAAAAATATGGTCATCAACCGATAATACTATTAGGTGGTGGCACAACATTAATTGGCGATCCTTCAGGAAAAGACACTACTAGAAAAATACTAGAGCAGAAGGATATTAATAATAATATTAAAAGTATTAAAAAGGTTTTTAACAAAATTTTAGACTCATCAGACAAAAAAGTTGCTCCAGTATTTGTGGATAATGCTGATTGGTTAAATAAATTAAAATACATTCACTTTTTGAGAGACATTGGGAGTCATTTTACAATTAATAAAATGCTTACCTTTGATAGTGTAAAATTAAGATTAGATAGAGAACAATCTCTTAGTTATATGGAGTTTAATTATATGATTTTACAAGCATACGACTTTTATCAATTATTTAAAAATAATAATTGCATTTTACAAATTGGTGGGTCGGATCAGTGGGGAAATATTATAAATGGTGTTGAGCTAATTAGGAGAAAATTAAAAAAAGAAGCATATGGTTTAACCTCTCCATTAATCACTTTAGCCACTGGAGCTAAAATGGGCAAAACAGAAAAAGGTGCAATTTGGTTAAACGATGATCAGCTATCGCCCTATGATTACTGGCAATTTTGGAGAAATACTGATGACAGGGATGTAAAAAGATTTCTTAATTTTTTTACTAATATTCAATCAAAAGAAATAGATAAGCTTTTTGAAATAGAAAAAAATATAAATAATCTAAAAATTTTATTAGCTAATGAAGCAACAAAAATACTTCATGGTAAAGATGAATCAAATAAAGCTGAAAAAACAGCTAGAGATACTTTCGAAAAAGGTGGTATTGGATTTCATTTGCCTGAGATAAAAATTAAATTGAGTGATATTAAAAAAGGAATTAACTTTTTAGATTTTATTGCAAAAAATAAAATTCTCTCCTCAAAAACTGAAGTTCGAAGAGCTATAGAAAACAAAGGATTAAAAATTAATGATATTGTAGTAATTGATGAAAAAAAAATTCTACAATTAAAAGATTTTAAAAACAAAGTTTTAAAACTGTCATATGGAAAGAAAAAACATTATTTAGTAAAAATTATTTAGCTTGTTTATTTCTTTCAATAATTTTTTGTATAAATCTTGGAGTTAATGTTTTTATTGGATTAATAACTGTTTTAATATTTCCTTTTGGACCTTTCATTTTAAAACTAATTCCAAACAAACCTTCCCCAACTTCTTTTGGAATTATTATATTTCCAATTACTGGTATTTTAGATATTATTCTATTTAATGTTTTTGCTGGTACAAGTGTGCCTCTCAAACTCGTTAATCCATTCTCGTCCTGATACCCTTCCATTAATACTGACAAACTGGGGCCTAAAGCGAGTATTTCATTTAATTTTAGAAAATTATTATTTGTTTCCATATTAATTTCTAATATATCAAAAGATAATCCATCGCCTTCTGCTAAATCAACCAGTCCACCTAGATCTGCCAAAGATAATAATCTTATCAATCCAGGTGCATTAATTACTTTAAAATTTTCAATTTTGAGTTTCGAGTTTGCCTTTGACTCATCAATAATAGACGTGAAAAGTAATTTTCCTCCTGAAAGTCCATTAAAAAAACTGTATTCAGTTAATAATGGACGGGTTAGATCTGAATATATTTCTAAATATTTTTTATCGGTGTCTCTATCTTTTTTCATTGATATGTCTAAATAATTTTGCCCTCCAAAATCTCCTTTAGATGAAATTTTAATAAACTTTCCTTTTTTTATTTCACCAATCAATCTAAAATTTTTAATTGTCTCAGACAATGGAACTTTGATATTTCTAAATTCAATTTCGATATTACTACTTAATTTTTGAAACTTATTTTCAATGTTTTGGTTTTTGAAAAATTTAGTTAGATTTGTTGCATCAAATTTATCTCCACTTATAGTGATTTTTTTTTCATTTTGAATTTTGAAATCATTATTTCGTGTTGAAACTTCAACATTTTTAAATGATAAATATTTATTTTCTTTAAATTGTAATTCGTTAATTTTAATAAAGTTATTTTCTTCTTTGTAATAAAGTTTTTTAATTTTAACATTATCTTTTCGCTTCTCTAAATCTAAATCTAAATTGGCAATAGAATTTTTGGGTTTTTTATAGTTTATTAAATCTATTTCAAAATTATTGATAAAATCTAAATTTAACTTCAAATTAGTAAAATTCTTATCAAAATTATTTGATAGATTTACTTTTAAAAAATTTGAATTATTAAAAGAATATTTTCCTTCACCATTAAAATTAATTTTTTTGGGCGAAATAATTGATTTAATTTGCAAATCCGACAGGTAAATTGTTTTTATTTTCTCGGTGATAAAGCTATTTTTAAAATACTCTTCTAACTCTATCTTGCTTTTTTTAATTTTCCCTGTAATGCCATAATTATAATTCTTAACTTTATAAGTACTATCTAGTTCCATGGAAATGTTATTATTTAAATCTGCGCTTATACTCTTAATATTTTTTTGAAAATCGATATTATTTAAAAAATTTGAATATTTATGTAAAAGTTTTTCATCCAAATTAATTTTTGAATTAAAATTAGAATTAAATTTGATGCCATTTTCTAAATTAATTTTTATATCACCGTCAGATATCTCTATATCTTCTAGATTACCAAAAATATTTTTAACTAAAATATCGGTCTTATCTGCAAAAAAACTTAGGCTTGTTTCTTTTAAGAACAATTTGCTATCCAATTGAGCCTCTAAATCTACTACTGTGCCTTTCATTATAAAATCGTTAAAATTCCCTTTATCTGTTAAAAAAATTTCTATTTCCGATATTAGTTTACCTTTTTTAATTTTATTTTTTAAAATATTTTTAAAATTTGAAGGTTTGATAATTGCAGATAAATTATTAAGTCTAGTAATATCTATCTCATCAAAAATAATATTTAATTTTTTTATTTTTGGATCTGGTGTAAGTAAAGATAAAAAGTCAATGTATACTTTTATGTTTCGTGCAGGTATTGATACACTTCTATATGCTATTTTTGGATTTTCTGTTTCTAAGAATAAGCTTATCTCTTTTAGATCAATTTTAAACTTAATTGTTTTAAGATCTAAATCAATATTTTTACCTTTAGAAGCTATTTCAGATATAAATTTATTGAACTTGTTAGTTTCAATCCCTAATGTTGATAGAATGGCAACTAAAGAAAAAAATATTATAATTGCTGATAAAGTTAAATTAAAAAATATTTTTTTCATTATTTATTTTTAATTCCTTCTTCTATAAATATATCAATATTACCATCTAAAATACTTGAAGGATTTGTGCTTTCCACTTTATTTCTTAAATCTTTTACCAATTGATAAGGTTGTAATACATAAGATCTTATCTGGTGCCCCCACCCAATATCAGTTTTAGTTGTTAATTCTTTTTGATTTTCTTCATCCTTTTTTTGCTTTTCATATTCGTGTAATCTTGCTTTTAACATTTTATAACAAGTCTCTTTATTTTTATGTTGTGATCTTTCATTTTGACACTGCACTACAATTTTAGTTGGCATATGCGTTATCCTTACAGCGCTATCGGTTGTATTTACATGTTGCCCCCCAGCTCCACTTGATCTAAAGGTATCAATTCTTAAATCTTTTTCATCAATTTTAATATTTATTTCATCTTCTATTGCTGGATAAACCCAAACGCTTGCAAAACTAGTATGTCTTCTAGCGCCGCTATCAAACGGAGAGATGCGAACCAACCTATGAACTCCTGATTCTGATTTCATAAGCCCGTATAGATAATTACCTAAAACTTTTATAGTTGAGGATTTTATTCCTGCTTCTTCACCTTTATGTTCACTTATGATTTCATATTTGAAATTTTTTTTATCAAACCATTTCATGTACATTCTTCTAAGCATTTCTGCCCAATCCTGACTTTCAGTTCCACCGGCCCCTGCATGTATTTCTAGATAAATATCATAGTCATCATTCTCACCAGACAAAAAACAATTAATTTCACTTTTTTTGACATCGCTTAAAATTTGAGTAATTTTAAGGTTGCAATCTTGAATAGTCTCTTGATCATTTTCCTGTGAAGCTAATGAATATAAATCTTTTAAATTATTTAAATCTCTTAATGAATTTTTATAGGAGTTTAAAATATCCTCGAAAATTTTTTTTTGTTTAAGCGTTTTTTTTACTAAATTTTTATCTTTCCAAAAGTTTTCTTTTAAGGAATTTTGTTCTAATTTTTTTAGTTTGCTCTCAACATTTTCATGATCAAAGGTACCCCCTAATACTTTTTAGAGAGTTTTCAACGGTATTGAATATTGAATCGAAATTTTCCATTAATAAAATTGTCTAAATTTAACAATCTTATCACGTTCACTAGAGGAAATTAAATTATTATTGTTTAAATTGTTAATATCTTTAAATTTGAGAGCTTCAATAATTACTTTTTTATCACCCGCTGCTGATTTTAAACCTGTGTCATAGTTTAAAGATGTTAAATATATATTTTCTGGTATTTGAAATTCTCTAAAATCTTCTTTGTAAAGAGCTTTTTCAATAAAATCCTTAAAGATAGGTAACGCTGTCTTAGAACCAGTTTCAAATTTACCTAAAGTTTTTGGATTATCGTAACCCACATAAACCCCAATTAATAAATTAGAGGAATATCCAATAAACCACGCGTCATAATTATTATTAGTAGTTCCGGTTTTACCAGCTAAAGGCACTTTTAAAGCTTTTAATTTTTTGGCGGTCCCTCTTTCAACAGTTCCTTGCAGTATAGAAGTCATTTGATACGCGGTCTCCCTACTAATTACTTTTTGGCTATTATTTTCAATTTTTGGAAGTTCATTTTCTTCGTTTATAAATTTATCACAGCCTATACATTTTCTATTTTTATTTTTAAAAATAGTTTTTCCTCTTCGATCTTGTATCCTGGAAACTAATTTAGGTTCAATTTTAATTCCTCCATTAATAAATGGGGCATAAGCGCTTGTTAAATTCATTAATGTAGTTTCTGCTGCCCCTAATGATACAGATAATAATTCCGGTATTTCATCATAAATATTTAATTTTTTTGATAAATTCAAAATTTCCTCTAAGCCTAAAATTTTTGCAATTCTAACAGTCATTAAATTCCTTGAATATTCAATACCTTTTCTTAAAGTTGATGGACCATAAAATTTTTTTCCATAATTTTCTGGTTTCCAATTTTTTAATCCCACTCCCTGACTTTCAACAAATGGTGCATCAAGAATTATAGAATTCGGGGCAAAACCTTTTTCTAAAGCTGCTGCATAAACTATTGGCTTAAATGCAGATCCAGGCTGTCTTTTAGCTTGTGTAACTCTATTAAATTCACTTTTTTTAAAATTAAAACCGCCAGCTAAAGCAAGTACCTCGCCAGTAAAAGGATCTAAAGCAATAATTCCTCCATTGACTTTGGGATATTGTTTTAATTGCCATTGTTTCTCTTTTTTTTTTACAAATATAATATCTCCAATTTCATGAATATCTTTAATTGTCTTATTTTTTGGAATAGACCATTTTACATCACTTAAAATAAAAAAATTTTTTGTCGTTGTATTTTTTTTATCAAGTAACTCAAATTTTACTTCATTGTTAGCTACAGAAGTAATCTCTGCTAAATGCCATTTTAAGGTTGGATCAAGTGTGTATTGTGAAATTATATTCTCCCATTTTTTATTTTTAATTTTATTTGTTATTGGACCTCTCCAGCCTTGTCTGCGATCGTACTCTTCTATGCCTGTCCTAAGAGATTTTAAGGCTTGAATTTGATAATTTATTCTTAATGGGGTACTTATACTTAGGCCTTGAGAATAAAGTTTTTCAAATCCATATATATCTTTTACTAATCTTCTAACTTCTTCTGTATATGAATTTGCTTCATTTACTATCTCAATTTTTCTTCTTTTAAGTTTAAGTTTTAAATTTTTAAATTCATTTAATTCTTTTTTTGAAATAAATTTATTTTCTTCTAGATTTTCAAGAACAAGGTCCCTTCTAAATTTTGCTACGTCAGGATATCTGTAGGGGTTATATTTACTAGGCGCTTTTGGTAAGGCAGCTAACAAAGCAGCCTCCGAATAGTTTAATTCTTTAACTGATTTGTCAAAATATTCTAGACTGGCTGCGGCTATTCCATAGGTTCCCTGGCCTAAATAAATTTGATTTAGATAAAGTTCTAAGATTCTTTCTTTTGTATACGCTCTTTCAATACGAAAAGCTAAAATTGCCTCTTTGATTTTTCTTTTCATAGAAACTTCATTTGTAAGTAAAAAGTTTTTTGCTACTTGTTGCGTAATAGTTGACGCACCTTCTAATCGTTTATTTTGTGAAATATTTTTTATGTTTTTTAATACAGCTCTCAATATACCTTTAGCATCTATACCTGGGTGACTAAAAAAATTCTTGTCCTCTGCAGAAAGAAACGAGTTTATAACTTTTTTAGGTACTGACTCAAAAGGAATAAATAGTCTTTTTTCTAAAGAATATTCAGCAATTAAATTATTATCCTCCGAATATACTCTACTTGATATAGGAGGTTGATAATTTGATAATTTTTTATAGTCAGGTAAACCTACTGAAAAATACCATAATGTTGAAAAAACAAAAAAAAATAGAATTATAAAAAATATTATTACGAATTTTATTGAAAAATTGATAATTTTTACCATTAAGATTATTTATAATGACAATTCTGACTATCTTTGGGCATAGGATAATTAAAATCGTGTATTTATAGACAAAATTGTATAAAATAAACTTATGTTAAATCAAAAAACATCAAATTTTAATAAATTAAAAGGAATTCTTACTAAATGGAAAAAAATTTATACATCGATGCATCGCATCCAAATGAAACACGAATTGTTCTTAAATCAATTAACTCTATTGAAGAATATGAGATTGAAGACAAAAATAATTTAAACTTTAAAAATAATATTTATTTAGCAACAGTAAGTAGAGTTGAGCCTTCTTTGCAGGCAGCGTTTGTAAATTTTGGCAGAGAACGACACGGTTTTTTGGCCTTTAATGATATTCAATCAGACTATTTTCAATTACCATCGGAAGATAAAGAAAAAATAAGAATAGCTGAAGAAAAAATTAGGGAGGAATTGAAAGATAAAACAATTGAGATTAGTCAAGAGAGTTCACAATCTGAAAACCAACTTGAAAATAAAGATGAAAAAACAGAAGAAAATGGAAATGAAAATTCCAAACAAGAGTACAGAGACAAAGTTAAATCTTCATTCGGTATTAAAAGATATAAAATTCAAGAAGTTATTAAACCAGGTCAGGTAATTTTAATTCAAGTAATCAAAGAAGAAAGAGGACAAAAAGGAGCTGCATTAACCACCTTTATATCTCTTGCTGGTAAGTATATGGTTTTAATGCCTAATACTGCTAAAGGTGGGGGGATATCAAGAAAAATTTTCAATCCTACAGACAGAAAAAAAATAAGAAATATACTTAATGAAATAGATATACCAAAAAGTATGGGTGTAATTGTAAGAACAGCTGGAGCTAATAAAACAAAGAATGAAATAGAAAAAGATTTTCAAAATACATTAAAAACTTGGGAAAAAATAAAAGAAAAAGCTTTAGACTCCAATGCCCCGTCACTAGTTTATGAAGAAGGAGATATTATTAAAAGAACTCTAAGAGATACGTATGACAATGATACAAAAAATATTTATATTGAAGGTAATGAAGCTTATCAAAAAGCAAAAATATTTATGAAAGAATTAATGCCAAAAAATTTAAAGAATATTAAAAAATATAGAGGTAAAATTCCATTATTTCATGACGCTAATATAGAAAAAGAGTTAAATAATATTTACGAACCGACAGTTAAATTAAAGTCTGGTGGATACATAGTTATTAACCCAACAGAGGCTCTTGTATCTATTGATATAAATTCTGGTCAATCAACTAAACAAATTAATATTGAAAAAACTGCTTTAAATACGAACTTAGAAGCTGCAGAGGAAATTGCACATCAAATTAAATTAAGAGATTTATCTGGTCTTATTGTTATTGATTTCATCGATATGATTAATTTTTATAACAGAAGATCGGTTGAAAAAAAAATGAGAGAAAGCATAAGAAAAGATAGAGCTAGAATACAAATTGGGCGAATAAGTAATTTTGGTTTACTTGAAATGACAAGACAAAGATTACGTGAAGCATCAATTAAATGGGAAACACAATTATCTCTTTCTTCATTCTCACAAAAAATTTTGAAAAAAATCCAGTACTTAGCTTTTGCTGATAAAATTAAAATAATTAACACCTATATTCCGGAAAAAGTAAAAATTTTTATAGAGAAAAATTTAATTGAGGAATTAAAATATTTCCAAAAAAAATATTCTTTTCAAGTAAATATATTTACAAGTGAAAAATTTATTATTCCTGAATATAAAATTGACTTACTTAATAAATCAAAAAAAATAATTAATACTGTAGAAAATATTAATTTAATAGAACCAATAATTAAAACAGAAAAGAAATTTGTTAAAGAAAAAAATAAACAAATTAAAAAGAGTAAAGTTAAAAAAGTTAAATCTACTAAAAAAATTAGAACTCTTTGGATTAGAAAAAAAAAATTAAATTAATCCTTTAGATGGTGAACTTGCTAACGCAAAATAATTCTTATTCATTCTTCCAGCTAAGTATGAATTTCTTCCAGAAACTACGGCATCTTTAAAAGCTTTAGCCATTAAAATCGGTTTTTTTGCGTTTGCAATGGCACTATTAATTAAAACACCGTCACAACCTAATTCCATTGCAATTGTTGCATCTGAAGCTGTTCCAATTCCAGCATCGACTATAACTGGTACTTTTGACTGTTTTATTATTAACGAAATATTTACTCTATTTTGCAAACCTAAACCAGATCCAATCGGGGAAGCTAATGGCATAATAGCCGAAGCACCATTATCTTCTAATTTTTTTGCTAACAATGGATCGTCTGTACAATAAACCATTACCTTAAATCCTTCTTTAACTAGTGTTTTGGTAGACTTAATGGTTTCTATCATATTGGGGTAAAGTGTTTTTTTATCTCCTAAAACTTCAAGTTTTACTAATTTCCACCCTCCCATCTCGCGTGCTAATCTTAAGGTTCTTAACGCTTCCTCAGAATTAAAACAACCAGCGGTATTTGGTAAAAAAATTATTTTTTTTGGGTTTAAATAATCTGTTAGTATTGGTTTTTTTTTATCTAAAATGTTAACTCTTCTTACGGCAACTGTTACCATATCCGCGCCTGAGGCTCGCACAGCTTGCGCAGTTTCAGAAAAGCTTTTATATTTTCCTGTTCCTACTATAAGTCTAGATTTAAGTTTTTTTCCACCAACTTTTAAATCATCAATTTTCAGTTTATCCTCCACCTATAAAATGAACTATTTCTACTTTATCGTTATTTTTTAAATTTTTTTTCTTATATTTAATTTTTGGAATAATTGCTCCATTATGTTCTATCGCAACTTTTTTGTTAATTAAATTATATTTTTTTAAAAGATCATATAATGAGTAATTTGCTTTAATAACTATCTTTTTTCCATTTAATTGTATTTTTGCCATAATTAAGTTATTCAATATTAAGAAGTTTATGAATAAAATTATAATTCTTAATGGACCAAATCTCAACCTTTTAGGTGAAAGAGAAGAAAATCAATATGGAAGTTTTACTTTAAAAGATATTGAAAAAAGTTGTAGTGAATATTCAAGTACAAATAATATCAAACTATCTTTTTTTCAATCAAATATTGAAGGAGAATTAGTTGATAAAATTCAAAATTCTAGGCTTGATCAAGACGGTTTAATCATCAATGCTGGAGGGTATACTCATACTTCCGTAGCCATTCATGATGCTTTAAAAATATTAAAAATTCCCATTATAGAATTGCATATTAGCAATATTTATAATAGAGAAGAATTTAGACATAAATCTTTAATAAGTAAAGTTGCTAAGGGAGTTATATGTGGTTTTGGGGCTAATGGTTATATTTTGTCCTTAAACGCTATGAGCAAATTTTTAAAAAAATGAAAATTGATAAAAAATTAATAAAAGAATTAGTAGATAATCTCAAAGAATTTGATCTTACAGAATTAGAATATCAAGAAGGTCAAACGAAAATTAAAGTTTCAAAATCATCTAAAGGAGTTGAGCAACTAAAAACAAGTGCCGTAGTTTCACAAAATAAAGCAGTGTTAAAATCTTCTGATGATACTGATGGAATAAGAGTTAAGTCTCCAATTATAGGAACGGCATACCTAGCTGCGGAACCAGGTGCTAAAAAATTTGTTGAAGTTGGAGATAAAATAAAAAAGGGTCAAACTGTTATGATTGTTGAAGCAATGAAAACAATGAATCATGTTCCTTCAACAGCAGCCGGCGAGGTTAAAAAAATTTTAATCGAAGATGGTCAGCCTGTTGAATTCGGTCAAACTTTAGTTATCCTTAAGTAAAATAATGTTTAAAAAAGTTTTAATAGCTAATAGAGGAGAAATAGCTGTTAGAGTTATTAGAGCTTGTAAAGAATGGGGAATAAAAACTGTAGCAGTTCACTCCGATGTAGACTCGGACTCGATGCATGTAAGACTAGCTGATGAAAGTGTTTGTATAGGGTCACATCAACCGCAAAATAGCTATTTAAATATTTCATCTATAATGTCGGCAGTAGATTTAACGGGCGCAGAAGCAATTCATCCTGGTTATGGTTTTTTATCTGAAAATGCAAAATTTTCTGAAATTGTAAATAAACACGGTATAAAATTCATAGGACCTAGTGCTGAAATAATTTCAAAAATGGGAGATAAAATTGAAGCAAAAAAAATTGCAAAAAAATTTGGTTTACCTGTAATTGAAGGTTCCGAAGGAGGTGTCAAATCTATCGATGAAGCTAGATCAATATGTAAAGATATTGGCTATCCAATTTTGATTAAAGCAGCTGGAGGTGGTGGTGGAAAAGGCATGAAGATTGTTGATGAAGAAAGTCAATTAGAAAATTTATTTCTTACTGCTAAATCTGAAGCAAAAAAATTTTTTAATAATGACGAATTATATATAGAGAAGTATTTTAAAAATCCTAGACACATAGAAGTTCAGGTTATGTCAGGTAAAAATAAAACTGTACATTTGGCTGAAAGAGATTGTTCTGTCCAAAGAAGACATCAAAAATTAATTGAGGAAACACCCAGCCCAGTCTTAACTGACAAAATAAGAGAAGATTTATTTGAAAAAACTGTAAAAATGGTCGAACAAATAAATTATGAGGGAGCTGGTACCGTGGAATTTATTTATGAAAATGGTAAATTTTACTTTCTTGAGATGAATACAAGGGTTCAAGTTGAGCATCCTGTAACAGAAATGCAAACAGGTATTGATATAGTAAAAGAACAGCTTTGGATTGCTTTTACAGGAGATACAGCTCTAAATCAGAGCGATATCAATCCAAGGGGTCATACTATCGAATGTAGAATTAATGCTGAAAATCCTGCGTTAAATTTTCAACCTAGCCCTGGAACAATCAGTGTTTGTCATCAGCCCTCGGGTTTTAGAACAAGAGTAGACGGTTCAGTTTTTCAAGGTTGTAAAATAACACCTTACTACGACAGTTTAATTGCTAAAGTTATCTGTAAGGGTAGAAATAGAACTGAGGCTATTCAAAGAACATTGAGATCCCTTGATGAGTTTGTTTTAGAGGGAATAACAACCACAATTGATTTACATAAAAAAATATTAAATCATAAAAAATTTGTCACCTCTGATTTTGATACAAACTGGTTAGGTAAGGAAAAATTCTATTAAGCTTTATTGCAGTGCAGTAATTGCACATCATAAATTGCATGATCAAAAGGTGTTAAACTAGGATCTGAAGCAAATGTCCAACCATTAAATATAAATACTTTTTCATTTTCATTTTTAGTTAAATCTTTGACCTGCATGTATGCAACACTATCAGTTATATTATTTACTTTAACCTTTCCGCATTTAAGAATTTTAATTTCTAAAGGCCCAAACTTTAAGCTTTCATTTAAATTAATAATAAGTTGAGATGATTTTGCAGTGATTTTATCAAGGCCAATCAATGTTGCTTGGGACGATTTTAATTCAGGGGACTTCTTTTTTTTTTTTAAATTTTGACTAATAGAAATATTTTCGTTCTCTTTTACAGGCTCTTCAAAACTTGGAATTATTTTTTCCACATTAATTAAAGGAGTTGATGATATTTTATCCTCTGCAAACGATATATTTAAAAGAAAAAAAAATAAAAGAAAAATTTTAATAATTTTATTTCCAAGTTTCATATTTTTTATTATTATCTGTTTTTTTTATTTTAGTAGGTTTAAATATATTGCTTGAGCCTGTTTGATTTTCTAAATGTTTTTTTTGCCAAGGGTATTTAATTTCTTTAAGGTCTGGAATTTTATCTATCGTATGGTGCATCCATAAATACCAGTCTGAGGTGATTTTGGTTGCCTCAATATTTTTAGCATAAATTACCCAGCGTTCATTTTTTTTGCTTTTATAATATTTGTTTCCGAACTCATCAAAACCAACGAATTTTCCAAAAAATAAGGTTTTTAAAAAAGTTCCAAAATTTTGTTTATACCACCAAATAAAAAATATTTTTAAGTTCATATAACAAGTTTAAATCCACACAATTACTAATTGCATTATTAAATAATAGACACCTTATACAATTAATATATATCTTAATAAAGAGATTCCATAGAATTTATGAAAAAATACATTGTTGAAACTTACTACACCTGCACTTTTAAAACCGTACATAATTTAAATAATTTGGATGATGTAGAATTATCTAAAATTGATCAAAGAACTGATGGCGAGGTTGAGGTTATTGATGTAAAACTTAATAACCGAAAAACAAAAAAAATTGGCAGTAAAAAGGAAGAAAAGCCAAATAGTCCCAAATTAGATAAAAGTTCATCCATGAACATTGCAAGTCAAATAAAAAATGCTAAAAAAAATCAGGAAATTAATACAGCTAATTTAAAAATTAAAGGTAATGCCCGTTATAAAATGCCAGATAGACGTAAAGGGTATATTCAAAAAGCGCAAATTGGTGATCATAAAGTTTATCTGCACACTGGAGAATACGATGACGGAAAAATTGGTGAAATATTCATAGATACAAATAAAGAGGGCGAACTTGTTAAAGCAATGATGAATAATTTTGCAATAGCGATATCTCTAGGATTGCAATATGGGGTTCCACTTGAAGAATATGTAGATGCCTTTATTGATACTAAGTTTGAACCATCTGGTAACGTGATTGGTAATGATAGGATACTTAGCGCTTCTTCAATACTTGATTATGTTTTTAGAGAACTAGCCATTTCATATCTAGGAAAAGAGGATTTAGCTCACACACCTTCAATAGCAAGTTCAAAAAATGTAGATGTAGATAATGGTGACGATAAATTTCTTAAAATTGTAAAAAATATAACTTCTAAGGGTTTTGTTAGAAGTAATTATGAGGAAAAATTAGTTGATTTATCAGATGTTAGGATAAATCTAAAAACCAAAAATTAATTTTTTTTAACGATTTTTTTTATACTTAGTTCTTTTAATTGTATTTCATCAACTTCTGATGGAGCTTGCATCATTAGATCTTGAGCATTTTGGTTCATTGGAAATAAAGTCACTTCCCTAATATTTTCTTTTTGCGCAAGCAGCATAACTATTCTATCAATTCCTGGAGCGATACCTCCATGTGGAGGAGCGCCATAACTAAATGCATTAATCATTCCACTAAACTTTTCATTAACTTGCTTTTTGCTATAACCTGCCACATTAAATAGTTTATACATTAATTCTGGTATATGATTTCTTATAGCGCCAGAGGACAGTTCTATGCCATTACAAACAATATCATATTGGTATGCTTTAATTTCTAACGGTTTTTCAAAATTTAATTCTTCTATTTTGCCTTGCGGCATTGAAAACGGATTATGACTGAATATAATTTTTTTAGAATTTTCATCAAATTCATACATTGGATAATCAACAATCCAACAAAATGCAAATTTATCTCTATCAACAATTTGTAAATCTTCTGCTATTTTATCTCTAGCTAAAGATAGAATTTTTTCAATTTCTTTTTCTTTTCCACATGCAAAAAATATACTATCACCTATTTCGACTTTATAATTTTTCATTATTTCCTTAAGAGACTCTTCGCTAAAAAATTTTCCAACGGGTCCCTTGCCTTTGATTTCAATATCTTTTTCTAACGTAAAATATGCTAAACCGGAAGCTCCCTGCTCTTTTGCCCATTTATCTATATTATCAAAAAAACTTCTAGGTTTATCTTTTGTATTTTTAGTTATTATTGCTCTTACAATTGAGCCAGTTTTTACAAGTTTTTTGAATATATCAAATTTAACATCATCTCTTTTGAATAGCTGGGTAAGATCTTCAATGATTAAAGGGTTTCTTAAATCTGGTTTATCAGTTCCATATTTTTTCATGGACTCTTTATAGGGAATTCTTGGGAATTTATCACTTAGCAATTTTTTTGATGAAAAATTTTTAAATACATTCACCATTAGTTTTTCTACAATATTAAATATATCATCTTGATCAACAAATGACATTTCTAAATCCAATTGGTAAAATTCACCTGGGCTTCTATCAGCTCTTGCATCTTCATCTCTAAAACATGGGGCAATCTGAAAATATTTATCAAAACCAGAAACCATGATTAATTGTTTAAATTGTTGTGGAGCTTGAGGTAACGCATAAAATTTTCCTGGATTTAATCTGCTTGGAACTAAAAAATCTCTTGCACCTTCTGGACTCGAAGAAGTTAAGATGGGAGTTTGATATTCAAGAAAACCTAATTTTAACATTTCAGACCTTATAAAAGAAATTACTTTTGATCTTAAGATTATATTTTTGTGCATTTCTTCTCTTCTTAAATCTAAAAATCTATATTTTAATCTTATCTCCTCAGGATAATCTTGTTCGCCAAATACTGGCATAGGTAATTCTTTTGCATGGGATAAAACCTCTACTGAATCTATAGAGATTTCAATTTTACCAGTTTTTAGTTCTAAATTTTCAGTTCCATTTGATCTTTTAACTACTTTGCCGATTACTTTAAGAACTGACTCTGGTTTTGATTTTTCTAAAATTGGAAAATAATCATTATTATTCTCGATTACACATTGTGTCATTCCATAATGGTCACGTAAATCTATAAATAATAAATTTCCATGATCTCTTTTTCTGTGTAACCAGCCAGAAAGAGTAACACTTTTATCAATTTCTTTTTCACTTAGTTCTGAACAATTATGAGTTCTATATTTATTCATTTATTTAATACTTTTTTTATTAAATTAATATTGATTGATTTACCAGTAGATAAAGACAATTCATCGACATCTTTAAGAAATTTAAACATTTTATCGTACGACCTTTCCACATTATTAATTATAAAATCTGTAATCTTTGGGTTAATACTTATTTGTTTATCTGAAAGCATTTTTGAAATAACTACTTTTAAAAGATCATCAGTTGGAGGCTCGATGCCAAAAAATAAAAAACTTCCTATTCTAGACTCAAGGTCTCTTAAATTAAAATTAATATTGTTCATTGAGGAAATTGAGTTAATTAATATATAATTTTCTAATTGTTTAGACTCGTTTAAAATAGAATATAATAATTTTTCATCAATATTGCCGTTATAACTATCAATAATTAAACATTCTAAATTATTTAAATCTTGTATTATTTCATTTTTAATATCTTTAGCTTCAATTAATTTAATTTTATTTATTTTTTTTTCTAATATTTTTGCTAAATGTGTTTTTCCTGATCCTTTAGGCCCAAAAATATTTAACCAGCTACCAGGCCAATTTGGCCAACTTTCTACTAATTTATAAGCAGAAAAATTGTTGCTGGACACAAAAAAATCTTGTTCGTAATATCTTTTTGAAAATGGAAATTTAAATGTAAGTTGGTCCATTATTTATAAAGTTTTTATAATCCATTGATCATTGATTAATTGTAAATTAATATTTTCTTTTTTTAGTGCGTTAATCAATTTATCTAATTTTCCTAAATATTTAATTCTTAAATTCATATTATCTTTATTGAATTCTTGAACATAAATGTTTTCAATTGATTGAATTTTTTTCATCTTTTTTTTTATTTCTACTAAATTACTTTTATTATAAATTTTCAACCTCATGTTTAAAAATGAAGGTGTTCTAATATCAATTAAGTTATTAGATTTAACTAAGTTAATGAGTTCTTTTTTAGTTTCAGTAATTATTTTCTCATAAAATTCAAATGAGCTAAGATTTTGTTTTTTTAAATCTAAACTTTTTGATATTTTTTTATCTTGGATAATTGTATTAATGTATATTTTCTCATTACTAGTTTCGCTATCCTCAATTAAAATTAAAGCTAAATTTTTATTTGAATATTCCTGAAATAGTTCAATTATATTTAAACTTATCAAGCTGTCACGATTGTCATTTATTTTTTTTATAATTTCAATATTTTCTAAAGGTAGAATAAAATCAATTAAATCAAATGAATCATTATTGTAAGCTTTATTCCAATTTTTATAAAAGTAATTATTATTGAAAATAAAGATTTCGTTTTCTTTTACTAAAATAGGTAAAACATATAATTCTTTATCAGAAATTTCAGAATATAAGATGCCTCTTTTGTAAAATAAATCATGTATTTTATCTTTATCAAATGAAATATTAAAGTTTACTAATTCAATATTATTTTTTGAATTTAGGGTATTTTTCCTCTGATAATATGTTACCAACTGTTTAATAGACAAAAAATTTAAATCCGAAAGCTTATTAATATCTTCTTTTAATAGAATTTTAGTGATTAATTTCTGAAACCCTTTTTTAATTGCTAGATCAGATATAGCTTTATTTGTAATTTTATCATTTTTTTCTAACTGAATATTGTCAACATTAAACAAGTTATTTTCTGAAAAAAGAGTTTCAGTTTTAAAAAAAACAATTAAAATAAGTATTAATTTGTAAAATTTCATAAAAATTAATTATCAATTTATAAATGAAAAGAAATGAAAATAGTTATAAAAATAGTGGTGTTAACATATCGTTAGCCAATAAGTTAGTAAAACATATATCCAACATATCAAAAAAAGGTGTCAAAAAAACGAACAGTTCTTCTGGTAAAGATATAATAGGAGGATTTGGTTCATTATTTGATATCAGCAATATTAAAATTAAGGACCCCATAATAGTATCTTGCACTGATGGTGTTGGTACTAAAATTGATTTAGCCAATAAATTTAAGAAATTCGATACAATTGGAATTGATTTAGTGGCTATGTGCGTTAATGATTTAATAGTTCAAGGAGCAAAGCCGTTATTTTTTTTAGATTATATTGCTGTTGGTAAACTTAATTTAAATAAAACTAAGAAGATTTTAAATGGGATTTTTAAAGGGTGTAAAATATCTGGCTGCAAATTAATTGGTGGAGAGACTGCAGAAATGCCTGGAATTTATTCAAAAGATAAATTTGATTTAGCGGGTTTCAGTGTTGGAATAGTTTCTAAAAAAAAAATTCTGGACAAGAGTAAAGTTAATAAAAATGATATTATTTTAGCAATACCCTCAAACGGAATACACTCTAATGGTTTTTCATTAGTTAGATCAATTTTAAAAAAAAATAAACTTCCAAGAAATTTAAAAAACGAAATTTTAAAACCTACTAAAATTTATACTAAAGAGATTTTAAATTTAACAAATAGAAATCTAATTAATGCTGCGGCACATATAACAGGTGGGGGGTTAGTTGAAAATATTATGAGATCTATTCCCAAAAATTTATCTTTAAATATTGATCTTTCAAAAATTAAAATAATAAAAATTTTTAAATGGTTAAAATCTAAAAATATCTCAGACCATGAAATGATAAGAACTTTTAATTGTGGAGTAGGATTTTGTTTAATTGTATCCAAAAAAAATATACAGAAAATAAAAAAAATATTTCCTAAAAAATTCATGCCTTATGAAATTGGTTATGTTTCTAATCATAAAATGAAAATAAATTTATCAAACTCTTTAAAATGGTAAAAAAAAAAACCTGCATTTTTATTTCAGGAAAAGGTTCAAATCTTAAAAATCTTATAATCAAATCAAGAGACGTCAATTTTCCTATCGAAATAAGTTTAGTAATAAGTAATAAAAAAAAAGCTTTCGGTATCAGTTATGCAAAGAAATATAAAATACCATATATCTATATAGATACGAATTACAGGCTGTATGATAATCTAATTTTATTATATCTAAAAAAATATAAAATTTCTTTTATTTGTCTTGCTGGATATATGAAAATTATTTCAAATAATTTGATAAAGAATTATCAAAAAAAAATTATTAATATACACCCTTCTCTGCTACCAAAATTTAAAGGATTAAATACTTTCTCTAGAATAATAAAAAATAAAGAAACAAAAGCTGGTTGCACAGTTCACTATGTTAATAAAAAGTTAGATAGTGGCAATACAATTATACAAAAGTCTTTTTTTCTTGATGTTAAAGATGATGAAAAAATCTTAAAGAAAAAAACTCAAAAGCTAGAGCACTTAGCTTTTCCAGAAGCAATTATAAAAATTTTTAGGAATTCTAGTTTTTAAAAAAAAACTTTATCTCTTTAATTGCATTATCGACAGAGTCTGAACCGTGTACAGAGTTTTTGTCTATTGAAATTCCGTATAATTTTCTAATTGTATTTGCTTCTGCATCCTTAGGGTTGGTTGCTCCCATAATTTTTCTATTCTTTATAACTGCGTTATCACCTTCCAAAATCATTACCACTACTGGCCCAGAAGAAAGATAGGCACATAAATCATTATAAAAAGGCTTAGATTGGTGAACTTTATAAAATTCAGCCGCTTCTTCTTTGTTTATATGTATTTTTTTGCTTTCTTTAATAACTAAATTATTTTTTTTAAAGATATTTTTAATATCATCGACTAAATTTCTCTCTACTGCATCTGGTTTGATTATTGATAAAGTTTGCTCAATATTGCTCATAACTCTCCTCTATTAATTGATTTAATAATCTAACTCCAAAACCTGTTGCGCCTCCTGAGTTTAGTGCTCCACCATATTTTGAAAAAGCCATACCAGCTATATCTAAATGAGCCCAAGGTGTTTTGTTTAAAATAAATCTTTGCAAGAATTGAGCGGCGGTTGTTGAGCCAGCGCCACCTACATAGTTTATGTTTTGTACATCAGCATTTTTAGAATTCATAAGCTTATCATAATTTTTATGTAAAGGCATTCTCCACAGTTTTTCTTCTATTTTTTCACCAGCATTTATGATTTGTTTGGAAAGTTTATCATCGTTAGAAAAAAGACCTGCATATTCAGAACCAAGGCAAACTATTATTGCTCCTGTTAGAGTAGCTAAATCAACTATTAGTTTTGGTTTAAATTTCTTTTCAGTAAAACTTAATGCGTCAGCTAAAACTAATCTGCCCTCTGCGTCTGTATTTAAAACTTCTATAGTTATTCCACTGTAAGATTTTACTATATCTCCAGGTCTTTGAGCGACTCCGCTTACCATATTCTCCACGAGACCCACGACTCCTACGGCATTAATTTTTGCTTTTCTTAATGCTAAACTTTTCATTAAACCAACTACTGCGGCAGAACCTGCCATATCATATGTCATGTCTTCCATGAATCTTGCTGGTTTTAAAGAGTAACCTCCTGTATCAAAAGTAACTCCTTTTCCTACAAATGCTAATGGTTTTGAATTATTTTTAGCTCCGTTCCACTCCATCGTTACTAGATAAGATCCTCTTATGCTTCCCATTCCCACACCAAGTAAAGCATTCATACCAAGTTTTTTTAATTTTTTTTTATCATAAATATTGATTTTTAAACCGTCTTTTCTCAAAGAGTTTAATCTTTTTGCATATTCATCTGGATGTAAAATATTTCCAGGTTCTGAAACTAGATCTCTTGCGTAAAAAGTTCCTTCCTCTATGGCTTTAAATTTTAACTGGTTTTGAGTTGATGGTTTGTTTTTTGTTCCTACGACATTAATATTTATAATCCTTAATTTCTTTTTCGTTTTATATTTTTTAAATTCATAAGATTTTAATTTCAGTCCATGAAGAAAATAACCTAAGAAATTCCCAAATTTGCCTACCAGAGAGTCAGAGTTTAAAAAATATTCACTTTTTTCTTCATGATTTATATGACCATAAAACTCTGCTCCTAAATTGACTATATCTGATGTTTTTAAGTTTTCTTTGATTGAAATTAAAATTATTTTTTTTTTTGAATTAACTTTAAAAACGAGCACTTTTTTTTTTTGGTCGCTTGTTTTCAATAAATCGTTAACATATAAATATTCTGATTTAGGGATATATTTTTTTAAATTATTGGTATTAAATTTGTCATTGGTAAATAAAACGACGTTAGATGTGATATTATTTGTAGATTTTTTCTGATAACTGATTTTGATAGACATAATTTTTTTAAAACTACTGTTAAGTTCTTAGCTATATATGTTCAATTATGCCATATTTCAACGTTAAATTTTACTAGGTTCACTCTTAAGTTGAATTTAATATATGAATGAATTATTCATATACAAATTATTAAAATGTTTCAGAATAAAATTTACCATAATTACTATATCGATATATTTAAAACATTTTTAACTATAATTTTTGCTCTATCGCTAACAGCTTTTACTGTAAGAGCTGTAAATTTTTTAGAATTGATAGTGGATAATGGCTACTCACTTACTACATATTTTAAATTTTCAATATTAAATATTTTTGGCATTGCTCCAAAATTTTTTCCTTTAGCTTTTCTAGTGGCAATTATTATCTTTGTCATCAAGAACTTAAATAATAGTGAGTTTATCATTTTATGGACTTCCGGGGTAAAAAAAATAATAATAGTTAACTTATTGTTATTTTCATCTTTTACAGTAGCTATACTTTATTTGATATTCTCAGTTTATTTAACACCACTAGCTTTAAGTAAATCAAGAGATATGCTTAGCAAAAGTACTTTTAATTCTTTTTTGCCCACTATTAGAAATCAACAATTTTCTGACTCTTTCAAAGGTATGACTTTTTATGTTGATAAAAAAATCAATAACGAGATTCAGAATATTTTTATACATGATGAAGGAGGTAGCTTAAAAAAATTTTCTTCAAGCGTTACTGATAATAGCAATACCTCCATAATAGCTGAAAAAGGGATAGTAAATCAAAAAAAATTATTTTTATTAAATGGCCAAATAATATCTTACAAAAAAAATAAGGCAGAAACGGAAATATTTGAATTTGAACAACTTAGTATAGACTTAGGGAATCTTTCAACTACTGTAATAAAAGATTTAAAGTTACAGGAAACTTCCACATTCAAACTTTTAAAGTGTTTTTCTAAATTAGGTTACAATTATAAATTTTGCAATACAGAAGCTAAA
>JAOIST010000005.1 GCA_028222435.1 Candidatus Pelagibacter sp. | reverse complement strand
TACCGAGCACGAATTTATGGTCTATGAAAAAGAGGAAAGCTTATCTTTGGAGGAGGGTTATGGTATTCAATTGGCCACTAATAGCATTAAAATTTTAAATCAAATAGATTTTAAAAGAATTAATAAAGATAATTTTTTTAATCCAAAGATTTTAGATTTTTATAATATTCAAAATGAAAAAATATGTGATTTAGACTTATCTAAATTTAATACCAACGAATTTAAATATACTACATTACAAAGATCAACTCTTATCGAGTTTTTAAAAGAAGATATCTACACTCAACATTTAAGATTTGGAAAAAAAGTAAAGGAAGTTTCAGAATTAAAAGATAAAATTTTGATTAAATTTGATGATAATACTAATGACTTAGTGGATTATGTAATTGCTGCAGATGGCATATTTTCTAACACTAGATCATTCTTCGAAAAAAAAAAAAACCAACCAAAATTTAAAAAGGCAATAGCAGCAAGAGTTATCTTAAACTCAAAATCACAACTTAACATTAATGAAGAAAATATAAGTTTAATGCTTGGTAGTAACTCTCATATTGTAATTTACCCAATAAATAAAAAAAAAAAATTAAATGTGGTTTGTGTAATGAGGTGTAAAAAATATGAACCTGCAAACACTAAACAATTAATTGAAGATTTAATTTTAAAACAAAATCCTCAATTAAAAAATCTATTCGAAGCTGAAGTCAAAACTTGGCCATTATATTTTACTCCAAAAATTCTACCTTCAACTAATAAGAAAGTTTTTTATATCGGCGATGCCTTTAATGGCTTATTGCCAACTCTTGCACAAGGTGCTGGTCAATCTATAGAAAGTGCATATGAAATATTTGATTTACTTAATAAAGGTAAATTGAAAGATAGTAACAACTATTTTAAAATAAGATCCAAGAGGGTTAAAATTGTAAGAAAAAGATCAAATCTAAATTTTTTTATATTCCATTTTTCAACTTTAATAGCACAAAAAATTAGAAATATATTTTTAAAGTTTTTAGTTAAACGTACAAAATTTTTAAAGGGTTATTTAGGTAAAGTTTATAAAAACTAGATTTGTTTTTCTGAAATAAATTTTTGTCTTAAACTATCAATAACGACTGTAGTTCCATCAATATCACAGTGCCAGTAAGTCCAGCCATTATAACTTTCTGCACCCATTATTTTTGCAGCTACTTTGTGAATTGATCCTTCTGCTTCTTTATGTTTTATACTTCCATCAACCATTACTTTTGCATTTATCTTCTTTTTTAGATCAAAAAGTGTAGTGCCAGGTTTTAATATTCCAAGTTCTACAAGAGAACCAAAAGGCACCCTAGGTTTAGATTTATTGTTTTCTAAAGTATCAAGATAGTTATCTTCAATTTTTTTTGCATTGCTAATTCTTTCTTGAGCTGCTTTAAAATATTTTAGATCTTTTTCAATTCCATAGAAATTACGACCAAGTTTTTTTGCAACCACAGCCGTTGTTCCTGTTCCTATGAAAGGGTCAAAAATAGTATCACCTTTATTAGTCGTAGCTAATATAATCCGATGTAATAGCGCTTCAGGTTTTTGTGTAGAGTGAACTTTTTTACCATTTTTCTTTAATCGTTCCTTACCGTTACAAATAGGAAGCATCCAGTCAGATCTCATTTGTAAATCGTCGTTAAAACATTTTAACGACTGATAATTAAATGTGTATTTAGACTTTTTATATTTTGATGCCCAAATCAAAGTTTCGTGAGCGTTGGTAAATCTTGTCCCTCTAAAATTTGGCATTGGATTATTTTTTCTCCAAATTACATCATTTAGTAACCAGTAATTTAAATTTTGTAAGTGGTAGCCAAGACGAAATATATTATGATATGAACCTATTACCCAAATACTTCCGTTATCTTTTAAAATTCTTTTACACTCTGTTAGCCAGGATTTACAAAAATCATCGTAATGTTTAAAACTGTTAAATTGATCCCATTTGTCATCAACACCATTTACTTTACTGGCATCCGGCCTTGTTAGGGTTTCACCTATTTGCATGTTGTAAGGAGGATCAGCAAAAACTAAATCAAAAGATTTATCTGGAATTTTTTTTATTTCCAAAAGACAATCTCCATTAATGATTTTGTTAAAAACTTTTGACATTTTAAGATTCAACTCTAAATTGAATCTACCGTCAAACTATTTTAGTGAGAAAATCACTCCATTAGTGCTAAAGAGTCTTAGCTAGACAACATCTTGTGTATCGGCTTAAAACTTTTTCTATGATGAGATGTTACTCCGAATTTTTTTAACCCTTCCATATGAGCTTTGGTACCATAGCCAAAATTTCTTTCCCAGGCGTAGTTATGAAATTTTTCAGATAATTTTATCATTAATTGATCTCTAAAAACTTTAGCTATTATTGATGCTGCGCTTATAGATTTTATTTTTTCATCACCATTAATAATAGTTTTAAAATTTTTTATGCCCTTAGGTGCAAAATTTCCATCAATTAAAACTAATTCTGGTTTAATTGATAATTTATCAATTGCCCTCTTCATCGAAAGCAAGGCCGCTTGTAAGATATTTAAATTTAATATTTCCTCTACTGTGGCTAATCCAATTGCATAAGTTGAATTAAGCTTAATATGTTCAGCTATTTCAATTCTTTTTTTGAAAGAAATTTTTTTTGAATCTTTTAAAAGGTTTAGATTTATGTTCTCTTTCAATATCACAGCAGCTGAAACTACAGGACCAGCTAAACATCCTCTGCCAACTTCGTCAACACCAGCGGTAATCATTTGCTTTTTCAATTATATTTTAAGTTCAGCTTTTTTATCTCTAATCATTTTTAGATCTATCCAGGCCATTTTTTTCTGAGTAGGCTGTCTCATCAAAAATGCAGGATGAAAAGTAACAATCATAGAGGCCTTGCAGCTACCAAATTCTTTTTCAATCCATTTTCCTCTAGCCATAGATATTACAACTTCATTGCCCATAAAAGCATTCATTGCCGTGCTGCCTAAAAGGACTAAAATTTTAGGATCTATTATTTCAATGTGTTTTTTAATATAAGGAAGATATCTGTTAATTTCTTCATCCGTCGGTCTTCTATTATCTGGGGGGCGGTAATTAATTACATTAGAAATGTAAACATTTTTTCTGTTTAAATTAATTGAAGCAAGCATCTTATCAAGTAAAGCTCCAGCACGTCCTACAAAAGGCAGACCTTCTTGATCTTCATTTGATCCCGGAGCTTCACCTACAAGCATAATCTTTGATTTAGGATTGCCGTCACTAAAGACAATATTAGTTGCACTATTTTTAAGACTACAATTTTTGATTTCATTAATTGATTTTTTTAGTCTAAATAAATTATCAGCTTTATCAGCAGAGATCTCAAAATTATCTTTTTTATATCTATTGATTGCCTTGTTATTGTAAATTAAATTATAATTAATAAGATTGTAATATTTAATTAATTTAACTGGATTAGGAATGTTTTTTTTTGTCATTATAATTTATGAAAATATTTAACTTTAATTTAAAGATTATAGTACAGACATTATTTGTCATTATTTTTTTGTCCACATCACCAGCAAAATCTTTGGATAAGTTTAATAAGTCTGAGCGCATTTCAGACTATTTTTCCGGTATATTACTATTAAATGACAATCAATACGAAAAGTCTTTTGATTTTTTAAAAAAGCTTAACGGTCTTGAGGCTAGTCATAAAAATTATTCTATAAAATATTTATATTCTTTAGTTAATTCAGGAAAATTAAAAGAAGCTTTTAATTATTCTAAGAAACTTGAGAAAAAAAAACTCGATAGTTTTGAAAGTCACTTAGTAACGGGAATATTTTATTTAAAAAATTCAGATATAGATTTAGCTCAAAGATATTTTCTTAAAGCCAAATCAAAAAATTCCAGATTTATTTTAAATAATTTTGTTTCTAATTCGCTTTATAGCTGGTCTAATTTAGGTAATTATGATTTACGTCAGGCATTTTTAGAATTTGAAAAACTAGATCAAAGATTTGAAAATTTAAAAAAAATACAAACTGTTTTTTTAAATTGTTATTTTAATAGCCCGAATGCAAATAGTTCATTCGAAGAACTTGTATCAAATGAAAAAACAGATTTTTCAAGATATAACTATTTTTATGCGTCCTTTGCTGCTTCTTCAAAAAAAATAGATAAAGCAAAAAATATTGTGAACTCTGCTCTAAAATCTTACCCAAGAAACTTGTTACTTAATCAATATAAATTAGATTTAAATCAAGGTAATTTTACCTCAAATTTTGACTGTAATAATAAAGGACATGTTATTGCAGAAATTTTATATATCACCTCAAATGCGTTATCATCGCAATCAATCTATTCACTTTCAAATTTTTATTTAAATTTAGCAAAATATTTAAATGAAGAATTTCACTCTTATGACACTTTACTTGCAGAAAATTTTTATAAGATTGATAACTTTGAGGAAGCTAAGAAAATTTATGAAAACGTAGGAAAAAAAGGAAAAGCATTTAAATGGCACGCTTCAAAACAGCTCGCAAAAATTTATATTCAAGAAGAAAATAAAGATAAAGCTTTAGATCTTATGAGCAAGGCCTATAATAATTTAGCCAGCAAAGATATTTATGAAACTTTTGATTACGCTGAATTTTTAAAAAATAATGAAAAATTTGAAGAGTCCATTCTTTACTACTCCAAAGTAATAGATGAAGTTAAAAAAAATCACCTGTTATACGCCGAGGCAGCTGACGGAAGAGGAGTTGCTTACGAACGAACAGGTGAATGGGATAAAGCTGAAAAAGACTTACTTGCATCATTAGAAGCTGATCCAGAACAAGCATATGTAATTAATTATTTAGCTTACACCTGGATCGAGCAGGGTGTAAAAATTAAAAAATCATTAAATATGCTAGAAAAAGCAAACAAGTTAAGATCAAACGATCCCTATATCACAGACTCTTTAGGTTGGGCATTATTCAAACTTGAAAGATACAAAGAGTCTAAGGATTACCTTCAATTAGCTGTAAAACTTATGCCTGGAGATCCAATAGTAAATGATCACTATGGCGATGTATTATGGAAAAACGGCAAGGAAATACAGGCTAGATATTATTGGAACTATGTTCTAAATCTTAAAAAAACAGATGAAGAACTTAAAAAAACTATCGAACAAAAATTAATTAAAGGCATATAATCTATGTCCTTAAGCTCATACGCTAAAATTAATCTGACATTAAAAGTTAATTATAAAAATAAAAATAATTTACATGAAATTCAATCTTTTTTTTGCTTAATTGATTTAGCGGATAAAATTAATATAAAAAAAATTAAAAACAGAAAAGATAAAATTTCATTCAAAGGTCCTTTCGCAAAATTAGTTAATAAATCAAATAATTCTATTCTTAGCCTTTTCAGATTGCTTAGAAAATTAGGATTAATTTCTAATTTCTATTCTGTAACAATTATTAAAAACATTCCTGTTTTTGCTGGTTTAGGGGGAGGAGCTGCAAATGTTGCAACTATCTTAAAATACTTATTTAAAAGAAGAATAAGCATGTCACTATTAAATCAAGTTGAGGATGATGTTGGTTCTGATTTGAAACTTTTTTTCTATAATCAAGGTTTTATGAAAAATTTAGGACATGTCATTAATATTAAAAAAACACACAAATTATTCTTTTTGCTAATTCAACCAAGCGTTAAATGCTCCACAAAAGAAATTTATGCAAGGGTAAAAAACTATTCCAAAAAGAAAAAATTAGAAGAAAATAGAATTAGCACTAAATCAAGTTTTATAAGCCACCTATCTAAAAGCGGCAATGATTTACAATTAATTGTTGAAAAAAAATATCCCATTATAAAAGAATTATTAATAAATATTAGAAACGAAAAAGGGTGCTATTTTTCTAGAATGACAGGCTCTGGGTCAGTTTGTTACGGTTTATTTAATAATAAAATTAAAGCTAAAAAGGCCTTAAATAATTTAAAAATTAAGTACCCTAAATTTTGGTTTTCAGTTGTGAAAACTGTTTAATTTTTGTGATATATGATATATCAGGTCTCTTAACATTGGGGCATAGCCAAGCGGTAAGGCAGCGGTTTTTGATACCGCCATCCTAGGTTCGAATCCTAGTGCCCCAGCCAAAATTATGCTTGATATAAGTTTCAACTTTATAAACAAAATTAAAAGAAACTTATTTCCATTTTATAAAAATAAAGAATTAAAATTTGTTTTTAATAAATTACAGGAAGGTTTTTCAGCAGATACAGTTGCAGCTAGATTTGTTGGAGGTTGTGTTAGAAAGTTTCTAACGAATGACAAAGTTGATGATATTGATATAGCAACAATATTAAGCGCAGAAGAGATAAAAGAAAAATTTAAAGAAACAAATTTTAAAGTTGTTGAAACTGGAATTAAACACGGGACAGTAACACTTGTATCTAAAAGCTTTAAACTAGAATTAACAACACTTAGAAAAGACGTTGAAACATTCGGCAGACATGCCGAAGTAGAATACATCAGTGATTGGCAACTTGATTCCGAAAGAAGGGATTTTACAATTAATGCCATTTATCTTGATATCAATGGAAATATTTTTGACCCTCAAATGGGAACAATCGATTTAAAAAATAACAATGTAAAATTTATTGGTGATCCACAAAAAAGAATTGAAGAAGATTATTTACGCATCATTCGATTTATTCGTTTTAAAATCATGTATAATAATAAAGTTGAATCAACCACGAATGAAGCTATTAAACGAAATTTAAATGGAATAAAAAAAATTTCTAAAGAAAGAATTTTAATTGAATTATACAAAATCTTAGACTTAAAAAAATTTATTAATTTAAGTGAAAGCGCTTATTTAAAAGAAATTTTTACTCTTGTTTTTCCTGAATTTGATAATTTAAAAAGACTTGATCGTTTAAAAAAAATTTGTGATCATTCACAAATTAATAAAGAGCTTTTGTTGGCTGTCTTGCTCATTGATGAAAAAGATAGCCATGAGTATTTTGGGCATAAGTATAATGTGTCAAATAATATAAAAGATAACCTTTGTTTACTAGCAAAAAATCTTAGACTTTTGAGAAAAAATAAAGATTTTTTTAATAAAGACTTAGAAAAAAACATCTATCTAAATAGCAAAAATCATTTAATTGACCTAAACATTTTGAATTTTGTAATTGATACAAAATATAAGTTTAAGGATTTTTCAGAAAACTTAAAAAAAATACTTAGGTCAAAAACACATAAATTTAACATAAATGGTAAATATTTAATAGATAATGGAATGCAGCGAGGAGTTACTCTGGGTAAAGCTTTAAAAAAAATAGAAGCAGAGTGGATTAGAAATAATTTTAAGATTACAAAAAATCAAGTTCAGGAAATAATTCGATTATATTCTAACTAGATATACTCAACGTCTAGTATCTCAAAGTTTTTTTCGCCCGATGGGGTATTAACGGTTATCATTTCGTCTTTATTTTTTCCTATTAAAGCTTTTCCAATAGGACTTTTAAAAAAAATAAGATTTTTTTTAATATCAGCTTCATCTTGCCCGACTAATTTGTAGCCAATCGTTTTATCTGCATCTAGATCTTTTAATTTCACAGTTGAACCAAATATTACTTTTCCATTATTTTCAATCTTGGTTACATCAATTACATTTGCACGTGCAATTAAATCATTAATAGCAATTACTCTACTTTCAATTAAAGCCTGTTGTTCTTTAGCAGCATGATACTCTGCATTTTCTTTTAAATCTCCATGAGATCTTGCTTCAGCAATAGCTTCGACAATTTTCGGCCTTTGAATGTTTTTTAAATCATCTAACTCTGATTTTAAATTTTTTAGACCATTAACTGTTATAGGTTCTTTATTCATTATCATTTCCATTTGGCTTCAGGCGGCAAAGACATTAAAATCGATTCAATATTGCCACCAGAGTTTAAACCAAACTTTGTTCCTCTATCATATAAAAGATTGAACTCTACATATCTTCCACGTTTAAACAATTGTTTTTCTTTATCTTTTTTTAAGTATTTTAAATTTTTCTTTCTATTTATCACTTCATTTGAAATATCAATAAAAGCTAATCCGAGTTCTCTTATGAATTTAAAGTTTTTAATCCAATCTTTTGTTTCATAATCAAAGAAAATTCCTCCAATTCCTCTAGCTTCATTTCTATGAGGTAAGTAAAAATATTCATCACACCATTTTTTATATTTTTTATAATTTTTATAATTTTGTACGCAAATTTTTTTTAATCTCTCGTGAATTATTTTGCTTTCTCTAGGATCTTCTTGGCTAGGTGTTGCATCCATTCCTCCCCCAAACCATTCTTTTGAAGTAACAATAAATCTTGTATTGAAGTGCAAAGCTGGAATTTTTGGATTTTTCATGTGAGCAACAACAGAAACTCCAGAAGCCCAGTATGTTCCTTTTTTTTCAGCACCTAAAATTTTTGATCGAAATTTTTTAGGAAAAGTGCCAGATACAGTTGATTTATTTACACCCACTTTATCAAAAATTTTACCACCAGTCATAAGATAAGATGTTCCACCACCCTCTCTAACATTATTTTTTTCCCAGTCTCTTTTTGAAAATTGTAATTTATTATTTTCTAAGAATTCGAATGATTTACAAATCTGTATTTGTAAATATGAAAACCAATTATCAGCCATTTTTTTTCTAAAATCTGAATTAATCATTATTTTAACAAATTATTTTGTCTAAGAGCTTCAGCAGAAGTTATGGCTACACTCATAGCTACATTAAGAGATCTAGTTTTTTTATTCATTGGTATTTTTACTCTATCTTTTATAGTTTTGTGTAAATTGTCTGGTACTCCAGCACTTTCTCTACCAAACAACAATACATCATTTTTTTTAAATTTAAATTTATGATAATGCGTCTTAGCTTTAGTTGTCATCAGAATTATTCTTTTTCTTTTAATTTTATTTAAAAAATTATCGTAGCTGTCGTATCTAAAAATTTTACTAAATCCAAGATAGTCCATAACTACCCGTTTAAACCTGGGATCGTGCAAGTTAAAGCCACAAGGTTCAATAATGTGTATCTTTAAATTTAAACAGGCAGCCAACCTAATTATGGCTGCGGTATTTTGAGGAATATCTGGCTTATAAAGAGCTATGTGCATTATTATTGCTTAATTTATGTGTCATTCTGACCCTAGAAAATTAAATAATATAGTTTTATTAAATATTTGCATTATAAACACAAACATTAATGAGCAAAGAAGAAAACAAAGTAAATCGTAGAGATTTTTTATTTACAGCCAGCTATACCATAGGAGCCGTGGGTCTCGGTGCTGTTGTTTGGCCTTTAATTCATCAAATGAATCCAGATAGAGCTCAACAGGCTTTAGCAACAACAGAAGTTGATGTAAGCCAGGTTCAACCAGGAAATTCTATAACTGTATTGTGGAGAGGCAAACCTATATTTTTAAAAAGAAGGACACCGGAAGAGATTGCGGAAGCAAGAGCGGTTAATTTATCAGATTTACCCGACCCTCAAAAAGACGAAGACAGAGTTAAAGAAGGAAAAGATGAATGGTTAGTAATGATAGGAGTTTGTACCCATTTAGGTTGCGTACCATTAAAAGATAAAGGTGATTTCAATGGTTGGTTTTGCCCGTGTCATGGATCTCACTATGACGTGTCTGGCAGAATAAGAAAAGGACCGGCACCAACAAATATGGAGATACCTAAATTTGAATTTGTTGATAGTAATATAATCAAGATAGGATAAATTTTATGAGCGATCACGAATATACACCTAAGTCAAAAGTTGGAAAATGGTTTAATGATAGACTTCCACTTTTAACTCTTGGTTCACACTTAACAGATTACCCAACACCAAAAAATTTGAACTACTGGTGGACATTTGGTGGAATTTTAACTTTTTGTTTATTAACTCAAATTATTACAGGAATTGTTTTAGCTATGCACTACGTAGCTCACGCTGATCTAGCATTTGCTAGTGTTGAACATATTATGAGAGACGTAAACTATGGTTGGTTAATCCGCTATATCCATAGTAATGGAGCTTCAATGTTCTTTCTTGCAGTTTACATTCATATTTTTAGATCTTTGTTTTATGGTTCATACAAGTCTCCAAGAGAAGTAATATGGATTATAGGACTTTTAATCTATCTTTTAATGATGGCCGCAGCATTTATGGGTTACGTTTTACCATGGGGACAAATGAGTTTTTGGGGGGCAACGGTAATTACTAATTTGTTTAGCGCAATACCTCTTGTAGGTGAGAGTATAACAACATGGTTATGGGGAGCTTATTCAGTTGACAACCCTACTTTAAACAGATTTTTCAGCCTTCATTATCTAATACCATTTTTAATTTTAGGTTTAGTTGTTTTACATATTTGGGCACTGCATGTGCCTGGAAACAATAATCCAGTTGGAATTGATATTAAAAAACCATCAAAAGATACAGTTCCTTTTCATCCATACATTACCATCAAGGACACTTTTGCACTATTAATGTTTATGATTATTTTTGCTGGCTTTGTTTTCTTTTCACCAAATGTATTAGGACATTCCGATAATTATATTCCTGCTAACCCGTTAGTCACACCAGCACATATTGTACCAGAATGGTATCTATTACCTTTCTATGCAATTTTAAGATCGGTGCCTGATAAATTAGGAGGAGTAATTTTAATGTTTGGAGCAATTTTTATATTATTTATTTTACCTTGGCTCGATACATCTAAAGTTAGGTCAGCAGTTTTTAGACCTATATACCGACAATTTTATTGGATATTTGTGCTTGATGTTTTAATGCTTGGTTACATGGGGGCAATGCCTGCTGAAGGAATATATTTAGTTTTAGCTAGAGTAGGAACTATTTATTATTTTGCACACTTTATCATTGTAATGCCTGTAGTAGGTTTGTTAGAGAAAACAGATCCAATTCCTATGAGTATTTCAGAACCAGTACTAAGTGGTAGCGCAGATCCGGCGCTCGCTAGGAAGGATAATGAAAAAATCTAACATAAAAAGTCTTTTATTAATTGCCTCTTTATTATTAGTTTTTACAGCTAAACTTTATAGCGCTGGTGAGGAGGCTGAACCCTTAAAGGTTGATTGGAGCTTTAAAGGCATAACTGGTAAATTTGATAGATCTTCACTGCAAAGAGGTTTTCAAGTTTATAAAGAAGTTTGTTCGTCTTGTCATTCCATGCAGTATTTAAGTTATAGAAATCTTGGTGAACCAGGTGGTCCTGAATTTTCAGAGCAAGAAGTTAAAGCTATTGCTGCAAGCGTAGAGATTGTTGATGGTCCAGATGAGCAGGGTGAAATGTTTACAAGACCTGGAAGACCAGCAGATAAATTTAAAAGCCCATACCCAAATGTTAAAGCTTCTATCGCTGCGAATGGAGGAGCTTATCCTCCTGACATGTCAGTACTGGTTAAAGCAAGACCAGGAGGTTCAAACTATATTTACTCAGTGCTAATGGGATATGAGGATCCACCAGAAGGCATATCACTAGATGATGGTGTGTATTACAACACATACATGATCGGAAATAAAATTAAAATGGCCTCACCGCTAACCGAGGGTATCATAGAATATTCTGATGGAACTCAAGCAACCGTAGACCAAATGTCCAGAGATGTAACAACATTTTTAACTTGGGCAGCTGAACCTGAATTAGAAGAAAGACACAGCACAGGCGTTAAGGTGATTATTTATTTAATTCTTTTAACAACTTTAGTTTACTTGAGTATGAAAAAAATTTGGTCACGGGTTAACACGGAAATATAAGACATCCCCATCTTTAACAATATAATCTTTACCTTCAATTCTTAATTTTCCATTCTCTTTGCATTTTTCTGCACTGCCAAATTTTATAAAGTCTTCGCAAGTTACGGCTTCAGCTCGAATAAAATTTTTTTCAAAATCAGTATGAATAACACTCGCTGCTTTCGGTGCTAGGGTGTTTTTTTTAACTGTCCAAGCTCTGCTTTCTTCTGGTCCCGAGGTAAAAAATGTATCAAGATTTAAAAGGTCATATCCTTCTTTAATTAATTGATTTAAACCAGTTTTATTAAGGCCTATTTCTTTCATGAAAGTTTCTCTTTCGCTATTATCTAAGCCCATTATCTGATCTTCAATATCTGCACATATAGTAACAATTTTTTCATTAGAAAAGGTTTTTTTAACATTATCTGTAAAAGCATTTCCACCTGCGAGGCTTTCTTCGTCAACATTACATACTATAATTTTTGGTTTAATACTTAATAATCCTAAACTAGATAAAAATTCTTTCTCTAATTTATCTTTTACAACTATTTCTTTACCTTCATTTAATTGATTTAATTTTTCTTCAAGCATTTTAATTTCTTTTTCTTGTAGCAATTTTTTTTTACCCTTTTCTAATTTTTTTTGAATAATATCTAAATCAGAGAGTATTATTTCTGTTTTAATTGTTTCTAGATCTTCAACTGGATTAATTTTTGAATTAACGTGAGTAATCTTATCAGACTCAAAACATCTAACTAAATGAATTATTGCATCTACTTCTCTTATATGGGAAAGAAATTTATTTCCTAATCCTTCTCCCTTTGAAGCTCCTTTTACTAAACCTGCAATATCAACAAAAGTTATATTGGTATAAATTTTTTTTTTGGAATTCGATAATTTAGTTAATTTGTCTAATCTTTCATCAATAACATCTACAATTCCAATATTTGGATCAATAGTACAAAAAGGGAAATTAGCTGCTTCTGCATTCTTTGAAGCTGTTAAAGCGTTAAATAAAGTGGATTTCCCTACATTTGGAAGCCCAACTATTCCACATTTAAATCCCATTAAGGTCTTGATTTACTTTACTAGAAAATAGATCTATTTTTTTTTGAATTAAAGCAGGCAGTTGTTTGACAATATTTTCTGCAATCTCATTTATTTTTTCCTCTTCATCATCCTTAAAATCTTCTAATACGTGATTGTTGACTTTTTTCTTTTCTTTTGGATGTCCAATACCTATCCTTACTCTTGAATAATCTTTGCCTATAAACTTATCAATAGATTCTATGCCATTATGGCCTGCGCTACTTCCTCCAAATTTTGCTTTTATTTTTCCAAAATCAATATCCATATCATCATGAAAAACAAACACATCTTTTGCATCAATTTTAAAATAATCAATCAATTCTTTTATAGCAGTGCCAGAATTATTCATAAACGTTAATGGTTTAATAGCGTAAATTTTCTTTTCATCAATATTGCCTGTCGTTAATAGCCCTTTAAATTTCGGTTTTTGTTTAGAAAGTTTAAAATGAGAGTTTATAGCGTCAATAATTTTAAAACCAATATTGTGTCTTGTATTTATATAGTTGGATCCAGGATTTCCTAATCCGACGAGTAAAAGCATATCAATTATTTCTTTTCAGCAGGTTTCTTATCTTCAGGTTTTTTATCTGTACCTTCTTTAGACTTATCGTCTTTTTTAGCTGCCTCTCCATCTTTTGAAGCCGCCTCAGCACCTTCAGCAGGAGCTTCTCCATCTGCACCTTCAGCTGTTGCTTCACCCTCTGGTTTTTCAGGTTCTTTCATTACTGTTGGCGAGGCAACAGTTGCAATAACAAAGTCACGATCTGTAATCGTTGGAACAACATTTTCTTCCAATTTTACAGAAGAGATTTTAATGCTCGTACCAATGTCAGTACCAGCTAGATCAATAATTATTTCATTAGGAATATTTTCTCCTGGGCATTTCAATTCAATTTTTCGTCTTACTATGTTAAGCACCCCGCCTCTTTTTAATCCTGGCGATTCTGGATGATTAATAAATTTAACAGGTATCTCTAAAATAATTCTTTTACCGGCAACTATTCTCATAAAATCTATATGTATAGGCTCCTCTGAAACCACATGAAAGGCAACATCTCTTGGAATCACTTTTTCTTTTTTTCCGTCAATATCTAATTCTAAGACTTTTGATAGAAATGTATCTGAGTTAACTAAATTTTTAAATCTTTTTTTTGAACTGAAATATTTTGATTGGCATCCTTTCCACCATACAAGATAGCAGGGATAAGTCCTTCAGATCTCAATTTATTATTTGCTCCTGAAGAGGTGATCTCTCTTTTAATTGCCTTTAAATTACTCATAGTTTATTGAAGAGGGTATATAACCCAAGATTAACACCAAAACAAGAGTTAATTAAATAAATCTGATACGGAATTTGAATTAGCTATTCTTTTTATAGCCTCTGACATTAAAGATGAGATAGATAAGACCTCAATTTTATTGTTGTTTTTAATTTTTTGCGAATTATCAATTGTGTCTGTAATAATTAGTTTCTTAATATTAGAATTTTTTATTTTTTTTGCAGCCTCTCCACTCAATACAGCGTGGGTAATAAAAACAAAAACTTCTTTAGCTCCCTGTTTTTTTAAAGCTTCAACAGCATTTATAATGGTTCCACCGCTATCAATTATGTCATCAACAATAATACAAGTTTTATTTTTTACATTTCCAATAATATTCATAACTTCAGATTTACCAGGAGAAGGTCTTCTCTTATCTATAATTGCAAGATCAGCCTTAAGTCTAGTTGCTAAAGCTCTAGTTCTGGCAACACCACCCATATCAGGAGAAACGCAAATTAAATTTTTTGAAGTAATTTTCTTTTTAATAAACTTTGAAAATATTGGAGTTGTAAACAAATTATCTACTGGCATGTCAAAAAATCCTTGAATTTGTCCCGCGTGCAAATCAACGGTTACAATTCTATTTGCACCAGCATTTGTTAATAGGTTTGCAACTACTTTTGCAGATATCGATGTTCTTGGTGCAACTTTTCTATCTTGCCTTGCATATCCAAAATATGGGATCACTGCGGTAATAGTTTTTGCAGAGGATCTTTTCAATGCATCAATTACCAAAAGCAGTTCCATCAGGTTGTCATTTGCTGGATTAGAAGTAGACTGAACTACAAATACACTATTACCTCTTATATTCTCATTTATTTCTATATAAATTTCTCCATCTGCAAACCTTCTTATATTTGTATTGATTAATTTTAATTTAAGATTTTTAGCAATATTTTTACTTAATTTTAAATTGCTAGTTCCAGATAAAATTTTCATGAAATGTATTTACTTATACCTTATTTCTATATCTTTTCAAATTAATAAAGTTAAAGCATACAAATGACGGAAATACATCTACCATAATCTTTTTCATTTAATTTTATCGATCTTCTGTAGCTAAAAAAATAGTTCTTTTCGGTAAAAGTATCTCTATTAATTTGATCAACTCTTACTTTACAATCTAAAAGCTTATCAGTTACAAATTTCCTCAAATCGAAAAGTTTCTTATTATTTTTTTTATGCGCAAAGTATTTTTTATTTTTTTTTGATATATTTAAAAATTTTTGGAAGAAATTAAAATCAACCTCATAACTCTTTTGACCAATACAAGGACCAACACAAGCATAAATTAAATTATTTGAATTCAATTTTTTAATTTTGTTAATAGTATTTTTAATTATATCCAAATAAGCTCCTTTCCATCCTGCGTGAATACAGCCTATAATTTCATTTTTAACATCATATAAAATAACAGGAACACAATCAGCCGTTACAACGCCAAGTGCAACACCGTTCATTTTAGTTATAATTGCATCCGCATTAATTTTTTTTTTATAATTACTTTTTTTTATTTCCACCACTTTATTACTGTGAGTTTGGTGCATTAAAATTAGCTTATTTTTGGTGATACCTATTTTTTTTGAAACAAAAATTAAATTTTTATTTATATTTTCTTTTCTATCTTTTGACCCTCTCCCACAATTTAAACTTTTGTAAAAACCTCTAGAAAATCCATTTTTTTTTGAAAAGAAACAATGATTTACGTTTTTAAATTTTTTTAAATTTTTTGAATAAAACATTATTTAAATCCTGCAAAATTATTATTGTTAAATTTATAAGCTAAAATTACTTTAAATAAATTGCCCATGGAACCAGGGCTCAACAACCTTTTAATTCTTAAATAAAGGTCCGTTTGTTCTCTAAAATTCATTTTTTTTGCAATTATTTCACCTCTTTCAATAATACCCATATTTTCTAAAAATTCTTTTTGAGTAATTACATTATTAACTTTTAGACCATTTTTTGAAAAAAATTCATTTAGAAGATCGAAATTAACATGAGCAGTAATATCTGCTTTACTTAAATTCTCCAATAAATTATTTTTTTTATGTTTCATAACTGACTGCAAGGTATTTTGATTATTTGATTTTAAATATCCATAATCAATCATTAATATACAACCTTTTAACTTAGAAATTTTTTTAATAATTTTTTTTAAAACTTGAAAACCAAATTTAGGTAATTCAATAAAATTTAATTTATTTAATGTTTTATAGGATTTTAAAATCTTAATGTCTGTTTTTGAGGCTTTTTTAAAAACTTCTTTAATCTTGTAGTTTTTATCAAGTGTATAATTTTTTTCTAAAATAGAATTTTTTATTATTTTAAATTGTTTAATTGGCAGTGCATCAAAAAACTCATTTCCAAAAAATATTACTGGACCTTTTTTTATTGAGTTAAAATTATTAATCCAAATTACATTTTTATCTGAAATGTTTTTCTTTTGTATCTTTTTTAAATAACTGCTTTTTTCATATAAAAAAATCTTTTTGATCGAGTTAAATTCTGGAAATTTTTTAAAAGATCTTAGAAGAACTTTTGTTAGACCACCATCTCCCGGACCTATTTCTATAATATTAAAATGCTTAGGCTTGCCAAATAATTCCCATGTAGAAATTATCCAAATAGCAATTATTTCTGAAAATAAATAAGAAATATTTGGTGAGGTAACAAAATCACCCTTTTCTCCAAATGGAAGTCTAGATGCGTAATATCCAAATTTATTATTATATAAAACATTTTCTAAAAATTGATCAACTGGAAGTATTTTAGATTTTTTAAAAAATTTTATATTAGATTTCATTTTTTTTTAAAATACCTGAGATAACAAAACCACTTAAAATCATAAAAAAACTTAGTATCGTTCCCATACTAAAAAAACTAAAAACGTAACCTATTTGAGCGTCTGGTTCTCTAAATATTTCTGATAGAATTCTAAAAAAGCCATAATAAATTAAAAATAAATAGGAACTTGATCCAACTTTGTATTTTCTTTTAAAAATTAGAATATTTAAAATTAAGAATAAAGTAACACCTTCTAACATTGCTTCATATAATTGAGAAGGATGTCTAGGCAGTGTATCCACTAAAGGAAAAATTACGCCCCATGACACACTTGTAACTTTACCAATCAATTCACTGTTAATAAAATTAGCTATACGACCTAAAAAAATTCCAATAGGCGCAACACAGGCTATTATATCTAGTATAAAAAACATCGAAATCGATTTTTTTTTTGAAAATAAATAAGTTCCAATTACTATTCCAATTAGTGCACCGTGAAATGACATCCCTCCTTCCCAAACCTTAATAATTTCTAATGGATTTAAAATATAGTAATTAAAATTATAAAAAATTACGTAACCAATTCGTCCGCCTACAATTATGGATATGATTAAATAACTAATTAAATCATCAAAATCGTCAAGCTTAAATTTAAAATTAGTATTTTTTAAGATATGGATTATAATTTTTTTTCCAAACCACCACCCAATTACAATTCCAAAAATATAAGCTAGAGAATACCATCTAATGACAATTAACCCAAAATCCAATAAAACAGGGTCTAAATTATGGATGTACATAGCCTCTTATATCATATTTGAAATTAGTATTGCCATCAAATAAGATAAACTATGAGTAGCTCAGAAAAAATTTTAAAATCACTATCCAGTTTAATTGAGAATGGCCTTTTAACGTCCAAGGATATTAAAAATGAAATATCTACAGATCTCAAATTTACAAGAGATAAAATAATTAACAAACTTGACCTTGTTACTAGAGAAGATTTTGAGGTCTTAAAAAAAATTGTTCAAAAGCAAGATGCAACTATTAAAAAATTAATTAAAAGCAACAAGACTAAAGGGGCAAAGAAATCTTAACTTGTAATCCGTTATATTGACTTTTGTTTAGTTGAATATTGCCACCATGAGAATTTATTATATCTTCTACGATAGCCAAGCCCAATCCAACACCAGATTGATTTAGGCTTCTACTTTTATCCAGTCTAAAAAAAGGTTTAAAAACATTCTTATGTTGATCTTCTGAAATACCAGGGCCATCATCTTCAATAGTCACCAAAGCTCTTTTATTTCCTTTGTGAACATCTACATATACTTTGTTTCCATAAGTTAAACCATTTTGTATTATATTTTCAAAAGCTCTCTTCAAGGAAGTTGGCCTACCTTGCAACTCTATGGTTTCACTATTATTTCTAAATGTTAATTTATTGTTATTAAAATCTTTTTTAATAGTATTTAAAAGGTTATTTATATTTATGTTAACTGTATTTTCTTGAGATTGATTTTTAGCAAACTGCAAATAATCATTTAACATTTTTTCCATTTCATCAATATCTTTAGACATTTTTTCTGAAACATCTTTTTGTTTCAACATTGCTAGTTGTAATTTAAGGCGAGTTAAAGGTGTTCTTAAATCATGACTGATACCTGATAGCATTTCTGCTCTTTGATTAAGATGACGATTAATTCTTTTAGCCATTCTGTCAAATTCGAGAGCAGCTTTTCTAATTTCTAATGACCCGGAGGCTCTAAAATCATTAACATAGTCTCCTTTACCAAATCTCTCTGCTGCTTTTGCTAGTTTGACCAGAGGTTTAGTTTGATTTTTCAAAAAAATTAAAGCAATTACAATTAAAACTAATGAAGGAAGTGTGGTCCATAAAAGAAAAAGCCTTACAGAAGAGGTGGAAACCATCTCTTTTGGAACTAAAAATTTAATAACATCATTTCCTGAACGAATTTTAATTTCAACAGCATTTTTAAATTTAGAGGTGTTAAACCAGTAATTATCATTTCCAAAAATTGATTTTAATTCTCTTCTTAGCAATCTATCCATAGGACTAAATTTTCGCTCCCCAGTATCATTGGGAAAGATTTCTTGATTAATTCCAATCTCAAAGTTAAAGTTATTTTTATAACTATCTGTAAAAAAATCTAAATTTTTTTTATCATTTTGGTAAACTTCATCAATTGTTTTAAGTTGGTTGACTAATGATTTAGTTATATTTTTGTTAGCTTTAATCCAAACACTGTCATAAAAAACAATTGTGATAATGATTTGCAAAATGATTGTAGGAGCAGCAACTATAATTAAAGCTCTATAAAAAAGTCTTTTGGGTAAAATATATTTTATAAAACTATTCAATCCAGAGAACATATCCAGAGCCCCTTATTGTTTGAAGATATTTAGGATTTTTTGGATCCAGTTCTATTTTTTGCCTTAATCTTGTAATCATGACATCAATAGACCTCTCTTGACTTATTCCTGAAACTTTTCCTATTTCCTCTCGTGAGAATGTGGTTCCAGGATTTGCAAGCATTTCGATCAAAACTTTTTTTTCAGTATTATTAATTTTTTTAAATTTGTTATTTAAGCCAACTGTCATTTTATTTAAATCAATTTCAGCATCACCTACGTAGTGTTTAGATTTTAAATCAATTTTATTATTTTTATCAATTATATTTCTAATTCTAAGCAATAATTCTTTTGGTTCAAAAGGTTTGCCTATATAGTCATCAGCGCCAAGTTCTAAACCTTTAATTCTATTTTCTACCTCGCCTTTCGCGGTAAGTAGAATAATAGGAATTTTTATTTGTTTTTTTATTTCTTTTGTTAATTCATATCCGTTTTGACCTGGCATCATCACATCTAAGATAATAATGTCAAATTTCAAATATTTTAATTTTTCTCTAGCTTGATCTGCGTTTTCTGCTGATGATACAATATATTTATTTTCCGACAGATAGTCTTTTAATAGATCTCTTATCCTATTATCATCATCTACAATAAGAATATGGTTTTTATTATTTTCCATCTATTATCTTTTTTAAAACATCTTTAAACTTAATAACGGAATCTGAACTTGAGTTTTTTAAAGCATTAAATATTCTTTTTTTTTGAGTATTATACACTGTTTCAAAAAATGACTTCCCTTCTTTATCTAAATATAAGTTTTTTTTTCTTGTGTCAGTCTCATCTTGAATTTGTTTAATCATCTTAGATTTAATGAGATCTCTTAAAACTCTATTTAAACTTTGTTTTGTAACTTTTAATCTGAAAATCAATTCACCTAAATGAATGCCAGGATTTCTCTCAATTAGATTTAATGCTCTTAAGTGAGCTGGTCCAAAGAATTTTTTGGACAAAACTTCTTTCGGGTCAGAAAAAGTCTCTCTGTAGGCATAATAGAGCAATTGTATAAACTCTTTAATTTGTTCATCTTTAAGGTAAAGCAAATCTTTCATAATGGTAAGTTATATTGACTTATCCTTTTGATGAATATACTTTTTTATAAATAAAAAATCTATATATTTACTTGAAATGGAAAGCATACCTTACGATAAACGGTCTGGAAAAATTTGGTTTAATGGAAAAACCGTTAATTGGGCTGATGCCAATATTCATATTCTTAACCACGGACTGCATTATGCAAGTTGTGTGTTTGAAGGTGAGAGGGTTTATGATGGAGAAATATTTAAGCTTGAGCAACATACTGAAAGACTTTTTCATTCTGCTAATAGAATGGGTATTGAGGTTCCTTACTCTCAACTAGAAATTAATGAAGCTTGCAAAAGTATAGTAAATATTCAAAAGGTTCAAAATGGTTATGTAAGACCTTTAATTTGGCGAGGAAGTGAAATGATGGCTATATCAGCACAAAAAAATAAAATTCATGTTGCAATCGCGACCTGGGAGTGGGGTTCTTATTTTGATCCAAAATTAAAATTAAATGGAATAAAGTTAAATATTTCAAATTGGAGAAGGCCTGCACCTAATACAATTCCTTGGGATACCAAAGCCGCAGGACTATATATGATTTGCACTCTATCTAAGCACGAGGCTGAAGCCAAAGGATTTACGGACTCATTAATGTTAGATCATGAAGGAAATGTAGCAGAAGCTACTGGAGCTAATATATTTTTTAAAACTGATAGTGGAGAATTACACACACCAATCCCTGACTCATTTTTAGATGGAATTACAAGAAGAGAGGTAATTAAAATTGCAAAGTCAAAGGGAGTGAAAGTGATAGAAAGAAAAATTAAACCTGAAGAAATGAAAAATTTTGTAGGTTGTTTTCTTACAGGAACTGCTGCTGAAGTAACGCCAGTATCACAAATATCTGAGTATAACTTTAAAGTTTGTAATTTGATAACTGAGCTTATTGACTCTTATCAAAATTTGGTTAGAAAAAAATCTGCAGCTTAATCTTTGTTATCTTCATTAATAGCATGGTCTATGCCTTTTCTTAAATAATCATAACCAGTATAAAGAGTTAAAAAAGCAGAGAACCACAAAAGTATTATCCCAATTGTTTGAGCATTATAGTCCTGAAAATTTATTATTTTGTTTCCGCTTTCACCTGTAAGTAGAATTGCAATTGAAAGCATTTGAATAAAAGTTTTAAGTTTAGATAAACTTGTAACTTGCATAGTGATCTTGCCTTTAGCAAGAAATTCTCTTAAACCAGAAATTAAAATTTCTCTTGTTAAAATTATAATTGCAGCAATTACCTCATAATTTTTAATTGTTTCATTCATTACCAGAAGAATTAAAGCAGCTGCTACTAATATTTTATCAGCAATAGGATCTAAAAGTTCACCTAATTTAGACTCTTCCTTAAACATTCTTGCTAATAATCCATCGAGATAATCTGTAAAACTAGCTAAAGCGAATAAAAAAAATGGTATTAAGTCTCCAAAAAAACCTGGAATAAAAAATGTTAAAACAAATATAGGAACAATAATTATTCGTCCTATTGTGAGTATATTAGGTATTTTTAGTTTCATAGTTTATTCGTGAAAATAATTATATATTTTATTCGCTATATTGTCTTCAATTCCCTCGATAGATTTTAAATCCTCTAGACTTGCTGACTCAACTGCTCTAGCTGAACCAAAATGATTAAGCAAAGCCCTTTTTCTTTGTTTTCCTATTCCTTGTATTTGATCTAAAAGCGATTTGCTTAAATTTTTCTTCCTCTTTGCTCTATGAGTGCTTATTGCAAACCTATGAGCCTCATCTCTTAGTCTTTGAATGAAAAATAGAAGAGGATCATTTTTATCTAAAATATATTCCTTATTTTCATGATAAATTTTTTCTTCCCCTGCGTTTCTTCTTTTGCCCTTAGCTACAGCAATTATAGGTAAATCATGTAAACCAAGCTCATTGAGCACTTCTCGACTCACCGAGTATTGTCCTTTTCCGCCATCAATTAAAATTAAATCAGGAAGCGATAATGACCCAGCTTTTTCCTTTATTGCTTTTGAGAACCTTCTAAATAAAACTTCTTTCATCATACCATAATCATCATTTTTTATAGTTTCATTTTTTATATTAAATTTTCGATATCTTTTCTTAATGAAACCATCATTACTGAAACAAATTAACGCCCCAATAGAATCTGTTCCTTGAATATGACTGTTATCATAAACTTCAATTAGATCGATATTGTTATTTAATTTAAATTTAGTTGCTAATTTTTCAACAAGATTATTATTTGTATCTGATTGAATTAACTTTTGAGTTAAAGCTTGTTTAGCATTTTTTGTTGCTAAATTAGAAACGCTAATTTCATTTTTGGATTTAGCTAATTTAATTATTATTTCTTTATTCTCTTTTTTTGAAAAAGTTTTTTCTAACAGATCTTTATCATTTACTTCGTAATTTGTGATTACCAATGATGGAATAGTTTTGTTTTCATAAAATTGTGAAATAAATGATGATAAAATATCTTGTACTGTTTCATCAGCATCATGCTTAGGGTAAAAAGCCTGGTTACCCCAGTTTTGCTTAGACCTAAAAAAGAATACTTGTACACAAGTTTTCCCCGTTTCTTTGTATATGCTTATAACATCAGCTTCATTTAAATTTGTTTGATTTATCTTTTGTGAAGTTTGAATTTGAGTTAAGGCTTTTATTCTATCCCTAGCAATAGCTGCTTTTTCATAATCCAAGTCTTTACTTGCTTGCTCCATTTCCTTTGAAAGATTTTTTTGTATTCTTCTTGATTTACCGGATATAAATTCGACAGCATCATTTACTGTAGTCATATAGTCTTGTTCTAAAATATGACCAACGCAGGGGGCGGAACATCTTTTTATTTGATATAGTATACAAGGCCTATCTCGATTTTTGAACACGGTATCATCACATACTCTTAAAAGGAAAATTTTTTGCAAAATTTTTATTGTCCAGTTTGCCGAGCCTATTGATGAGAAGGGGCCAAAGTAATGTCCTGTTTTAGATTTTTTCCCCCTTAATTTAGTTAATTGTGGCCACTTGTCTTTGTTGCCAATGTAAATGTAGGGAAATGATTTATCGTCTCGTAATAGTATATTAAATCTTGGTTTATGTTTTTTGATTAAATTAGCTTCTAAAAGTAAAGCTTCACTTTCATTATTAGTTGTAGTTGTTTCAAGTGAATGAGTTAAAGAAAGCATTCTTTCTGTTCTAATTGGCAAATTGGTGTCCGAAACATAGCTTTTAAGTCTATTGGGTATGTTCTTAGCCTTACCAATATATAAAATTTCACCTGAGGAACTTATCATTTTATAAACACCAGGATTTCTAGAGATCAAAGGTATTTTATCTTTTATTATTTTCTTACCAAGGTCTAAACTATTTATCATAACCTACTTTTTGAAAACTCAACACCAACTGACTCAGAATTTTTAATAATTTCTAATTTTTCTATTTTGATCTTTGTTTTTTTCACAAGTTTATTTTGGAAAATAATTGCAAAAATATTTTCTGCTAAATCCTCAAGAAGTTCATGATGCCTTTTTTTTACTAAAATTTTTATCTTATTAATAATTTCCTCATAATTTAAAATTGTTGTTAGGTCTTTATTATTTGGTTTTACAAAAGGGTTAGTGATTACCTCAATATTAAATCTTACTTTTTGTTTCTTCTTTTTTTCAAAATTATGAATACCAATAAATATATTTAAAACTAAATTTTTAATAATTATTTTTCTTTTATATTTAAATTTTTCTTTTAATTTTAATTTTACAATTTTCATTCTTTTACTTTTATAATATCAGGTGTATTCCAAGCTAATCTTTGCCCGCTATCAATATTAATTGTTTCTCCAGTTATATTTTCATTTTCGATTAGAAACTTTATTCCATCACAAATACTTTTTAGTTCAACTTTCTTTTTTAAGAGTATTGATTTCCATTGCTTTTTAAAGTGAGTTTCAGATTGCCTTGAATTTTTTAATGTAGGACCTGGAGAAATGGCATTTACTCTTATATTAGGGGCCAGATACATTGCTGCTGTTTTAGTAAGAGTGGCCAGATTTGACTTGCTGAGTGTGTATGAGAAAAAAAAAGGAGTTAATTTTTCTACTCTTTGATCAATAATATTAATTATATTTCCCTCAGATTGTTTTAATAATTTTTTAAAATTTTGAATCAAAATAGCAGGGGCTTTTAAATTTATATTTAGATGTTTCATAAAACTTTTTTCTGTAAAATTTTGTAAATTATCATTTTCAAATAATGATGCATTATTTATCAAACAATCCATTCCCTTCATTTTTCTATAAGCTATCTTTAAAAGCTTTTGAGTTTGATTTATATTATTAAGATCTGCTTTTATTAAATGTACCTCGCTCCCTAAATTTTCAAGCTCCTTTTTTAATTTTAACGCATTATTTTTTGACTTATTATAATGAATAGTAATTGCAGTTTCATAATTAGCTAAACTATTAGCTATTGCAGCTCCAATTCTAGTAGCGCCTCCAGTTATTATAATTTTTTTTGTAGTCATTTTTTTCTTTTTTTGTTTACTTTTGTACCTGGCATTCCCAGTGTTGATCTTCCTTTAGGATAAACTTTAGTTTTTAAATTATATTGGCTTATCTTTGGATTTAAAGTTATTTCTAATTCACTAGCCTCTAATTTACGTATTTCATCTCTGATTCTAGCTGCTTCTTCGAATTCTAAATCTTCTGCAGCTTCTTTCATTTTTTTATTCAATCCTTTTAAGTGTTTTTTTAAATTTCCACCAACATTTGACTCTTTTATATTTACATAATCTTTTTCATAAACTGACTGTAAAATGTCGCCTATTTCTTTTTTAATTGATTCAGCGGTGATATTATTTTTTTTATTATAATCTAACTGTTTGCTTCTTCTTCTATCTGTCTCTTTTATTGCTTTATCTATGCTTTTTGTTACTTTATCAGCATAAAGAATTACTTTACCGTCTATATTCCTTGCTGCTCTTCCAATAGTTTGTATCAATGATGTTTCTGATCTTAAAAAACCTTCTTTATCTGCATCTAAAATACCCACCAAGCCACACTCAGGAATATCCAAACCTTCTCTTAATAAATTAATTCCAACCAAAATATCAAATACTCCTAAACGAAGATCTCTTATTATTTCAATTCTTTCTAAGGTATCTATATCAGAGTGCATGTATCTTACTTTTAAACCATTCTCGTGAAGGTACTCTGTTAAATCCTCAGCCATTTTTTTTGTTAGAGTTGTTGCTAAAATCCGATAACCCTTTTCAATTACTTTTGCTGCTTCGTGCATTAAATCATCTACTTGAGTTTTTGCCGGTCTAATTTCAACAGGAGGATCTATTAATCCTGTAGGTCTTATAATTTGATCTATATGCTTATTATCTGTTTGTTTTAATTCCCATGGCCCCGGTGTTGCAGAAACAAATATGGTTTGAGTTCTCATCATGTCCCATTCTTCAAACTTTAAAGGTCTATTATCCATGCATGATGGAAGTCTGAAACCATACTCAGCTAATGTACTTTTTCTAGTTCGATCTCCTTTGTACATTCCATTCAACTGAGGAACAGTTACGTGGCTTTCATCGACAAAAATAATTGCATTGTCAGGAAAATATTCAAATAAAGTTGGAGGAGGTTCACCTGATTTTCTGCCCGATAGATATCTTGAATAGTTTTCAATTCCGGCACAGGTACCGGTAGCTTCTATCATCTCTAAATCAAATTTTGTTCTTTCTCTTAATCTTTGCTCTTCTAATAATTTATTATTTGCACGATGTAATTTTAGTGTTTCAGCTAATTCAGATTTAATTTGTCTAATAGCTTGCTCCATAGTTGGTTTGGGCGTGATGTAGTGGCTGTTTGCATAAATTTTTATTGTGGAGTATTCATTTGTCTTTTCTCCAGTTAAAGGATCGAATTCTTCTATTTTTTCTAATTTATTAAAATCAAAACTTATTCTCCACGCTCTATCTTCAAGGTGAGAGGGAAAAATTTCTACATTTTCACCTCTTACTCTAAAAGTACCTCTAAAAAAATTCTGATCGTTCCTTTTGTATTGAAGAGTTACAAATGTTCTTATTAAATCATCTCTATTATATTCATTATTTTTTTTCAGAGTTACGGTCATTTTACTGTAGGCTTCTACAGAACCTAATCCATAGATACATGAAACACTGGCAACAATGATTACATCATCTCTCTCTAGTAAAGATCTTGTAGCCGAGTGTCTCATTCGATCAATCTGTTCATTAATTGATGCCTCTTTTTCTATGTAGGTATCTGATCTTGGGACGTAGGCTTCAGGAGTATAATAGTCATAATAGGATACAAAATACTCGACGGCATTATCAGGAAAAAAACTTTTAAACTCTCCATAAAGCTGAGCAGCTAGTGTTTTATTTGGAGCCAGTATTAACGCTGGACGATTAGTGTTTTCTATAACTTTCGCCATTGTGAATGTTTTGCCGGAACCGGTCACACCAAGAAGAACTTGTTCATTTTTTTTATCTTTTAAATTTTTAACAAGGTTTTTTATTGCCTCCGGTTGATCACCGGCTGGTTGAAAATTACTTTTTATTTTAAATTTTTTTCCTCCCTCTAGTTTGATTCTTGGGGCATTTTTGGAAGCTTCTAAATCAAGTATTTTTTTTTGATAAGTATTTTGCATAATATGTTATTAATAATTAAAAAATTATTATAAAATTCAATGAGCATAGTTTCCAACACATTAAAACGTATAAAACCGTCGCCTACAATAGCTGTTACTCAAAAAGCAAGAGAACTAAAGGCATCTGGCAAAGATATAATTGGCCTAGGAGCTGGAGAACCTGATTTTGACACTCCAGAAAACATTAAACAAGCAGCTATAAAAGCAATTAAAGATGGAGATACAAAGTACACAGCAGTAGATGGAACGCCCGCTTTAAAAGATGCGATTATTAATAAGTTTAAAAGAGAAAACAATTTAGAATATCAAATTAATCAAATAACAGTTGGGGCAGGAGGAAAGCATGTTATCTATAACGCTATGATGGCAACCCTGAATGAAGGAGACGAAGTCATTGTACCGGCTCCTTACTGGGTGTCTTATCCTGACATGGTTTTGCTAGCAGGAGGAACACCAATAATTTTAGAGTGCACTGAAAAACAAGGATTTAAGATCAATCCTTCAGAATTAGAAAAAATAATAACAAAAAAAACAAAATGGATAATATTAAATTCACCATCAAATCCTACTGGCGCTTGTTACTCTGAAAGAGATATAAGAGAAATCGCTAAAGTTTTAGAAAAGCATCCTCAAGTTTATATATTAAGTGATGATATTTATGAACACGTAACATACGAAGGTTTTAAGTTTTTTACTATTGCACAAATTGAGGGTTTAAAAAATAGAGTGCTAACAATGAATGGAGTTAGTAAAGCATATTCAATGACAGGCTGGAGAATAGGCTATGCCGCTGGTCCAAAAGAAATTATTAAAGCAATTGCTAAAATACAATCTCAATCAACAACCAACCCATCTTCAATCAGTCAAGCTGCTGCAGTTGAAGCTTTAAATGGAACTCAAGATTTTATAAAAGAGAGAGCAACTTCATTTCAAGAAAGAAGAAACTTTGTTGTTAAGGCATTAAATGAAATTGATGGAATTGAATGTTTAAATCCAGATGGTGCATTTTATGTTTTTCCAAGCTGTAAAGGCTTAATAGGTAAAAAAGATACTAATGGCAATGAATTAAAAACGGATACAGATTTTGTTCAGTCTTTATTAGAGAATAGTGGTGTGGCAGTTGTTCAAGGTTCAGCATTTGGTTTAGAAGGTTTTTTTAGAATTTCTTACGCAACGTCTATGGAAAATCTAAAGAAGGCTTTAGAAAAAATTTCTTCTTTTTGTAAAAGCCTTAGCTAGGCTTTTGTTTCTCCCACATCTCAAAGTACTTCCCTTTTTCCAATAGCAAACTCTGATGTGTTCCTTGTTCAATAATAGCACCTTTATCAAGAACAATAATATTATCTGCATTAGCAGCTGTAGAAAGACGATGTGCAATTATTAAAGTTGTTTTACCTGCTGAAATATTTTCAAGATTTTTTTGTATTTCTTTTTCAGTGCTAGTATCTAATGCTGAAGTAGCTTCATCAAAGAAAAATATCTTAGGATTTTTTAAAATAGTTCTAGCAATAGCTACTCTTTGTTTTTCTCCACCAGATAACTTTAAGCCTCTTTCACCTACAATAGTTTTATAACCATCTGGCAAAGAGTTTATAAAATTATGAATATCTGCATTTTTAGCAGCTTTAATGACTTCTTCTTTAGAAGACGAAGCGTTTCCGTAAGCAATGTTATAATAAATTGAGTCATTAAATAAAACTGTATCTTGGGGCACTACACCAATAATTTTTCTTAGTGAATTTTGAGAAATATTATTTATATTAGTGTTATTAATATAAATATTTCCTTCTTTAGGGTCATAAAATTTAAATAATAGTCTACTTATTGTTGATTTACCTGCACCGGTTGGCCCAACAATTGCTACTTTTTTTCCATTAGGAACAGTAAATGAGACTTTATTAATTATAGTTCTTCTTACATCATAATCAAAACTAACCTTATCAAATCTAATTTCCGTATCATTACTTGCAGTTAGCACTTTTAGACTCTCATCTTTTGGTGGAGAAATTTCTAATAAACTAAACATATTTTCCATATCTGTTAATGATTGTCTTATTTCTCTATAAACTGATCCGAGCCAGTTTAATGGTTGATATAATTGAAGCATGTAGGCGTTAATCACAACAAATCCGCCAATATCAATATCTCCACTTTTAATGCCGTAAACTGACATCACTAGCATAATTGTAATTCCAATCATTATAATAAATGTTTGGGCTATATTTAACATCGATAAAGTATGCCTGCTTTGGTTTGCAGCTAGTTCATATTCTTCTAAGGATTGATCAAGTCTCGAAGACTCAAAATTTTCATTATTAAAGTATTTAACTGTTTCAAAGTTTAATAAACTATCAATCATTTTTGTACTTACGTCATTATCGGCCTTATTCATTCTTTTTCTAAAAACATTTCTCCATTCAGTAATTACAAAAGTTAAATAAGAATAAAGGCCGATAGTTAAGAGTGTTATAACGGCATACCAGGGACCGTATAAATAAAATAAGACTCCTGAGACTAAAAATACCTCAAAAAAAGTAGGTACAATATTAAATAAAACATATCTTAAGAGAAAGTCTATTCCCTTAGTGCCCCTATCAATATATTTAGCCAGTCCGCCTGTTTGCCTATTTAAATGAAATTGCAGCGAGAGACTGTGAAGATGCTCAAACATGGTCAAAGATATTTTCCTAATTGAATATTGAGAAACTCTTGAGAATAAAGCATCTCTAATTTCAACAAATGATAAAGCAATAACTTTTGTAAGACCGTAAGCAATCACTAAAGCGATAGGCACTAACATGAACAGGTTAATTCCTGAACTCAATTCGGTAAGCGAGTTTACTGCGCTACCTAAAACTAAAGGAGTACTAACACTTGCTATTTTCGCTAAAATTAAAGCAATGACTGCAAAACTTACTCTAATCTTTAAATCTTTTCTTTTTTCTGGCCACAAGAATGGAAGTAATAATTTAAAAGTTTTAATATATTTATATTGATTCATTTGTACCACTTAAGCTGCTTTATCAGTAACAGAAGTTACTAATTTTTTTACATTTCTAATTATTTTGAAGATAAATATTTTTCTGCCTCTAGGGCAGACATACATCCCATACCAGCGGCAGTAACAGCCTGTCTAAATACCTTATCTTTTACATCTCCTGCAGCAAATACGCCGGGAACATTAGTCTCAGTAGAGTCAGATTTAGTAATTAAATAACCTTCCTTATCCATATCAAGCTGATTTTTAAATAAAGCAGTAGCAGGATCATGCCCTATTGCAATGAAAAGACCATCTACTTTTAAATCTGTAATATTATTTGTTTTTAAATTTTTAATTTTGAGTGCATTAACTACTTTAGGTTCAGCAGTTCCTATTACTTCATCAACGGCACTATCCCAAATAATCTCTATCTTTTTATTAGCTTTTAATTTTTCTTGAAGCATTTTTTCAGCCCTTAATTCGTTTCTTCTATGTATTAAATAAACTTTTGAAGCAAATTTTGTAAGGAACATTGCCTCTTCAACAGCTGCATTACCTCCGCCAACTACCGCAACTTCTTTTTCTTTAAAAAAGAATCCATCACATGTTGCGCACGCTGAAACTCCAAAACCTCTAAACTCTTGTTCTGATTTTAAATTTAACCATCTTGCCTGAGCACCTGTAGAGATTATAAATGTATCTGCAGTGTAAACCTGACCACTATCACCAATGGCTTCAAATGGTTTTTTGGATAAATCTACTTTACTAATATGATCCTGTATCATTTCAGTACCAACAGCTTCAGCCTGACCTTTCATTTCTTCCATAAGCCAAGGACCTTGTATTACTTTTGAATATCCAGGATAATTTTCTACATCTGTAGTTGTAGTGAGTTGACCGCCAGGTTGAGAACCATAAACAAGTATAGGTTTTAACATTGCTCTTGCCGCATAAATTGCAGCCGTATAACCCGCAGGACCAGATCCAAGAATTAACACTTTTGTATGTTTAGTTGATTTATTATTCATCTTATTATGATTATATATAGGAACTCATGTTAGAATTAAAAGCAATTCTTTTGACACAAGGTATGCACGGAATGGTAAGCCAAGTTGAAGGGTTGGCGAGAGCTTTAGGGTTAAGTTATAAACATCAGAATATTGAATTAAAATCTTTCTGGAATTTAATACCTCCAAAATTTACCCCGATATCTGAAAATCTTGTTAAAGAAAAATTTATTTGTGATAGTAGGGTTGTAATATCTTGTGGTAGAAAAAGTGTTATTCCATCTATCGCTTTAAAAAAAAGACTAGGTAAAGAAATTTTTACAATTCATATTCAAGATCCAAAGGTTTCATTTAAACATTTTGATTTAATTATCAGTCCAGAACATGATGGCATAAAAGGTGAAAATGTTTTTACAACTAAAGGAGCTATTCATTATTTAACAAAAAAAGAAATTAAAGATAACGCTAGCTATCTTGAAATAAATAAAGATAAAAAAAAATTAGTATCTTTTATAATTGGAGGACCTAATAAATATTATAACTATGACGATACTTCTATTCATCAAATGTTTACAAAAATAAAAACAATTTTTACTCCCGACAAATATAAAATTGTTATAATTCCATCCTATAGGACACCGGAAAAAATAATAAAAAAGGCTTACGATACTTTTGGTTTTAATCATACTGTAATTAAAACTGTTGATAAAAGAGCTTATCTTTCTGCTTTAGCTATATCGGATTTATCTGTTGTAACCTGCGATTCTACATCTATGATTTCTGAGGCTGCTATTACAGGTAAACCAGTTTACATAGCGATGATGAAACCAGTCAAAAAAAATACTAGATTTAAAAAATTTTATACTTTAATGACTAATTTAGGAATAACCAAAGAGCTAGAAGTAAATGTGGAAGAATGGAGTTACGAAAGTTTAAATGAAGTGAATAGAATTGCTCCTTTAATAAAGTCAAAATTAAAAACAAATGGAATTATTTAAGTCATTAGAAAATAAAACAAAGTCTTTCAGCGATCCTTTCGATCATTTTGAAATTAATCAACCTTTAACCGAAAAAGCCATTAAAGAAATAAGTGAAGCTAATGTGCCAGATCCTAAAAATGAAAATCTAAATTATGATGGAACAAGAGCTCTTGATGGAGGCGATGGAGCTTTTCGCTCAGGTATTAAAGATGGAGGTAAGGCAAAAAAAATAAGATGCTATGTTACTAAAGAGAATACCAATCAGTTTCCTCATTTAACCAATTTTATTGAAGAGCTAAGATCTGAAAAAGTTTATAAAAAGATCGGCGCTTTAATTGGTAAAGATTTAAGTAATTCGTATGTTAGATTAGAAGTGATATGTGACCGAGAGGGTTTTTGGCTTAAGCCTCATTGCGACATCAAAGAAAAACTAATGTCATCTATTATATTTATCAATCTACATAATGAGTCAGAAAATTTAGGAACTGACTTTTATGACAAAAACTTAGCCAAAGTCAAAACAGTTCCTTATAAACATAATTATGGATATTTTTTTACAAGCGGGCCAGAATCTTGGCATGGAATGGAAAAAAAGGAGATTAAAAAAGAACGAAGGTGTATTCAGGTTAATTATGTAACTTTCCCAACAGACTGGAAGGTTTACTAATTCTCTATCTCTTGTAGAGAGGTTACTTTTATTTCTTTATTTTTTAACGATTTAATACCTTCAACACAAACTTGAGCAGTTGACATGTTTGTACAATAAGGAACTTTATTAACTAAGGTAGCTCTTCTTAAAGCAATAGCATCACTTAATTGTTTTTCACTATTACCTCCACCAGTATTTATAACTAAAGCTATTTTTTTTGCATTTAAGATATCAACAATATGGGGTGAGCCTTGATTTACTTTGTTTATTTTCTTACATGGTATTCCGTGTTTGCTAATATAATCAGCTGTCCCACCAGTTCCACAAAGTTTAAATTTTAATTTCGTAAGTTGCTTAGCTAATGCAACACCTTCATCTTTGTGACTATCTTTTAAGGAAATAAAAGCAAGTCCTTTTGTTGGTAGAGAATTAGAGGCAGCGATTTGACTTTTAGCAAAAGCCATTCCAAAGTCTTCGTCAAAACCCATTACTTCACCTGTAGATTTCATCTCAGGACCAAGCAATAAATCACTATTAGGAAATTTATTAAAAGGAAAAACTGCTTCCTTAACAGCAAACATATTTTTAGTTTTGCTATTTAAATTAAATGTATTTAGTTTTTCTCCAGCCATTATTCTTGATGCTATTTTCGCAAGTGGTAATGATTTAGCTTTTGAAACAAAAGGAACAGTTCGACTTGCTCTTGGATTAACCTCTATTACAAAAATTTCATCTTGTTTGATTGCAAATTGAATATTCATAAAACCTTTTACTTTCAATGCTAAAGCTAATTTCTTTGTTTGATTTTCAATTTCTTTAATCAAGAAAGGTTTAATTGATACTGGTGGCAAACTACATGCAGAGTCACCGGAGTGAATACCGGCTTCTTCAATATGTTGCATAATACCGGCAACAAAAACATCTTTACCATCTGATATAGCGTCTACATCAATTTCCATGGCATGATCTATAAATTTATCTATTAAAATAGGATTTTTTTCTGCTGCCTTAAAAGCTTCCTGAACAAATCTTTTAAGTTGTTTTTTTTCATGAACTATTTCCATTGCTCTACCACCTAAAACATAAGAAGGCCTCACCATTACTGGTAAACCAATTTGTTCAGCTATTTTTAAAGCTTGAGGAAAGGTTTTAGCTATTCCACTTTCAGCTTGTTTTAGTTTTAGTTCATTTAAAAGATCTCTAAATCTATCTCTGTCTTCAGCTAGATCTATAGAGGTATATTGAGTTCCTAATATTGGAAGTTTATTATCATGCAAAAATTTAGCAAGTCTAATTGGAGTTTGACCACCAAACTGAGTAATAATTCCAATCAAATTACCCTTTGATTTTTCTTTTTTGATTATATTGTAAACATACTCTTCTATTAAAGGTTCAAAATACAATCTATCGCTAGTGTCGTAATCAGTTGAAACAGTTTCGGGATTACAATTAACCATAATAGTTTCAAATCCTGTTTCTTTTAAAGCAAAACTAGCTTGGCAACAGCAATAATCAAATTCTATTCCTTGGCCAATTCTATTTGGACCACCACCTAATATAATAATTTTCTTTTTACTAGAGGGGTCAGATTCACATTCAGTATTTGTAGAAAAATTTCTCTGATAAGTGGAATACATATAAGGTGTGAAAGATTTAAATTCGGCAGCACAAGTGTCAACTTTCTTAAAGACCGGAAAAACTTTTAATGCTTCTCTTTTTTTTCTAATTATATCTTCTTTAATGTTAGTAAGTTGAGATAATTTTTTATCAGAAAAACCAATAGATTTTACAAAATTAAACGAGTTGTAATTTTTAGGCAAACCTTTTTTTTTTTATACTATTTTCTTCATCTATAATTTCTTTTATTTCTCTTAGAAACCAAGGGTCAATTTTTGAAAGTTTGTAAATTTTATCTATATTTATTTTCTTTCTAAATGCTTCGCCAACTAATAAGATTTTATTAGGAATATTTTCTTTAAGTTTTTTTTCTAGTTGTTTTGAATTTAAGTTAAAAATTTTATCTAAACCTGAAAAACCTGTTTCAAGAGAAATTATAGCTTTTTGCAAAGACTCTTTAAAATTTCTTCCAATAGCCATTGCTTCACCAACAGACTTCATCGAGGTTCCTAAAATAGCTTCTGAAGAAGCAAACTTTTCAAAAGTGAATCTTGGAATTTTAGTTACAACATAATCAATTGTTGGCTCAAATGAGGCAGGTGTGGTTTTAGTTATTTCATTTTTAAGTTCATCAAGTGTGTAGCCAACAGCAAGTTTTGCTGCCACTTTCGCTATTGGAAAACCTGTTGCCTTTGAGGCTAGAGCAGAAGATCTTGAAACTCTAGGATTCATTTCAATTACAACCATCCTACCGTTCTTTGGATTTATAGCAAACTGAACATTTGAACCACCAGTTTCTACACCTATTTTTCTTAAGCATGCAATTGATGCATTTCTCATCACTTGGTATTCTTTATCAGTTAAAGTTAATGCTGGTGCTATAGTAACGGAGTCACCAGTATGAATACCCATTGGATCTACATTTTCTATTGAACAGACAATTATACAGTTATCTTTTTTATCTCTTACAACTTCCATTTCAAATTCTTTCCATCCTTCTAAACATTCTTCAACAAGGACTTGAGAGACAGGCGACTCCTGCAATCCGCTTTTTATAATTTTTTGATAATCTTTTTTATTCTTTGCAATACCACCACCAAGGCCACCTAAGGTGAAAGCAGGTCTTATAATTGCGGGTAGACCTATTTGTTTTAATGCTCTAGACGCTTGACTTAGATTATTAACTATTTTTGATTTTGGTAAATCTAATCCAATATCAATCATATTTTTTCTAAACTTTTTTCTATCTTCCGCGTTAGCGATAGCTTTGGAGTTTGCTCCTATAAGTTCTATTTTATATTTTTTTAAGACACCCTTTTTTTCTGCCTCCATTGCAAGATTAAGTGCAGTTTGACCACCCATAGTAGGAAGTATGGCATCAGGATTTTCTTTGATTAATATTTTTTCTAGAATTGGTAAAGTGATTGGCTCAATGTAAGTCTTATCCGCAACATTTGGATCAGTCATTATGGTTGCTGGATTTGAGTTAATTAAAATAACTTTATAACCTTCATCTCTTAGTGCTTTACAAGCTTGTGTACCCGAGTAATCAAACTCGCAAGCTTGACCTATAATTATAGGTCCAGCACCAACAACTAAAATTTTTTTAATATCTTTTCTTTTTGGCATTTTTTTTCATATCCCTTACAAAATCTTTAAATAAATAAACACTGTCCTGTGGACCAGGATTTGACTCTGGATGATATTGCACAGAATACACAGGTTTATTTTTTAATCTTATACCTTCAATACTATTATCAAAAAGTGACTGATGGGTGATCTGAACTTTTTTGGATAGGCTGTTTTTAACGACTTCAAAGCCGTGGTTTTGACTTGTTATTTCAACATTTCCTTTAACTAAATTTTTTACAGGATGATTAGCTCCTCTATGCCCGAGACCCATTTTTTTTGTTTTTGCACCTAGTGCAAGCGCAAGAATTTGATGGCCGAGACAAATACCAAATATAGGTAAGTTATTTTTTATTAACTCTTTAATAATTGGAATAGCATATTTACCTGTTGCAGCAGGATCACCTGGTCCGTTAGATAAAAAAACACCATGTGGCTTTAATTTTAAAATCTCAGAAGCTTTTGTTTTACAAGATACGACAGAGACTTTACAGTTAAAATCAGAAAAATATCTTAATATATTTTTTTTAATTCCATAATCTATAGCGACAACATGTAATAATTTTTTGTCATTTTTTATATATCCTTTTTCTTTTTTCCAAGTTTTTAAACCTTCCCATATATAATTTTTTTTTGTTGTGACCTTTTCTGCTAAATCTAAATTTTTGAGACCACTCCATTTTTGAGTCTGGTAAAGCAGTTTTTTGATATTGAATTTATTTGTTTTAGAAAAAGAAATTGTTCCTTTTGGAGCACCCTTGTCTCTAATAAAGTTAGTAAGGCTTCTAGTGTCGATACCAGTAATACCTACGATTTTATTTTTTTTAAGCCATACGTCTAGGTGTTTAAACGATCTATAATTAGAGGGGTTTGTAATTTCAGAGTTAATAATAACACCCTTAGTCCATATCTTTTCGGACTCATGGTCCTCAAGGTTAGTACCTACATTTCCAACATGTGGAAAAGTAAAATTTATTATCTGATCAGCATAAGATGGATCGGAAATAATTTCTTGATAACCAGTTATTGATGTATTAAAACAAACCTCGCCTGTAGCGGAGCCTTGGTGACCTAAACCTACGCCTCTGAAAAATTTACCATTTTGAAGTATTAAAATAGCAGTAGAATTGATCTTATTAAGATTTTTAATTGAGTTTATATTTTGAATAGAAGCTTTCAAATACAACTCATGAGTTAAAGTAAAAAACTTATGAACATGATTTTGCGCAACATATGAAATAGTAATAAAATCGTCAAGAAAGTTCTTTTTATTTTGGATAAGAATTGTGATTAAAATAATTTTAAATTATGTCTCTAAAAAAGAAAATTGAAGAAAAATTGAACGAAACACTTAAAGCAAAGGATAAAAATACTTATCCAACTCTAAGGCTAGTAGTATCAGCTATAAAAGATGCTGAGATCGCAGGACGAACCAAAGGCCAAAAAGAACTGTCAGACAGCGATATAACAAGTATTTTGAAAAAAATGATTAAGCAGAGAAACGAATCGTGTGATGTCTATAAGAAAGCAGGGCGGAACGAACTTTTAGAAAATGAAACTAAAGAGATTGAAGTGATAAGCTTTTTTCTTCCGAAACAATTAAATGAAGAAGAAACAAAGAAAATCTGCGAAGAAGTTATAAAATCATCTGGAGCTTCTTCAATAAAAGATATGGGGAAAGTCATGGGAGCATTAAAATCAAAACATGCAGACACTCTTGATTTTTCAAAAGTTAGCTTAATTATCAAAGAACTTTTGAATTAAATGAAATACCCCAAAGAATACCTTGATGAAATAAAATTAAGATTAAAAGTATCCCAAGTTATCGGTAAAACAGTTCAGTTAAAAAAAAGAGGAAAAGAGTTTATTGGACTTTCTCCATTTAAGAATGAAAAAAGCCCATCTTTTACTGTCAATGATGAAAAAGAATTTTACCATTGTTTTAGTAGCGGTGAACATGGAAATATTTTTGATTTTTTGATGAAAACAAAATCTATTGGTTTTGGTGAGGCTGTGAGAACTTTAGCAGTCGAAGCAGGGATGCAACCATATAGATTCTCTAATTTTGATCAAAAGAAAGACTTAAGGTTTCAAACTTATAAAAGTATTATCAATGATTATTCCAATAATTTTCATCAACAATTATTTAATTCTAATACTAGAGAAGCAGCAGGCTATCTCTCAAAAAGAGGTGTAAAGAAAAATGCTATTGAAGAATTTCAATTAGGTTACGTGCCTTGGCAAAATAATTATTATGAAGAATTATTAAAAAAATATTCTGAGGATGAAATTAACTTAACTGGTCTTTATTATAAAAATGATAAAACAGGAAAATATATTGATAGATTTAATTCTAGAATATTATTTCCAGTAAACAATATTACAGGTGATACGATTGCTTTTGGCGGAAGAATTATTCGTGAAGGAAAGTTAGCTAAATATATCAATTCACCTGAAACAGAATTTTATAAAAAAGGAAATATGATTTTCAATTTAGATAAAGCAAAAGATTCAAGATCTAAGACTGATGAGGTTTTAATTGTGGAAGGTTACATGGATGTATTAAGTGTTTATACTTCTGGAATAAAAAATGTCATAGCTAACTCAGGGACTGCTCTTACAGAGAGGCAAATTAGTCTAATCTGGAAATTCTTCTCAAATCCCATTATTTGTTTAGATGGTGATGAAAGCGGACAAAAAGCAGCTTTAAGAATTGCTGAAAAGTTATTTCCATTAATAAATGAAAAAAATAAAATTTATTTTACTATAATGCCTGACGGAGCAGATCCAGATGATTATATCAAACATAATGGTAAAGAGGGATTGTTAAATTTATTAAAAGAAAAAGAGATAATTCAATCTTTTATTTGGAATTATCATCTAAGTAAAATAGATCAAAACAATCCTTACGAAATTTCAAAATTTGAAAAAGAAATTAAGAATTTATCTTATTCTATTCAGGATGAAACATTAAAAAAGTATGTCCTTGAAGATTTTCTTGAAAAAATAAAAAAATTAACACCAATTCAAACTTCAAGTAAAAATTACAAGTTTACACCCTATAAAAAGAAAAAAGATTATCAAATTCTTAAAGAAACAAAACTTTTACATCTAAAAAGAAAAGATTTATCAAGAATACAAATAATTGAATTTTCAATTTTATTCATAATTTTAAATTATTTAGAAATTGCTTCAAAAAAATTAGAGGAGTTATCCGAGGTAATTTTTCTTGCTGAAAAAAATGAAAGCTTAAAAAAAACAATTATTTCTTCATTAAGCGACAAAAACAACAAAGACAATATTAGAGAAACAATTAATGTCGGACATGCCAAAATTATCGAAGAGATTAATGAAAACTCAAACATTCAAATGATCGTTAAAAACAAAAAAGAGCAAGAAATTTTAGATTTATTTGATGAACTTATTGAAGACCACAAAGAACAGTACAATTTAAGGAAGATAGAATCTCTAGAGCAAAAATTAATTAACAACATGGATGAAAACTCATATTCAGAACTAGTTAAGCTTAAAAGCCAGCTAAATAGGGAGTAAAAAAGTATAGATTTTTTGAACTTAGTCACTATATATATTCAACAAATATATTCCAAAAATTTATGGCTGAAAAACTCATTACAAAATCATTTGAAAGACTTCTTGATAAGGGAAAACATAGAGGATTTGTAACTTATGAAGAGCTCGGCAAATCTCTAGGAAAAAGAAACAGTAATAATGAGAATATTGAAAGAGCATTTATAATATTAGTAGATGAAAAAGTTTCTTTAGTAGAAAAAAAATCTCAGTTTCAATCAAATAAAAAAAAAGAGAACACTAATCAAGCTGAGGAAAAAACTTCAGATAAAAGTGATGATCCTATTAGAATGTATCTTAGAGAAATGGGCGGTGTAGAGCTTCTCTCTAGAGAAGGCGAAATTGCTATAGCTAAAAGAATTGAAGCAGGAAAAGATGTGATGATCAATGCGTTAACACAAAGTCCAATAGTTGGAAAAAAAATATTTGAATGGAAGAATCAAATAGAGAGTCAAGAAATGTTAGTTAGAGATATTATAGACATTGACTCTACCTACGAAGATTTTGATGCTTTGGATGATGATGATGATTTAAAAATTAACAAAAAATCAAAATCAAATAAAGAAAAAGTTAGCACTGCAGATAAAAAAGAGGAAAGTACTACTAATGACGAAGACGAGTTTAATGTATCCCTCGCAAAAATGGAGGAGGAAATTAAACCGAAGATTATAAATATTTTAGACTCTTTAAATAAAAATTACTCAAAGCTTCAAAAATATCAAGTTGAAAAATTAGATTGTTTATTAGCTTCAAAAGAATTGTCAGTATCAAAAAATAAAAATTTTAAAAAAATACAAGAAACTTTAGTCGATAATTTTAAAAATTTACAATTAGCTCCGCATATAGTTGAGGAGTTAGTTCAGGCACATTACAAAGAAAATAAAAAAATTGTTTCTCTCGAAGGAGTACTATTAAGATTAGCAATGGATAATAAAATAGCACGAGAAGAGTTTTTAAAATATTATGTCGGTAATGAAATAAATCCTAAATTTGAGTCATTTTTAAAAGAAAACCCAACTTGGAAAGCATTTTTCAAAAAATTTAAAAAAGATTTTACAGAAATCAGAGAAAGGTTAGTTGAATTTAGTAAAAAGATAGGATTATCAGTTGGTGAGTTCAAAAAACTTGTTAATAGAATTCAAAAAGGAGAGAGAGAGTCGAGAATAGCTAAAAAAGAAATGGTTGAAGCAAATTTAAGATTAGTTATATCAATTGCAAAAAAATATACCAATAGAGGTCTACAATTTTTAGATTTAATACAAGAAGGAAATATAGGTTTAATGAAAGCAGTAGATAAATTTGAATATAGAAGGGGATATAAATTTTCAACTTATGCAACATGGTGGATAAGACAGGCAATAACAAGATCGATTGCTGATCAAGCTAGAACAATTAGAATACCAGTTCATATGATTGAGACTATTAATAAAATTGTAAGAACACAGAGGCAAATTATGAGTGAATTTGGAAGGGAGCCAACCCCTGAAGAATTAGCAAAAAAATTAGCAATGCCTTTAGAAAAAGTTAGAAAAGTTTTAAAAATTGCCAAAGAACCTGTGTCGCTTGAAACTCCAGTTGGAGATGAGGAAGACAGTAGTTTAGGAGATTTTATTGAAGATAAAAATGCTCTTCAACCGTTAGATACAGCTATTCAATCTAATCTAAGCGAGTCTACAACAAAAATTTTAGCATCGTTAACACCTAGGGAAGAGAGAGTGTTAAGAATGCGTTTTGGAATTGGAATGAATACAGACCATACTTTGGAAGAAGTAGGCTTGCAATTTTCAGTTACTAGAGAAAGAATCAGACAAATCGAAGCAAAAGCTTTGAGAAAACTTAAACATCCAAGTAGATCAAAACAATTAAAAAGTTTCTTAGAAAAATAATTAATTGTGATATAAAGAATAATATTTTGGGCCTGTAGCTCAGTTGGTTAGAGCAGTACACTCATAATGTATTGGTCCCAGGTTCGAGTCCTGGCGGGCCCACCAAACTAATTATTAATAAATTCCTCTAATTTACTAATTAATATTTTTATATCGTTATTATTAGAACTTAGAATAGAAGCAAATTCTTCTTTTTGGGTTCTTGCCAAACTTAGCCCTTCAACAATTAAATCTCTGATTAAAGGTTTATCTGGATTTTTGGTATAAACCCTCCAATCAATTTTAATTTCTGGACCGCCATCGATTGGAGCGATCTTTGAACTTATAATTGTATAGGTAGTGCTTTTTTTGTCTTCATCTATAACTTCAAATTTACTTGATGAATAATCCTTCAGTCTTGAAGTGAGGTTTTTTAAAAAATATTTTTCAAAAGTTTTTTGATATTTTGAAATATCATTTTCGTTAGAGGATTTTCTTAATTCTCCAAGTGTATAAAGTCCAAGAGCATCTATATCAACATTTTCAAGTGATATTTTTTTTATAAATTCTTCTTTTTCATTTAGAGTTAGATTCTTATTTGATAGGTTGCTTATCGCATCATTAATTAGTTCATTAATGAATTGTTTTGGATCAGAGCTATAGGCTAATAAAGAGGTTTGGAAAAAGAGTAACAGAAAAATTAGATGAATAACTGGTTTTCTCATTTTAAAATTTAGTTATCTAAATTTCCCCATTCATCTTTATTTTCAACAGAGTTTTTAATTTTATTTTCTCTATCTTGCAAATATATACTTTTGAGCGAAGAATATAAATCTATAGAGTTTTTTTCTAAACTTTCAAAGTTTTTATCATTTTCAGCTCTGAAATCAATTGCATTTACGGATCTGACTGAGTAATAATCCAAATTATTTCCAGAAGCTCCCAAAATTTCTTTTTCTCTAATCGTTACGTGTGCAAATGGATCTACAAATGTATCAGCAATTAATCCCACTGAATCTCTAACCGTTGTTGGCCCAAAAATTGGAAGAACAAAATAACACCCTGACCCAATTCCATATGAACCAAGAGTTTGCCCAACATCTTCTTTGTGAGGTTTGAGACCAATTTTTTCTGCTGGATTTAAAAAACCTAAGATACCAACGGTTGAATTAATTGCAAAGCTTCCTACCGAGTGACCTAATTGATTTAAATTACCTTGTAAAAGATTATTTGGTATTGAAAGCAAAGTTCCAATATTTGAAGTGAAATTACTTGTACCTGTTTTTAATGGTGATGGTAATTTGTTATATCCTTTTGCCAAAGGTTCTAAAACGATATCATCTAGAGCCATATTAAATTTGAATATAGCTCTACTGGTCTTTTCAAAACACTCCTCAGCAGAGTTTGCACTTAGTGTTATAAATACAAATAATGCCAGAGAAGAAATAATAATTTTAAATTTTTTTAAAATGTTCATAATGGCTATATATAGAATTTTTAACTATATACTATCAATAATTTAGCCTAAAATTAGTTCAAAATATGAAAATAATTGTCAAATATTCCCCAAATTTTTCAAAAGGAAAACGAATTAAAAAAAACATAAAATTTGTAATTATTCATTATACAGGAATGCAATCAGAAATTGAATCTATCAAAAGACTAAATAATCCCAAGAGCAAAGTTAGTTGCCACTATCTAATAAATAGAGAGGGTAAAATTATCCAAATGGTCAAAGACATGAATACTGCCTGGCACGCTGGTAAATCCAAATGGAAAAAAATTAATAATCTCAATAATATTTCCCTTGGAATTGAACTTGTTAATAAAGGCCATAAGTTCGGGTATCAAAATTTTAGCAGCAAACAAATAAATAGCTTAATCAAACTATGTAAAAATTTAAAAAAAAAATATTTAATTAAAAAAGAAAATTTTTTAGGTCACTCAGATATTGCCCCACTAAGGAAAATGGATCCAGGTGAAAAATTCCCTTGGAAAAAATTAAGTATTCACAAAATTGGAAAATGGTATGAGAATACAATGAACGAAATTGTAATAAATAAAAAACAAATGGAAGTCTTATTTTATAAAAATCTTAAAACATTGGGATATAGATATTTTAGCTTGAATAAAAGAAAATCTGAGGACAAGAAAATTATATCATCTTTTCAGCGACACTATTTACCTAACAATGTAACGGGAAAATTAGATAAAAAAACGTATAAAATTAGCTACTTTTTAACTCATTAATTTTAAATCTCTTGATTAATGATTGATATTTAATTAAAAGTTTAATGCCAGATAATTGGATTGTTGCTATTAGTAATCTAATAGAGGAAAGTCCGGGCTCCAGAAAGACACAGTGCCAGCTAATGGCTGGCGAGGGTGACTTCAGGGACAGTGCCACAGAAAATAAACCGCCTTATCAAGGCAAGGGTGAAACGGCGAGGTAAGAGCTCACCGGTTTTTTGGTAACAAAAAACGCATGGCAAACCCCACTGGGAGCAAGGTTAAATAGAGAAGACATTGTGTGAAACACTAAAAACGGTCTTTCGTTAGTCTTCTGGGTTAACCGCTTGAGCTTAAATGTGAATTTAAGCCTAGAGAAATAACATCTTCAATGACAGAACCCGGCTTATAGATTATCTGGCAAAAAAAATACTAAAATAATGTTCTACTTTTGTACTTTTTGAAAATATTATAGTATTGACTAATTTTTTAAAACCCATACTATCCCAAATAATCCCATAATGGAGGGTAGATTGAAAAATATAAATACTAATAGGTTTTTAATTAAAAATGTTTTTATCAAGTTACGAAAACAAAATAGACAAGAAGGGACGTGTTTCAGTGCCAGCAACATTTAGATCTCACTTAAATTCAATGGGCTATAACGGCTTTATAAGCTATCCCTCATTCAATCACACGGCATTAGAAGCTTGTTCTCCTGATAGGATAGAAAAGCTTTCAAACACAATAGACTCATTAAATCCTTTTGAAGAAAAAAGAGATTTTTTTGCGACATCAATATTGTCAGAAAGTGAAAATTTACAATTTGACACTGAAGGACGTATCTCTTTTTCTGAGAAGTTGCTTAATCATGCAAAAATTAAAAATAATGTTTTGTTTGTTGGGCTTGGAAAAACTTTTCAAATATGGGAGCCAATTAATTTTGAGAAATTTAAAGTTATTGCTAGAAAAAAAGCATTTCAAAATAGATCTAATTTAAAATGGGAAAACAAACAAAAGGGAGAACTATAATGAGCATAAATATAGGCGGCGGAGAGTTAAAAGAATTAAAACCTAGAATATTAGTTTTGGGTGTAGGTGGCGCTGGAGGTAATGCAATTAATGCAATGATTGAAGCCGGTATGGAAGGAGTAGAGTTTGTTGCAGTAAACACAGATGCTCAAGATTTAAAAATGAGTAAGGCACATGCAAAAATTCAAATTGGGATGAATTTAACTAAAGGATTAGGTGCTGGAGCAAAACACGATATTGGGCAAGCTGCAGCTGATGAATCTTTAAATGAGATTACAAGTTTTATGCAAGGTGCAAATATGGTTTTTATTACATCAGGTATGGGAGGTGGAACAGGTACGGGTGCTTCACATGTAATAGCAAAGGCTGCTAGGGAATTAAATATTTTGACTGTAGGCGTGACCACACTACCTTTTTCTTATGAAGGCCCTAAAAGAATGAGAAGAGCTGTAGAAGGGTTGGAACAATTCAAAAAACATTTAGACACAGTTATAGTTGTACCAAATCAAAATCTTTTTAAAATTGCTAGCGAGACAACTACTTTTGAAGAGTCGTTCAACTTGTCAAACAATGTTTTAAAACATGGAGTACAAAGCGTAACAGATTTGATGGTAAGACCGGGAATGATCAATCTTGATTTTGCAGATGTTGAAACTGTAATGAGTTCAATGGGCAAAGCAATGATGGGAACCGGTGAAGCAGAAGGAGAAAATAGGGCGATGGCAGCTACAGAAATGGCTCTTAATAATCCTTTAATTGATGAGTATTCTCTGCAAGGAGCAAGAGGTTTATTAATAAATATTACTGGTGGAAATGATTTAACTTTATTTGAAGTCGATCAATCAGTAAATAAAATCAGAGCAGAAGTAGATCCTGAAGCCGAATTAATTTTTGGAGCCATTAAAGATGAAGACATGACAGGCAAAATAAGAGTATCTATAGTTGCAACAGCACTCGACGGACATAAAGCTGAAAATAAAACAGTCCTTAATATGGTCTCAAGGATTCAGAGCAGAAATACAGGATATTCTGAAAATTTATTTTCTCACAATCCCAAGAACGAAAATACTACGATAAATTCAATTTATGGTGCTACAGCTCTGAAGCTTGACGAAAGTTACGAATTACAAGAAGGGCAGCAAAGTAGTTTAATAAGTGAATTTGAAAATAATATAGAAAATGAAAAAATACTTAGTACCTCAATAGAAACGGAGCAAGATTTAAGTAATATTCCTACGGGTGTTTCAATTGAAAGCGCATCTTATATTGAAAAAAATAATATAGGAGATGATGAACGTAATTTTGCTAAGAATGAAAATAATGAAGAAGAGTATACGCCAAAATTATTTTCTGAAGAACAAAGTTCTCATCCAGAGGTCCATAATTTTGAAAATAATGATCAAACAATTAATGAGGATACAGAACAATTATTTAACCAAGATTTAATTGAGGAAGAAGATTTTGAAATTCCTGCATTTTTAAGAAAACAAAAGTTTTAATGTTTCGATTTTGCAATCATGAACAATCATACCTCATCACTGGAACTTTCCCATTTTCCAGTGATGTTGAATGAGGTTATAAAAATATCTTCACCATCTAGAGGAGGAAGATTTATTGACTGCACATTTGGTGGGGGAGGTTATTCTAAAGAAATACTCAAATTTTCTAAAACATTTGTCCAGGCACTTGATAGAGATAAAAAAGTATTACCAATAGCAAAAAAAATTGAATTAGAATTTCCTAAAAGATTTAAATTTTATCAAAAAAAATTCAGCCAACTCGAAAGCATTCCAAAAGAATTTGTGGATACAATAATATTTGATTTGGGCTTATCCTCTATTCAGCTAGATGATCTTAATAGAGGGTTTTCATTTAAATCTAATAAAAATTTAAATATGGGTATGGGTCTTAATGAAATTTCTGCTCTAGACGCAGTTAATAATTTGAGTGAAGATGACTTAAGAACAGTAATCAAAATTCTAGGAGAGGAAAAGGAAGCATATAAAATAGCAAAAAATTTAATAAAATATCGAAGTGAAAAAAAAATAACGAATACAGCTGATTTAGTTAAAATTATTGAAAAAAGTAAAAAAAAAAATTATTTAAATAAAATAAACCCTTGCACCAAAACTTTTCAAGCACTCAGGATTTTTGTTAATAAAGAAATAACAGAATTAATAATTGGGGTCATTAAAGCTACTAAGAAATTAAAACCAGGAGGCAAAATCTTAGTAATCAGCTTTCATTCATTAGAGGACAGAATTGTTAAATATTTTTTTACAAACTTTTCAACAAATAAATCCAGACCATCTCGATATTTTCCTGAAAAAGATATTATAGAAAATTCCTTATTCGAAAATTATAAAAATAGAATAATAAGACCATCTAAAGAAGAGTTAAGTAAAAATAATAGATCTCGATCTGCAAAACTTAGATTTGCAGTTAGAAGTAAAAATAAATTTCAACAACCAGAAGAACTACTTAAAAAATTTAAAAAATTTTTAGATATAGAAGCTATAAATGTTTAAATCAAAATACATAATTTGTACCACATTATTTGTAACTTTTTTAACTATTACATCGTTAATAAAAAACAAATCTAGGTTATTAGAAAAACAGATTACAAATTTAAATACTAAAATCATATCTAAAGAAAAGGATATTAATGAAGCTCAATTAGATTTTTATTATCTTTCTTCACCAGCTGAAATTGAAAAAAAATTAAACACAATTGGGGTCAATAATTATCGACCAATCTCTTATTCAAGAATATTTTTACAAATATCTGATTTTTCTTTAAGTCAAAATAAATTTTCACATTTAAGTAATTTTAATGAAAAAAAAATTCAAACAAAATAATAACATCAATCAAGCAAGCTTCTATTTTGAAGATTATCTAGAAACAAACAAAA
>JAOIST010000045.1 GCA_028222435.1 Candidatus Pelagibacter sp. | reverse complement strand
AAGGAAATATTTAAAAAAAAAATACCAATATTAGGAATATGTTACGGCTTACAACTAATAGCTAAACTATTTGGGGGTAAAATAAAACCCTCAAAAAAATCAAGAGAATTCGGAAGAGCATTTTTATATAAAAAAAAAGATTCACTTTTAACAAATAAATATCTTAACAGCAAAAAAGCGGTATGGATGAGTCATGAAGATGCAGTGGTCAAACTACCTAAAAATTTTAAAATAATTGCTTGCACAAAAAACTCAAAATTAACTATAATTGAAAATACAAAAGATAAAATTTACGGTGTTCAGTTTCACCCTGAAGTGACCCACACAGATAATGGTATACAAATATTTAAAAATTTTTTGTTTTTAATATGTAAAATCAAAAAAAATTGGAGTGTTGTATCTCAAAAAAAAAGACTAATAAAAGAAATAAAAAATAGAGTAAAAAAAAATAGAGTTTTATGTGCGCTATCAGGTGGAGTTGATAGCAGTGTTGTAGCACTATTGATAAACAAGGCAATTAAAAAAAAACTCGTATGTATTATGGTAGATACGGGTTTGATGAGAAAAAATGAATTTAAATATACTTACAATATTTTTAAAAAAAAATATAATCTTAATGTTAAACTAATAAATGCATCAAACTTGTTTCTTGATAAATTAAAAAATATCAACAATCCTGAGAAGAAAAGAAAGGTAATTGGAAATTTATTTATAAGAATTTTTGAAAAAGAGGCAAAAAAATATAAAAATTTAAAATTTTTAGCACAAGGTACTCTCTACCCCGATATTATTGAAAGTAAGTCTTCAACTGGAAGTAAAACTTCAAAAATAAAATCTCATCATAATGTAGGAGGTTTACCAAAAAAAATGAATTTACAATTAGTAGAGCCTTTAAAAGAATTTTTTAAAGATGAGGTTAGACTTTTAGGTAAGTCATTGGGCTTAGTAAAAAATATAAATTTTAAACATCCATTCCCTGGACCTGGACTTGGTATTAGGATTGTAGGGAATATAACACCAGAAAAAATTAAAATACTTCAAGAAGCAGACTATATTTTTATCAGTGAATTAATTAAAAGTGGACTTTACGATAAAATATGGCAAGCTTATGCTGCTCTACTACCAATAAAGACAGTCGGGGTGATGGGTGACTCAAGGACATATGAAAATATTTGTTTATTAAGAGCTGTAACTTCTGAAGACGGTATGACAGCAGATTATTTTAGCTTTCCAAAAAATTTTATAGATAACATTTCAAATAAAATTATAAATAATGTAAAAGGTATTAATAGAGTTGTTTATGACATAACCTCAAAACCACCTAGCACAATAGAATTAGAATAATGAATAAGAAAATTAAAGCCATCTTATTAAAAAAAAATAAATCAAAAATTGTAAGTTTGACAGCATATTCAAAAAACATTGCAAAAATTTTGGATAAGTATGTAGATATTATTTTGGTTGGTGATTCGATGGCAAATGTTTTATATGGACATAAAAATACACACCAGCTTAGTTTGGATAATATAACTAAACACGCAATAAGTGTTAAAAAGGGTGTAAAAAAATCATTACTTGTTGTCGATATGCCAAAAGGAAGTTATGAAAATATTAAAGATGCAAAAACTAATGCAAAATTTATTATCAAGAAAACTAAGTGTGATGCTGTCAAGTTAGAAAGCAATAAAAAAAATCATTTTATTATTCAAGCTTTAACAAAGAACAAGATTCCAGTTATGGGTCATATCGGTTACACACCACAATTTAAAAAATTTAAAATCGAAGGACGAACAAAATTAGAAGCCAAAAAACTATTGAAAGAAGCAAATTTAATTGAAAAATCTGGCGCATTTTCTATTGTCCTTGAATGTTTGTCACCTGTTTCTGCTAAATTGATTACAAAAAAACTAAAAATACCAACTATAGGAATAGGATCGTCGACTTATTGTGATGGACAGATATTAGTAACTGATGACATGCTTGGAATTAGTGGTTTTTATCCAAAA
>JAOIST010000044.1 GCA_028222435.1 Candidatus Pelagibacter sp. | reverse complement strand
TTTGTGAAAGGTCTTTTTCCAGTTTTTTCTCTGACAATCCTTCTACAGTTTGATTTTATTGTTTCAATTAAATTTCTTTGTTGATTTTTATTATCTAACGAAAATGTCCTACAAATATTAAAAATTTCGTCTTCCATATCGAAAACAAAAGGATCATTATTTTGATTTTCCGGTATACCTCTGAAAGATATAATAGGTTTTTTTATTTTTCCATTGTTTGAAACTAATAAGGTAATTTCTAAATACCCATTAACTGAAAGATTTTTTCTATCTTTTATAGACTGAGAGTCTGTTTCTACATTTACACTACCGTCTAAATAGACTCTACCTGAAGGGGCTTTGTCTACAACTTTGGGTGCTTCCCCTGGTAAAAGTTTTATGATGTCACCGTTTTCAATCAATAAAGTTTTTGGAACTTGCATTTCTTTCGCAAATTTAACATGTTCTTGCATATGTCGATGTTCACCATGGACGGGGATTATGCTTTTTGGTTTTACCCATTTGTACATATCTTTTAGATCGTCTCTATTAGGATGGCCTGATACATGAACAAAAGCATTCTCTTCACTTATAATTTCAATATTATTTTTTACTATCTGATTTTGTAAATTGTATAATTTTTTTTCATTTCCAGGAATAATTTTAGAAGAAAAAATCACACAATCTCCGTCTTCTAAAAAAACTTCAGGATGTGATCCGTTTACTATTCTATTCATTGCGCCCATAGGTTCACCTTGACTGCCAGTTGCTAAATATAAAATTTTATTTTTGGCAATTTTTTTAGCATCTCTAGGTTCAAGAGGTTCAATAAGTCCTTTTAAATAACCACATTTTTTTGCTGCTTTAAATATTCTATGCATCGATCTTCCTACTAAACAGATAGATCTACCTGTTTTTTTAGCACAATAAAATATTGACTCCATCCTAGCTACGTTTGAAGCAAAAGAAGTAACTAGTATTCTTTTTGTTTTTAATTCCATTATTCTTAGCAAGCTATCTCTTACATCGGACTCTGATCCTGCTCTTCCTGGACTAAAAATATTCGTAGAGTCACAAATCATTGCTGAAACTCCAGAGTCTCCAATTTTTTCTAGTTTTTCTTGATCGATTTTATTTCCTATCAAAGGATTAGGATCTATTTTCCAGTCTCCCGTATGTAAAATTGTTCCTAGTGGTGTCTTAATGCTTAATCCATTTGGTTCTAAAATTGAGTGTGTCAAAGTAACGAAATCAATATCAAATTCCCCAAGTTTTATTTTACTATTCAATGGTACTATTTTTAAAAAAGAAGAAATATCAATTTTTTTTTCTTTAAATTTTTCTGTAATTAAAGCAGCTGTAAATGGAGTCGCAAATAATTTACATTTTAATTCTGGCCATATGTGGGCTACTGCACCTATATGGTCTTCATGAGCATGGGTAAGAACTATCCCTAAAAGATCATCTTTCTTGTCAATGATAAAACCAGGATCTGGCATAATCAAATCAATACCTGGTATTGAGTCATCGGCAAAGGTAACTCCCATATCAACTATAATCCATTTTCTATTATTCTCTTTGCCATAAGCATAAAGATTCATATTCATGCCTATTTCGCCAGAGCCACCTAGTGGACAAAAAAGTAATTCTTCTTTACTCATATGAATTCTTTATAAACTTTTGCTATTCCTTTAACAGTTATATTTTGATCAATTAAAATTTTACGTTTTAAAATTTTTTTGAAAAAGTTAGCAAATCCACCAGTTAATATAATTTTATATTTAATTTGGTCTCTAAATATTATTTTATTAATTATATTATTTATTAACCCTTCATAACCCCACACAAAACCAGCATTTAAAGCTTCTGTTGTATTTTTTCCATAATTTTTTTGGTTGTTCTTTAAATTTATTGATGGAAGCAAAGCAGTTGCATTACTTAAATTTTTAATTGAGAGTTTTACTCCAGGAGCAATAACACCTCCTTCATAAACACCGTTCTTTATTACATCGAAGGTTGTAGCGGTTCCGAAATCTAATACTAAACAATTTTTATACTTTTGTGCTCCGAT
>JAOIST010000043.1 GCA_028222435.1 Candidatus Pelagibacter sp. | reverse complement strand
GTAAGTTCAGGCGTTGTTGATATGGGTCACTGGGTGACTGCATATTGGTACGGTAAAAATGCTGCAGCTTCACTTTTTGGAACTGGACCATCGTACGGAATGTCATCTCAAGAAGTAATGGGATGGATGGAATACGGCGGAGGTAGAAAACTTTATGAGGAAACTCTAGCGAAAGTTGGATTTGACTACATAGGGTTCTTTCATATGCCTATGCCAGCTCAACCTTTTGGTTGGTTCAAAAAGAACGTAACAAAAGTTTCTGATGTTAAAGGGATGAAATACAGAACAGTTGGTTTAGCGACTAACGTTTTGACTGCTATGGGAATGGTCGTAAGACAATTACCAGGCGGTGAAATTCAACCAGCAATGAAAACAGGTTTGATCGATGCTGCTGAGTTTAATAACCCTACTTCAGACTCACAATTTGGTATGCAAGACGTATCTAAGCACTATCACTTAGGTAGTTTTCACCAATCTCAAGAGATGTTTGAAATACCAATGAATAAAAAGAAATACAATTCATTGTCACCAGCACACCAAGCTATCTTGAAGAATGCAGCTTATGCGGCGAATACAGATAACTATTTCAAAGCATTAGTAAGATATTCTGCTGACTTGTCTAAATTGATGAATGAGCACAAAGTAAATGTGTATCAAACATCTGACGCAATTTTAGCTGAGCAGTTAAAAGGTTGGGATAAAATCGTTAAGGAGTTTTCTGGTAAGGATGCTCACTTTAAGAAAATCATAGATTCTCAAAAAGCTTATGCTAAGAGAGTTATGAAATACTTATTGATGAATCAACCTAATTATAAACTTGCTTACGAAAATGAGTTTGGAAACATCGAAAAAGTTAAAATTTAATTAACTTTTAGTTAAATTTAAAAGGCCCCCTTTTTTATAGAATTTTTAAAAAATTTAGACTAATTTATATTTATGAGAAGCTTCATATCATTTGCCGACCATTTAAGTACTTCAATAGGAAAAGCATTCTCATGGTGCATTGTTATTTTGATGGGTGGAACAGTTTACGAAGTTATTATGGCTTATGTTTTTAATTCACCAACACTTTGGAACTTTGATTTTAGCATGCAAATGTATGGTGCAATTCTAATGATGTCCGGAGCATATTGTTTAGCTACAGAATCTCACGTGCGTGGAGATGTAATTTACAGATTATTTAAACCAAAGGTACAAGGGTGGATAGATTTAATCCTTTATTTTATTTTCTTTTTTCCTGGAGTTTTAGCTTTAGCTTTCTATGGCTATGATTATGCGGCATTAGCTTGGAAGATTAAAGAAACAAGTTGGAGTAGCCCGGCACAGATTCAAATTTATATGGTTAAGGCATTAATACCAGTAGCAGGCGTTACGTTAATCATTCAAGGTATCAGCGAAGTATTTAGATCAATTATTTGTATTCAAACGGGGCATTGGCCAGCTAGAATGGTTGTTGCTGAAGAAACAGAAAAAATTTTAATGAGAACTTCACAGGACGAGGATCAAAAAGATGCTATTTAGTTTAACAAACCCTGAAGTAGCCATCTTGATGATGGGAATATTTTTATTTGCAGTATTACTAGGTTTTCCTATTGCATTCACATTAATGGCAATGGGTATTGGATTTGGTTACTACGCATACTATGATCCGGCAGTCATGGAGCACTTCCTTGACAATAGAATATTCCAATTGTTTGTACAAAACACCTACACTGTAATGGACAACAACGTTCTAACGGCAGTCCCCTTATTTTTATTTATGGGATATTTAGTTGAGAGAGCTGGAATTGTAGCGAAATTATTTTTTGCAATAAGATTAGCAGCTCATAGATTGCCTGCATCAATGGCAGTAGCTGCATTAATAACTTGCACTTTATTTTCAACAGCGACTGGAATTATAGGAGCGGTAGTTACACTGATGGGGCTATTAGCGTGGCCTGCAATGATCAAGGCAGGTTACGATAAAAAATTTGCTTCTGGAATAATTTGCGCAGGAGGTTGTTTAGGAATTTTAATACCACCAAGTATCATGTTAATCGTGTATTCAGTTATTGCTCAATTATCACCATTAAGATTGTTTGCAGCTGCAATATTTCCAGGACTTATGCTTGCTGGTTTATATATAACCTACGCAAT
>JAOIST010000042.1 GCA_028222435.1 Candidatus Pelagibacter sp. | reverse complement strand
AACTGACCAAGAAAAACAAAGTATTAAAGTTTTATCTCAAGGTGCTGCGTTAAGATTTTTGCTTACACGTGTTTTTGATGCCCTAAATACGATTGAGGGTGCAATAGTTAAAATTAAAGATCCCATTGAATATTTAAAAAGATTAGATTTCCATAAAAATGCAAAAAATCATGAAGATTATTTTTTTTAATGAAGTTTAAGATTTACACTGATGGTGCCTGCTCTGGTAATCCTGGTCCTGGTGGCTGGGGTGCTGTTATATTTGATAACGATAACAATCAAACAAATATTTCAGGAAAAGAAAAAAATACCACTAACAATCGAATGGAACTCCTTGCTGCAATTATGGCTTTAAAAAAAATAAAAAGTAATTCTCAGATCACAATTTACACTGACTCTACTTATGTAAAAAATGGAATTACTGAATGGATGTTCAATTGGAAAAAAAATGATTGGAAAACTGCTAGTAAAAAACCAGTAAAAAATAAAGATCTATGGATTAAATTAGATAAATTATGCGAGAAAAATAAAGTTTCTTGGAAATGGGTAAAAGGTCACGCAACAAATAAATATAATAATTTGGCTGATCAGCTGGCAACTTCAGCTATAAAAAATTAAATATTTTTTATAAAGTTTTCTGCTGCAGAAATTTCACATTGCGCTGTATCTTCTTCGGCTTTAATTTTCTTTATAATGTTATCTTCTATCAACATCGTATACCTAATAGATCTAAAGCCAAGACCTCTTTCTGTTCTATCAATTTCTGCTCCTAGCTTTTTTGTGTATTCGCAGTAAGGATCTGCAGCCATGAAAATTTTATTTTCAACATTTTGATTTTCTCCCCATGCCTTCATTACATTTGGATCGTTAACAGATACACATATAATTTTTGTTACACCTTTTTTTTTAGCATCTTCGAAATTTTTCACATATCCTGGCAAATGTTTGGCTGAACAAACTTTCGTAAAAGCTCCTGGTACTCCTATCAATATAGCTTTTTGTTTATCTAGAAGTTCTGTACTCTTGATTTTTTTGACCACTCCACTTTCATCGATATAAAAGAAATCAGAATTTGGTATTTTGTCACCTTCTTTAATTTTCATTGTAATTTACTTAGAATATAGTCTTTAACATTAATATTGTTATTTTCAACTATATCAAATTTTTCTTCTTTATCTACTAACTTTTCTAACTGACTGGGAGTCTTTATAATTTTTCCTGTTGCTTTTTTTATTGTTTCTAAAAATTTATACGGATGCGCCGTCCCCAATACTACAACATTATTTATTCCTTTTATTTTATCGACGGCCCCAAAAGCAGTAGCTGTGTGAGGATCAACGATAAAATTTTCTTTGTCATAAATATTTTTAATTATGGATAAAGTTTCTTCATCAGATATTTTTACAGCTTCAAAATCTTTTTTGATTTCATTAATAGCTTTATCATCAAGTTTAAATGAGCCTTTGTCGTTTAAATTATTCATCAAGTCCCTAACCTTGTTATCTTCTTTGTTTAGGATGTTAAATAACAATCTTTCAAAATTACTTGATATCTGTATATCCATACTTGGAGACAATGATGGTTTAACTTTATCTGGTTTATATTCTCCAGTATTAATTACTCTTTGCAAAATATCGTTTTCATTCGTAGCCACGATGAGTTTATTAATGGGTAAACCCATTTTTTTGGCTACATAACCAGCATAAATATCTCCAAAATTTCCTGTAGGAACAGAGAAACTTATTCTCTCTTTTTTTAAATGAAAATACGCGTAAAAATAATATACAATTTGGCAAATAATCCTTGCCCAATTTATAGAATTAACACCGGACATGTTGATTTGTTCCCTGAAACTATTCTCATTAAATAGTTCTTTGACAATTCTTTGACAATCATCAAATGATCCTTTTACAGCCAAATTAAAAATATTAGTTGAACCAATCGTAGTCATAATTTTTCTCTGAATATTTGAAATTTTATTATGTGGATGTAAAACAAAAAGATTAATATTTTTCCTATCATTGAGAGCGGCAATGGCAGCCGAACCAGTGTCTCCAGATGTTGCAACAACTACATTAACAGGTTTTGTTTCTGCTACTTTTAAATGCCCGTACATATTTCCTATAACTTGCATAGCTATGTCCTTGAAAGCTAAAGTTGGACCA
>JAOIST010000041.1 GCA_028222435.1 Candidatus Pelagibacter sp. | reverse complement strand
GATTAAAAATAATTTCTACTTTTATCTGTCATATATAATTTTAGCTCTTGTTGTGGTTGTGCTTTGGTATTTACTGCCTGCAATCACTTTAATTGTTTTTCTTTTTGTAGCTTCTTTTCACTTTGGCAAAGAAGATAATGTATTTGGATTTAATAAAAAAATAAAATTTTTAAACTTTTTTCTCTTTTTAAAAGGATCTCTTGTTATCTCATCACCTATGTACTTTAACTTTGATGAAACAGCAGAAATTTTTCAAATATTAGATGTAAATATAAGCAATATTAATGATCAAATGCTTTTAATAATGATTGTTTTAAGCCTGCTTAGTAATTTTTTTATCAGTAAAAGTATTTTGTTTTCTTTCTTAGACTATTTATCAATTATTTTACTAAATTATACTTTTGATCCATTGACAGCATTCACGGTATATTTTTGTTTTTTACACTCTATTAGACACTCTTTTTCACTCATAAACGAGATAAATAAAAACAATTTTAGTAAAGGATTAGCTAATTTTATAAAACTTGCTTTACCATTAACAATAATTACCGGTGTTTTTTTTATGTTTAGCGTCTATTTTTTAAATCACTTTTATTTATTAAACTCTGCAATTTTAAAGGTTATTTTTATTGGTTTGGCCTCACTAACATTTCCGCATATATTGCTAGAATATCTTTTGGAAAAAAATGAAAAAAAATCTTAAAATTTATTTAGCATCTCCTAGAGGTTTTTGTGCAGGGGTAAAAAGAGCTATAGAAATTGTAGAAAAATCTCTAAATAAATATGGCAAACCAGTTTACGTTCGCCATGAAATTGTTCACAACAAACAAGTTGTTAATGATTTGAGAGAAAAAGGCGCAATCTTTATAGAAGAGCTATCAGATATTAAAGATAATACTAGGCCGGTGATATTTTCGGCACACGGTGTTCCAAAAAGTGTTCCAAAAGAAGCTGAAGAAAAAAAATTGTCCTTTGTTGATGCCACATGTCCTTTAGTTTCTAAAGTTCATAGAGAGTCCGAACAACTATACAAAAAAGGTTATGATATAATATTAATTGGTCATAACAACCACCCTGAGGTTATTGGTACGATGGGACAACTACCTAATGGATCTATAAAACTAATTGAAACTGCGGCTGATGTTGATTTATTAAAAGTTGAAAATTTCTCAAAACCTTTAGCTTATATTACACAGACAACTCTTTCAGTCGACGACACAGCTGAAATTATAGATAAGTTAAAAAGGAAGTTTCCTAATATCAAACAACCAATAAAAGAAGACATTTGTTATGCAACAACTAATAGACAAAAAGCTGTAAAAGAAATTGCTCCGAAATGTGATATGTTTTTTGTTATTGGAAGTAGGAACTCATCTAATTCAGTTAGATTAGTGGAAGTTGCAAAAAAAGCTGGGTGTAAAAAATCTTTGTTAATGCACTCTGAACAAAAAATTCCTATGGACGAACTAATGAACTCTGAGACAGTTGGAATTTCTTCAGGTGCATCAGCTCCAGATCATCTGATACAAAAATTATTAGAGTGTCTTAAAAAAGATAGAGAAATTTCTTTAGAAGAGGTAACTGTAGCTGAAGAAAAAGTAATTTTTAAATTACCAAGAGAATTACATTAATGGCTGTTTATACAAAATTAAATAAAGGCTCTATTGAAGAAATTTTATCTAATTATAATTTAGGTATGCTAGATACTTTCCAAGGTATTGAAGAAGGAATTGAAAACACAAATTACTTTTTGTCAATTAATAAGAAGAAATTTATTCTTACTATTTATGAAAAAAGAGTAAAGTCTAATGAACTCCCTTTTTTTTCTGACTTGATGACAAATTTAAATAAAGCTGGCTTTAAATGCCCTGTGCCAATAATTAATAATCAGAAAAAAACTATTACACAATTTGAAGACAAAAACCTTATGCTTGTCTCCTTTTTAGAAGGAAAGGCAAAAAAAAATTTATCTCCTGATAATTGTAAATCTATTGGAATTGAGGTTGCAAAGATGCATGAACTTACAAAAAATTTTAAACTAAAAAGACAAAATAATCTCTCCATACAATCATGGAGAGGAATGTTTGACTCTGTAAAAGATCAGTGTTCAAAATTACACGCAGATTTGCCTAAACTAATAGAGGAAAATCTTAAAGATGTTGAAAAAAATTGGCCTCATGATTTACCTAGAGGC
>JAOIST010000040.1 GCA_028222435.1 Candidatus Pelagibacter sp. | reverse complement strand
TTATATTTTAATTTGATCTCTCCATTAATTTTTTTTGACTCTCTCAAAACAGCAGTCTTAAGACCTGCAAAAGATAAATTACATCCAGCGCGATTAACTATTGGTTCAGGCAATTTAAAATATTCTTTATTGCCTAGCTTTGCAAATTTTTCAACATTAGGTCCGCCGGGATAACCTAAGTCCAACATCTTCGCAGTTTTATCAAATGCTTCACCTAATGCATCATCAATTGTTGTGCCTAACTGCTCATATTCATTTACATCTTTGACAATTAGAAATTGAGTATGTCCTCCAGAGATTAATAAAAGCAAATATGGAAATTCAATTTTCTCTTGCAATCCCGGACTTAATGCATGTCCTTCTAAGTGATTAACGCCTACAAAAGGTTTGTTGGAAAAAGCTGCAATTGATTTGCCAATATTTAGACCGACAGTTAAACAAACTATTAAACCAGGCCCAGCTGTTGCAGCAACACCATCTATATCTTCAATAGTAATTTTACTCTCTTTTAAGGCAGTTTCGATAATGTACTCAATATTTTCTAAATGAGCTCTTGCCGCTAACTCAGGTACTACTCCCCCAAATTTTTTATGTTCTTCAATTTGGCTCGAAACTATATTAGATAAAATATCCGCTGCTCCATTATCATTTTCTCTAATAACTGCTGCAGCCGTTTCATCACAGCTTGTTTCAATTCCCAAAAAAGTTATTTTTTTTGCCATAGTCTGCTTTTTATTTTTTAAATAGTATAAATTAGATCTATCAAATATATAATCAATTAATGATTAAAATTACAATTGGAGCCAGAGGAAGCAAGCTTTCCTTAGCATATGTAGAAAAAGTTAAAGAACTTTTGCTCCAAGAAAATAAAGAGCTAAATGAGGAGAATATTAATTTTAAAGCTATCAAAACATCTGGCGATATAAATCAAAACATAAGACTCTCTGAAATTGGTGGTAAAAATTTATTTTGCAAAGAAATTGAAGAAAAATTAATTAGCAATGAAATTGATATAGCAGTGCACTCTTTAAAAGACATGGAGTCAATTGAGAATGACAACCTAGTTATTGGTGCATATATAAAGAGAAATGATTTTAGAGATGTTATTATAAGCAACAAAATTAAAGATAAAGAGGATTTAAAAGGTAAATTAGTAATAGGCTCAAGCTCTAGAAGGAGAGAGCTGCAACTAAAGAAAATTAATCAGAATATATCAGTCGTTAATATGAGAGGAAATATTGATACTAGAATTAAAAAACTTGATAAAGAAGAATTAGACGGAATAATTTTAGCCGCAGCAGGAGTAAAAAGTTTAAATTTAAATAATAAAATAAGCATATCGTTTGAAATACAGGAAGTTTTACCAGCAGTAGGGCAAGGAGTTATTGCAGTTCAATGTAAAAAAAATGATGAAAAAGTAAAAAGTTTTTTAAAAAATATTAATGATGTAGAAACTGAATTGTGCGCTAAAGCTGAACGTAAAATGCTACAAGTTATAGGAGGTGATTGTGAAACTGCAATAGGGGGTTTAGCTGTAATAGATAACAAAAATCTTAAATTAAAAGCGCAACTATTTTCAGACTCAGGTTCTGAAAGTTTTGAACATGAATTAACAGGTAAAGATATAGATGCTATTAATATCGGTAAAGCCATGGGAGAAAAATTGTTAAGTCTAGCAGGAAAAGAATTTAAAAAAAAATGAATGTACTGTTAACAAGACCATTAATTGATACAGAAGATTTAATGGGGAAACTTTTCTCTCTCGGTCATAAAATTATTCATATTCCCACTTTAAAAATATCAGCAGCTAATATTAATCCTATTGATGCTAAGAAATATGATGCATTTATTTTTACAAGTGCAAATGCGATTAGAAATTTAAGATTAATTAATAGTGACAAGAGTGAGATTTGTTTCTGTGTTGGATCGATTACTGAAAAAATAGTAAGACAAGTTGGTTATAATAATACTATTTCTGCAGGCGGAACAGTCAATGCCTTAAAAAATATTATTTTGAATTCAGACCAAATAGACAAAAAAAAATCTATCGCTTATTTCTGTGGTGACAATATCTCTTCAAATTTAGATGAAGAACTTAAACGAGAAGGGCATCAGATTGATAAAATTATTAATTATACCTCAGAAAAGATCACTGACCTTAATGAAGAAAATAACAAAATAATAAAAAATCACCCTCCTGACATAATTTTTATTTACTCTAAAAGAAGCGCTGAAAGCTTTATTGAAATAGTAAAA
>JAOIST010000004.1 GCA_028222435.1 Candidatus Pelagibacter sp. | reverse complement strand
CTTCTTTATGTCATGCCAATATAAAATTAAAAAATGGTGAAAAGAAATTAAGGTTTTTAATAATTTTAATTTTAATTTTTGCGACTACAAAATTTCACTATAGATACAATATTGATAGAAAATTTATGGAATTAGAAGGCATTGATAAAAGTATAGCTTTTAACGCTAAAGAAATTCATCCTAATTTAAAGGGATTAAAATGGGTTACTAAGTTTAATAATCCACAAAATGATAAAATTTTTTTAAAAGAGATTATTAAAGTTTTAAATGAGGTAGAAGAAAACTCTTATTTGATTACACATTATCAATTTTTTTCATCTATTTTTGAAAAAAAATTTTATCTAATGAATAGGTGGTATATTTGGGATAATAACAGTCATCCCACAGAAAATCATAAATATTTTTCATATTATAAGGATTTTGTCACAAAAAATTTTGAAAAAAAAAGGATTAAAAGTATTTTTTTGATTAGTGAAAATCAAGAATTCAAATTTGATAACATTAGGGACTATTTTATTAATAAATGTTTTGAAGAGGAAACTTTTTTTGATCAAAGGTTCATTAAATTGACTTTAAAGACTTGCTAATAATGTTATAAAGCAAATTATAAACTTATGAATATCCATGAACATCAAGCTAAAGAAATTTTAAAAGAATTTCATGCTCCAGTTTCAAAAGGAATTGTAATTCTATCAGTTGATGAGATAGATGAGAAGATTTCAAAGCTTGAACACAAAAGTTATGTTTTAAAAGCACAAATCCACGCTGGGGGAAGAGGTAAGGCCGGAGGGGTTAAATTAGTCAAAGATTTTAAAAATTTAAAAAATGAAGCCAAAAATATGATGGGTAAGACTCTTGTTACGCATCAAACTGGACCACAAGGTAAAGAAGTAAAAAGACTTTATATTGAAGAAGCTTCAGATATCAAAAGAGAGCTTTATTTATCTTGTCTAGTAGATAGAGAGTCTTCAAAGATTGCATTTATAAGCAGTACTGAAGGAGGCATGGATATTGAAAAAGTAGCATCTGAAACACCTGAAAAAATTATCACAAAAAAAATAAGTTTAAAAAAAGAAGGGCTTAATAATGAGGAGATAAATGAAATTATCTCAATTTTTAAATTTAATGAAGAACAAAATAAAATTGCATCAAAGTTGATAAGATCAATTTATAAAATTATTATCGAAAAAGACGCAAGTTTAATAGAGATTAACCCTTTAATTATTACAAAATCAAATAAAGTACTTTGCTTAGATGCAAAAATGAATTTTGATGATAACGCAATCTTCAGAAGACCAGAAATTCTAAAATTAAGAGATTTAAATGAGGAAGATCCAGCTGAAATAGAAGCTAGTAAATATGATTTAGCGTACATAAAATTGAATGGATCAATAGGATGTATGGTTAATGGAGCAGGATTAGCAATGGCCACAATGGATATAATCAAGCTTTATGGAGAAGAACCGGCTAATTTTTTAGATGTAGGAGGCGGAGCTTCAAAAGAAAAAGTATCAGCAGCATTTAAACTGATTCTTTCAGATAAAAATGTTAGGGGAATATTGATAAACATTTTTGGTGGGATAATGAGATGTGATGTGCTTGCACAAGGAGTTGTTGATGCCGCAAAAGAAATTAATTTATCTGTTCCATTAGTTGTAAGGTTAGCTGGCACTAATTTTAAAGAGGGCAAAGAAATATTAGATAAATCAAAATTGAAAATCTTATCAGCTTCAGATTTGAATGATGCAGCTAAAAAAATAGTAGAGGCAATAAAATAAAATGTCAGTTTTAGTTGACAAAAATACAAAAGTAATTTGCCAGGGATTTACAGGAACGCATGGAACGTTTCACTCTGAACAGGCTTTAAAATATGGAACCAAACTAGTTGGGGGAGTTACACCAAAAAAAGGAGGGCAAAAACATTTAGATTTACCAGTTTTCAATACTGTACAAGAAGCAAAAGAAAAAACATCTGCAGATGCGACAATGATTTATGTGCCTCCCAAGTATGCTAGCGCAGCAATCATTGAAGCTATAGATGCGAAAATAAAATTAATTGTATGCATCACTGAAGGAATACCCGTTTTAGATATGCTTAAGGTAAAACAAGTTTTAAATAAAAGCAGTTCGAGATTAATAGGACCTAACTGTCCAGGAATAATTACACCAGATGAGTGTAAAATTGGTATTATGCCAGGAAACATTCACAAAAAAGGAACAGTAGGGATAGTTTCTAGATCAGGAACATTAACTTACGAGGCCGTAGCGCAAACTACAGCAAATGGTATGGGTCAATCTACTTGTATTGGAATAGGGGGAGATCCAATTAATGGAACCAATTTCATTGACTGTTTGGAACTTTTTTTAAAAGATGAAGAAACCAAATCAATTGTTATGATCGGGGAAATAGGAGGGACCGCAGAGGAAGAGGCTGCAGAATTTTTAAAAAAAGAGAAAATTAAAAAACCTATGGTTGGTTTTATTGCCGGTTTAACAGCACCCCCTGGAAGAAGAATGGGCCATGCTGGTGCGATTATTTCTGGTGGAAAAGGTGGAGCCGAAGATAAAATAGAATTAATGAAATCAGCAGGAATATCAATTGCAAATTCACCAGCTGACATAGGAAAAACTCTTTTCCAAAAACTTAATGATTGATTTTTTATAATCTATGTTAGAATAAAATTTTAATGTCATCTTCTAACAACAACACAGTATATAAAAAAACATCCTTTTTAGCAGGAAATAATGCAGAGTTTATTAATGAATTTTATGCTGATTATATTTCAGACCCCAACTCTTTACCTGAGAGCTGGAGAATGTTCTTCGATGGTTTAAGTGAAGATGAAAAAATTGTCTATGATAATCTAAAAGGACCTAGCTGGGGTCCACAAAAAAAAATAAAAAAACCATTTTTTAAATTAGAAGAAAATAAAGTTAATAATGAAAACACAATAGATTTAAATTCAAATTCTGTAAAACAAGCATCAAAAGACTCTGTTAGAGCTATCATGCTTATTAGAGCCTATAGGATCAGAGGACATCTGATTGCAAATTTAGACCCATTATCAATTCAAAAGAAAGATGAACACCCTGAATTAAAACCAGAAAGTTATGGTTTCTTAAAAAGTGATTATAATAGAAAAATTTTTTTAGATGGTGTACTTGGCCTTCAATACGCAGATTTAAATCAAATCTTAAAGATTTTAAAAAAAACTTATAGTTCCAAAATTGGTTATGAATTTATGCATATGGGAGATCCAGAAGAGAAATCCTGGATAAGAGATAGAATTGAAGGACCAGAAAAAGAAATAACTTTTACGAAAAATGGAAAAAAAGCAATTTTTAATAAAATTATTCAAGCTGAAGGATTTGAAAAATATTTACATGTAAAATTTGTCGGAACAAAAAGATTTGGCTTAGATGGAGGAGAGTCTTTGATCCCAGCATTAGAACAAATAATCAAAAGAGGTGGAAATTTAGGAGCAAAGGAAATTAAAATTGGCATGCCTCACCGAGGAAGACTTAATGTTTTAGCAAACGTAATGGGAAAACCATTTAAAGCAATCTTCAGTGAATTTTTTGGTAAAACTGATAGCACTAAAAAAGATTTTGAAGGAGACGTCAAATACCATTTGGGTGCCTCTTCAAATAGAGAATTTGATGGAAACTTAGTCCATATAAGTTTAACAGATAATCCATCTCATTTAGAAGCAGTAAATCCAGTTGTACTTGGCCAGGTTCGTGCAAAACAATTTTTTCACAAAGATAAAGAAAGAAAAAAAGTAATCCCTGTATTGATGCATGGAGACGCCGCTTTTGCTGGGCAAGGTATTGTTGCAGAATGTTTTGCTATGTCAGGATTACCAGGGCATAATATTGGAGGAACTATTCATATAATTGTAAATAATCAAATTGGTTTTACAACTGCACCTAGGTTTGCAAGATCTTCACCTTATCCTTCTGATGTTGCTAAAATTGCTCAAGCACCAATCTTTCATGTTAATGGGGACGATCCAGAAGCAGTAGTTCATTGTGCAAAAATTGCTACCGAATATAGACAAAAATTTAATAGAGATGTTGTTATTGATATGGTTTGCTATCGAAGATTTGGTCACAATGAGGGAGACGAGCCTTCATTTACTCAGCCAATGATGTATAAAAAAATAAGATCGCATCCAACAACCCTGACAGTTTATGGAAAAAAATTAAGCCAAGAAGGATTAATATCAGAAACTGATTTATTAAAGGAAAAAAATAAGTTTAAAAACTTTTTAGAAAAAGAGTTTGAGTCGTCAAAAAATTATAAATCAGAGTTAAAATGGTTTGACGGTGCATGGTCAAGATTTAAGCCAGGGCTTGGAAAAGACAAGAGAGGTGTCAGCGGTGTAGACAAAAAAAAATTAACTGAAATAAGTAAAAAAATTACAAGAATACCTGAAAATTTTAAAGTTCACAAAACTTTAAAAAAGATATTTGATTTAAGATTAAAATCCATCGAAGAAGGTAAGTCGATTGATTGGTCAACGGCTGAGAGCATGGCTTTCGGAACTTTACTTACTGAAGGGTTTTCGGTAAGACTTTCAGGACAAGACTCTGGAAGAGGCACCTTTAGTCAAAGACATGCTGTATTAAGAAATCAAGATAATCATGAAAGATATATACCTTTAAATAATATATCTAATAATCAAAAAAGTTTTGAAATTATAGATAGTCTACTTTCTGAGTTAGCAGTTTTAGGATTTGAATTTGGGTACTCACTATCTGAACCAGAAACATTAGTTTTATGGGAAGCCCAATTTGGTGACTTTGCAAATGGAGCACAAATTATTATAGATCAATTTATTTCTTCAGGTGAATCTAAGTGGGGAAGAGCAAGTGGACTAGTCATGCTGTTACCTCACGGTTATGAAGGACAAGGTCCAGAACACTCATCCGCTAGACTTGAAAGATTTCTACAGCTATGCGCAGGAGAAAATATTCAAGTTGTAAATTGTACAACTCCATCTAATTATTTTCATGTGTTAAGACGTCAAATGCATAGAGAGTTTAGAAAACCATTGGTTATTATGACGCCTAAATCTTTATTAAGACACAAGAAATGTGTTTCGGATATTTCAGAGTTTTCCAAAAAAAGTACTTTTCATAGAGTGTTAGAAGATGATGCTTATTCAAAGATGAACAATTTATTAGAGCTTAAAAAAAGAGATGAGAAAATTAAAAAAGTAGTGATATGTTCTGGTAAAATCTATTATGATTTAATTGAAGCCAGAGAAAATTTTAAAAATAATAGTGTTACATTTATCAGAATAGAACAACTTTATCCATTCCCTGTTAAAACTTTGGCAAATATTTTAAAAAGATACACAAATGCAAAATTTATATGGTGTCAGGAGGAACCCCAGAATATGGGCGCATGGAATACCGTAAGAAATTATATAGATAGAACTCTGGAGATGGTAGATTTTGGTGATAAATCTGTTAAATATGTAGGCAGAAAAGCATCTTCGTCCACTGCGACGGGAAATTTAAACAAACATCTTGCACAACAAAAAGAAATATTGGAAAAGATACTCAAAGATTAAATGGCAGAAAAAATTACAGTTCCGACATTAGGTGAGTCAGTAACAGAAGCTACCGTCTCCAAATGGCTCAAATTAAAAGGAGAGAAAGTTGCAGCAGACGAACCTCTTGTAGAATTAGAAACAGATAAAGTTAATGTAGAAGTGCCCTCACCAATTAGTGGAATTCTAGGAAGCATTTCGGTTAAAGAGGGTGAGACTGTTAATGTAGGCTCTCTATTAGGAACCGTAGAAAATTCTTCAGCCAATTTAGAAAAAAACAACAAAGAAATTAATAATTACAGTCCTCCGGAAAAAGAAAAACCTAAATTAAAAATTTTTGAAGAAGAAAAAATTTTAAAACCAAAAAAAATAAAAGAAAAAAAATTAGAAGAACCAAAACTAATTTTAGATGATGAAGAACCTTTAATTTTAGAGCAGATACATGAAGATAAAACGTCACAAAAAATACAAAAGCAAATTTCACCAGCAGCAAGAAAAATGGCAAGCGAGGCTAATGTTGATCTCAGTACTATTGAAGGATCAGGAAAAAATGGTGTAATTTTAAAAGAAGATCTAATGAGCTTAATGGGGTCTAAACCTTCGCCATCTGAAAGAAAAGTAAAATACGGCCCTGAAGAGAGAGTTAAAATGACCAGACTAAGATTGACTATTGCAAAAAGGCTGAAGGAGGCCCAAGAAAATGCTGCGATGCTTACAACTTTTAATGAAGTTGATATGAGTGAAGTTATGTCGATGAGAAGTCAGTACAAAGAAGAATTTTTAAATAAATATGGTGTAAAATTAGGTTTCATGTCTTTTTTTGTAAAAGCATGTGTAATAGGTCTAAAAAATTATCCAGCAATAAATGCGGAGATTCAAGGAGAAGAGATAGTTTATAAAAACTACTACAACGTAAGTATTGCTGTAGGGACAGAAAGAGGTTTAGTAGTTCCTGTGCTTAAAGAAACAGATGAAATGTCATTTGCTGATATTGAAAAAAATATTGGTGATCTTGGACAAAAAGCAAGAGAGGGAAAAATTACTATTGAAGATTTACAAGGCGGGACATTTACCATTACTAATGGCGGTATTTATGGATCAATGCTTTCAACACCTATTTTAAACCCACCTCAATCTGCAGTCTTAGGAATGCACAATATTATTCAAAGACCAGTAGTCGTTGACGGTAATGTAGAGATAAGACCAGTAATGTACTTAGCTTTATCTTATGATCATAGAATTATTGATGGTAAAGAAGCGGTTTCTTTTTTAAAAATAGTAAAGGAGTCCTTAGAACAACCACAAAGACTGTTTTTAAATATATAATAATGGAAAATAATTTTGATTTAGTTGTTATTGGTGGCGGACCAGGAGGATACGTTTGCGCAATAAGAGCAGCTCAATTAGGATTAAAAACGGCATGTATTGAGTCCAGAGGCACACTTGGAGGAACATGTCTTAACGTAGGATGTATACCATCAAAAAGTTTACTTAATTTGTCTGAAAACTTTCATAAAGCAAAAAAAGAATTTAATCAGCAAGGTATAGAGATAGATGGCATAAGATTAAATATTGAAAAAATGATGGCTAATAAAAATAAATCCATACAAGTGCTGACAAAAGGTGTTGAGTTTTTATTTAAAAAAAACAAAATTACATACTTTAAGGGAAAAGGGGTATTATTTTCAAAAAACGATATCGTTGCTTATGAAAGCAACAATAAAAGAGTCAACATAAAAGCCAAAAATATTGTAATAGCTACTGGTTCCGAAGTGGCCTCTCTACCAGGAGTCAACATTGATGAAAAAAATATAGTTTCATCTACAGGCGCACTATCTTTTGAAAAAGTGCCCAAAAAATTAGCAGTAATTGGCGGCGGTTATATTGGTTTAGAAATGGGTTCTGTTTGGTCAAGGCTTGGGTCAGATGTAACTGTTATAGAGTACTTAGACTATATTACGCCAGGAATGGACAAAGAAATTTCCAATGAATTTCAAAAAATTTTAACCAAACAAGGTATAAAATTTAAAATGGGCTCAAAGGTTGAGTCACTTAACAGTAATGGAAATTTAGTTATTATAAAATATAAAAATGTTAAAGACTCAAAAGAGGAATTAATCGAAGTTGATAAAGTTTTAGTATCTGTTGGAAGAAAACCATATACCGAGGGTCTAAATTTATCGAAAGTGGGAGTTAAAAAAGACAACAAAGGTCGAATAGAAGTAAATGAAAAATTGCAAACCTCAGTTAATAACATTTATGCCATAGGAGATGTTATCAAAGGTCCTATGCTAGCCCATAAAGCCGAGGAAGAAGGAATAGCAGTTGCAGAAACATTGGCTGGCCAAGCAGGACATGTAAATTATGATGTTATTCCAGGAGTCGTTTATACCTCTCCCGAAGTAGCTACTGTTGGCAAAACCGAAGAACAGTTAAAAGCAGAAAATAAATCATACAAAGTTGGAAAATTTCCGTTCCTTGCTAATTCAAGAGCAAAGGTTAATAATCAAACTGACGGCTTTGTAAAAATTTTAGCAGACAGCAAAACAGACAAAGTGTTAGGTGTCCATATTATTGGACCACACTGTGGAGATATGATAGCTGAGATGGCTCTAGCAATGGAATTTGGTGCTAGTGCAGAGGATATAGCAAGAACTTGTCACGCGCATCCAACACACACAGAAGCAATAAAAGAAGCAGCATTAGCTGTTGATAAAAGACCAATTCATTTTTAAATAAAAAAAATTCAACTACTATTAATTTATGAAAGCGCAAGTGCTATTACCGAAGGTATTTAACTTTCCATTTACATATTACAATAATCAAACTTCATTAAGAACTGGAGATTTTGTTGAAGTCCCTTTTGGTAAAAATAAAGAAATAGGTGTAGTGTGGACTGGTAAAGTTTCTGATCTAAAAAATATCAAAATAAAAAATATAAACAAAAAAATTAACGACTTATCAATAAATAAAAAATTAATAGACTTTATAGAATGGTTTGCAGCATACAACATGATGCCTTTAGGACTTGTTTTAAAGATGTCTATTGTCAATAATTTAAATTCTATTGAAAAAAAAGATAAAGATTTTGATCAATCGCCAAAAAAAATAAAAAAGTATAGTTTAAATGATGAGCAAAAAAAGGCTTATGATTTTTTAGATTATAAAAATGATAAGTTTGTTGTTTCAGTACTTCAGGGAACAACAGGCTCAGGTAAAACACTTGTATATTTTGAAAGAATAAAAAAAATTATTAATAAAAAAAAACAGGCTTTAGTTTTACTTCCAGAAATTTTTCTTACAAATGAATTTAAATCTAGATTTATAGACTTTTTTGGCTTTGATCCTGCAATATGGCATTCAAAAATTACTCCTAAAAATAAACGAATAATTTGGAAGGGTATAATTAATAATAAAATAAAATTAGTCATAGGAGCAAGATCTTCTTTGCTATTACCATTTAAGAATCTTGGAATTATAATTGTTGATGAAGAACACGATACATCTTATAAGCAAGATGATGGTGTAGTTTATCATGCAAGAGATATGGCAATATCAAGAGCGTCCATTGAAAATATACCTATACATTTAATTACTTCCATTCCTTCAATAGAAACTTTTAATAATATTCAAAACAAAAAATTTAGACATTTCAAAATTATTAAAAGATATAATGATTTTCCATTGCCAAAAACGAAAATTATAAATTTAAATATAAAAAAAATTAAAAATAGTTTTATAGATTTAGAAACTATAAAGTTAGTTAAATTTTTCTTAGATAAGAACGAGCAAGTATTATTTTTTTTAAATAGGCGAGGATATGCGCCTTATTTAATTTGTAAAAATTGTGGTTATAAACAAACTTGCCCCAATTGTTCAATGTATTTAACTTTTCATAAAAATAAAAATAGGGCTATCTGCCATCATTGTTCCCATGAAAAAAAAATATCTAGAATTTGTAAAGATAAAAAAAATTGTGATTTTATTATGTATGGTCCTGGGGTTGAAAAAATATTTGAGGAAGTCATTAAAATTTTTCCCTCTAATAAAGTTGAAATTTTTTCGAGTGATCATATGAAAAGAAAAGATCAAACTAAATCTTTATTTAGTAGAATAATGGATAACAAAGTTGATATTTTGATTGGCACACAAATGATATCTAAAGGATTTAACTTTCCAAAATTAAACTGCATTGTAGTTATCGATGCAGATTTTTCTGGAAGAGGCTATGACCTTAGGACTACAGAAAAAAATATTCAATTATACCATCAGTTAAGTGGTAGAGCTGGCAGATTTAGCTCAGACTCGTTAATTATTTATCAGACCTTGTCTCCGAAGGATGCTACTTTAAATGAATTAATAAAAAACAATTCTGAAGAGCTTTTAAAAAAAGAACTAATTTTAAGAAAAAATAACTCGTTACCACCTTTTTCAAGGCTAATTTCAATTATCGTTTCTGCCAACTCACATAGCGTTAGTATTGATGGCGCTAGAGAAATTAAAAATCATTTAAAAAAAATTAACGAAATAGAAGTAATGGGTCCTGTTGACTCTCCGTTACTAAGAATAAAAAGGAAATTTAGATCTAGATTATTAATAAGATTTAATGGAAGGTCATTAATACAAAAAAAAATCACAAAACTGCTAAATACCCTTAAAATATCAAAAAAAATTAAACTTACGGTTGATGTTGATCCAGTGAATTTTGCATAGATATCAAATGGCAACTTGATCAAGATATGTTCATATGATACGAAACTTTCATTATTTCACATTAATATCAAACATTAAATGAGCACAAACAAATCTTTCTCAACAGAAACCTCAGAAAGATACTCGCGCGCACTATTTGAAGTTGCTAAAGAATCTGGTGAACTAGAGAAAGTAGAGGAAGATATAAAAAACTTTAATTCATTGATAAAAAACAGCTCCGAAATTAATAATTTTATACACAATCCAACTCAAAGTGTAGAAAATCAAAATAGTTTAATCAATTTATTATCTGAAAAATTAAGTTTTTCAAAAAATTTAAAGAACTTTTTCTTACTTTTAATTAAAAAAAGAAGAATATTTTTTGTATTAAAAATTATAAATAGCTTTTTAAAACTATGTTCAAAAAAAAGAGGTGAAATAAAAGCATCTTTAATTTCATCTAAAGAACTAACAAAATCTGAATTAGAAAATATAAGCAAAGATTTGTCATCATCGATGGGATCAACTATAAAATTTGATTATAAAATTGATAAAGAACTTATAGGAGGTCTAAAGTTGCAGCTTGGAAGCTTTATGATTGATACATCTATAAAAAATAAGTTGAAAAAATTTGAACAAAGAATGTTAGAAAGTTAGTATGTCTATAAATCCCTCAGAAGTAACAAAATTATTAAAAGACCAGATTAAAAATTTTGGTGAAAAAGCTGAAGTTTCGGAAATTGGAAAAGTTTTATCTGTCGGTGATGGTATCGCCAGAGTCTATGGTCTAGATAATGTTCAAGCAGGAGAAATGGTAGAATTTGATGATGGCTCAAAAGGGATGGCATTAAATTTGGAGAACGATAATGTTGGTGTAGTTATTTTTGGTGATGATAGAAAAATTAAAGAAGGTGACACCGTAAAAAGAACCAATGCAATTGTGGACGTGCCTGTAGGAAAAGAACTTCTGGGAAGAGTTGTGGATGGTTTAGGAGAACCTATAGATGGAAAAGGAGCAATATCTTCTAAAGAGAGAAAAAGAGTCGAGGTAAAAGCACCTGGTATTATTCCTAGGCAGTCAGTAAGCGAACCTATGCAAACTGGATTAAAATCAATAGACTCTTTAATACCAGTTGGAAGAGGTCAAAGAGAATTAATCATTGGAGACAGACAAACTGGAAAAACTGCAGTTGCAATTGATGCAATTATAAACCAAAAAAAAATTAATGAGTCTTCAGATGAAAAAAAGAAATTATACTGCGTGTATGTAGCTATAGGACAAAAACGTTCAACAGTTGCACAAATTGCTAAAACTTTAGAGGAGGCAGGAGCATTAAAATATACGACAATTGTTGCAGCAACAGCATCTGACTCTGCACCTTTGCAATTTTTAGCTCCATATACAGGATGCACTATAGGAGAATACTTTCGTGATAATGGCATGCATGCACTAATAGTTTATGATGATTTATCCAAACAAGCAGTAGCTTATAGACAAATGTCACTTTTACTAAGAAGACCTCCAGGAAGAGAAGCCTATCCTGGCGATGTTTTTTATTTACATAGTAGACTTTTAGAAAGAGCAGCGAAGTTAAGCGATGCAAATGGAGGTGGCTCTTTGACTGCATTACCTATAATTGAAACCCAAGCTGGAGATGTATCAGCGTATATTCCAACGAATGTTATATCAATTACAGACGGACAAATCTTCTTAGAAACAGAATTATTTAATCAAGGAATAAGACCAGCTGTGAATGTGGGTTTATCAGTTTCACGTGTAGGTTCAGCAGCACAAACTAAAGCAATGAAAAAAGTAGCTGGATCAATTAAATTAGAACTTGCGCAATACAGAGAGATGGCTGCTTTTGCCCAATTTGGATCAGATCTAGATGCATCAACACAACAATTACTAAATCGTGGATCTAAATTAACCGAGCTTCTTAAACAAGACCAGTATTCTCCTATGACAGTTGCTGAACAAGTTATATCAGTATTCACAGGGGTTAAAGGTTATCTCGACGATGTGGATTTAGATAAAATAAAAAAATTTGAGAATGATATTATCGAAAAGATAAAATCTGAAAGACCAGAAATAATTGACTCCATTCAGTCAACAGGAAAATTAGAGGAAGAAACAGAAAAATCTTTAGTACAATTAATTGAGAATTACAAAAAATAAACAATGCCAAGTTTAGACGATTTAAAGAAAAGAATTAAAAGTGTTAAATCAACACAAAAAATTACAAAAGCCATGAAAATGGTGGCAGCTGCAAAGCTAAGAAAGGCTCAAGAAAATGCGGAAAAAGGAAGGCCCTACAGTCAAAAAATGCAAAATATTATTTTAAATCTTACTAAATCTATTAATGACCCACAAAATGCCCCTAAGCTTTTAATTGGTACTGGTGAGGACAAAAAATATTTGTGTGTCGTTTTAACAGCAGATAGAGGTTTGTGCGGTGGTTTCAATTCCAATATTTGTAAATTAGCTAAGATTAACTTTAAAAAAATTCTTGTAGAGGGCAAAACACTTAAAATAATAACTGTTGGCTCAAAAGGATTAGACCAGATAAAACGAGAGTATGGCAAATATGTTATTAATAAGTTTTCTTTTAAAGAAAAGAAACAAATTTCTTTTAATGAAGCAAAAATTGTGGGAGATGAAATAATATCATTATTTAATCAAAATGAATTTGATAAATGTATATTATTTTATAATAACTTTAAAAATGTTATTACGCAAATTCCTCAAGCACAACAAATAATTCCTGCAGAAAACAATAGTACTGATAAAACTGATGAGAAAGCGCACTCTTATGAATTTGAACCAGATGAAGATGAAATTTTAGAGGATCTTTTACCAAAAAATATATCAACTCAAATTTTTAAAGCTTTATTAGAAAATGCTGCTAGTGAACAAGGTTCTAGAATGACAGCTATGGATAACGCAACTAGAAATGCTGGAGACTTAGTGGATAAACTTACAATAAATTATAATAGAAGCAGGCAGGCATCAATCACAAAAGAGTTAATTGAAATAATATCAGGCGCAGAGAGTTTATAATTATGAATAAAAACGGAAAAATAACACAAATTATTGGAGCGGTTGTCGATGTTAATTTTGAGTCTGATTTACCGGAAATTTTTACGGCACTTGAAGTAAAAAATTCAGGAAATAAATTAATTTTAGAGGTAGCACAACACCTAGGTGAGAATGCGGTGAGAACTATAGCAATGGATGCCACTGAAGGTTTAAAACGAGGTGATGAGGTTATAAATACTGGAGCACCTATAAGTGTACCAGTTGGTCCCGAGACCTTAGGAAGAATTATTAATGTTATCGGTGAACCTATTGATGAAAGAGGTGAAGTTAAAACTAAAGAAAAATGGCCAATACACAGAACCGCACCTAAGTTCACAGATCAAGCTACGGAAACAGAACAGCTTGTAACAGGGATAAAAGTAATTGATCTTTTAGCACCATATGCAAAAGGTGGAAAAATTGGTCTTTTTGGTGGAGCTGGAGTTGGCAAAACAGTAACTATCATGGAATTAATAAACAATATTGCAAAGGCGCATGGGGGATTTTCAGTTTTTGCTGGCGTTGGAGAGAGAACTAGAGAGGGAAATGATTTGTATCATGAGATGATCGAGTCAGGAGTTATTAAAACTGATGGCAAAGGATCTAAAGCCGCTCTTGTGTATGGACAAATGAATGAACCTCCAGGAGCAAGAGCAAGGGTAGCCTTAACCGGACTAACCGTTGCTGAATATTTTAGAGATAAAGAAGGTCAAGACGTTTTATTTTTCGTCGATAATATTTTTAGATTTACACAAGCAGGTTCGGAAGTGTCAGCTCTACTTGGAAGAATACCTTCAGCTGTAGGTTATCAACCAACTCTAGCTACAGATATGGGTAACCTTCAAGAAAGAATTACATCTACCGACAAAGGATCGATAACCTCTGTGCAAGCTATATATGTTCCTGCCGATGATTTAACAGACCCTGCTCCAGCAACATCATTTTCGCACCTAGATGCAACAACAGTATTATCAAGGCAAATTGCTGAAATTGGAATATATCCAGCAGTAGACCCTCTAGACTCTACTTCTAGAATTTTAGACCCAAGAGTTGTGGGTGAAGAGCACTATAGAGTTGCAAGAGATGTGCAGAGAATATTACAAGCTTATAAATCCCTACAAGATATCATTGCTATTTTAGGAATGGATGAACTTTCTGAAGAGGACAAACTTACCGTTGCTAGAGCTAGAAAAATACAAAGATTTCTTTCACAACCATTTTTTGTTGCTGAGGTATTTACAGGATCACCTGGAAAGTTAGTAGATCTAAATGATACAATTAAAGGCTTTGATGCAATATGCAAAGGTGAATATGACCATTTACCAGAAGCGGCATTTTACATGGTAGGTGGAATAGAAGAAGCGATAGAAAAAGCTGAGAAGTTATCTAAAGACAGCAAATAAATAATGTCAGATAAATTTACTATTGAAATAATTACTCCTGACAAAACAATTTTAAAATCAGAAGCAACCGAAGTAACTATTCCATCCTTTGAAGGTCAAATGGGTATTCTTAAAGACCATATTCCATTAATTACTTTTTTAAGACCAGGAATCATAATAGTTCAAAATCAAGAAGAAAAAAAATATTTTATCGAGGAAGGCACAGTTGAATTTTCTGATAATAATCTTTTAATTTTAACATCAACAGCAAAAGATTTAGAGAATATGGAAAAAAATTCTATCAATGATTTAATAGAACAAGCAGAAAAAAAATTAAAAGATAGCGACTTAAGTGACAAAGACAAATATGTCATGTCTTATAAAATAAATACTTTAAAAGAAATTAATCAATAACTAATTTAATTTCTTTTAAAAGTTTTAAATATAAATTCTTTTTAAAATCAACAATAACGTCTGGTAATTTTATTGGTTCAAGCCATTTCCATTCAATAAATTCTGGGTGTTTAGTGTTAAGATTAATTTCACTATCCTGTCCAAGAAATCTTGTTATAAACCATTTTTGTTTTTGTCCTCTAAATTTACCTTTCCAAATAATTCCAACTAAATTTTCTGGCAGTTCATATTCAAAAACATTTTCTATTTCTTTAATAATTTTTATATTTTTAATACTAGTTTCTTCAATTAATTCCCTTTGCATTGCTGTAAAATTATCCTCACCTTCATCAACACCGCCTTGGGGCATTTGCCATTTATCGCCAGGATTATCTCTTCTTTTGCCTACAAATACTTTATTTTTCTTATTTAAAACAATAATGCCTACGCCTTTGCGCATTGGTAGCTTTTGACTATTCATAATTAAGAATTAAATAGCTTAATTGCATAATTGAGCTGATTATCTTTTTCTGAACGAATTTTAAATTCATCACCAGTTTCTTCAACTACAATATCAGGCGTCACACCCACTTCTGAAATAGATTTACCAGAAGGTAAATAATATTTTGAAATAGTTAATCTCATACCGCCACCATTTCTTAAAGGAATAATTGATTGTACCGAACCTTTTCCATAAGAATTTTCACCTAAGATTATTGCTCTTTTATGATCTTTAAGAGCACCTGCAAAAATTTCTGATGCAGAGGCAGAACCGTTATTAATCATAACAATTACGGGTTTACCATTTACTTCATCTCCTCTTCTCGCAAAAAACTTTCTTGTTTCTGAAATTTTTCTACCTTTCGTGGATACTATTTCACCATCGTCTAAAAAAAAATCCGTTATGTTAATAGCTTGAGTAAGCAAACCTCCAGGGTTGTTTCTCAAATCAATTACATAGCCCTTAATATTTGAATTTTTTTCAAATTTTTTAATTGATTTTAAAAATTGATTGTCACTATTTTCATTAAATGACTTTAGTCTTATGTATCCAATATTTTTTCTCTTACTTATAATTTCAGAACTTACCGACTGGACTTGAATTATTTTTCTTGTAATTTTAAACTCCAAGGGCTTTTTTACATTTTTTCTTCTTATTGTAAGATCTATTGTTGTTCCTACAGGTCCCCGCATTAATTTAACTGCTTCCATTAAAGATTTACCTTGAACCTGATCTTTACCAATTTTGACAATGTAATCACCGGCTTTAATTCCGGCCTTTTCTGCAGGAGTGTCATCAATTGGTGAAATTACCTTAACCACACCAGCCTCCATGCCAATTTCAATACCCAATCCTCCAAACTCACCTCTTGTATCTGTTTGCATTTCTTTAAATAATTCTGGACTCATATAAGCTGAGTAGGGATCAAGAGATTGTAAAACCCCATTAATCGCAGAGTCCATTACTTCGGCTTGATCAACATCATCCACATATTCTTTTTTAATATTTTCTAAAACCTCACCAAATAAATCAATTTTTTCATAAAGATCGTTTTTTGAAAAAACAGGATTAGATGAAAAGTTAAAAATTAATATAAATAAAATTAGTATTTTTTTCATATCATAGCCTTTTCTTTTGGAATTTCTTCGGACCACATTTTTTCTAAATTATAAAATTCTCTTTTTTCTGGATGAAAAATATGAACAATTACGTCGTAGGCGTCAACTAATTTCCAATCACTGCTATCTTTGCCTTCCATGCGGCAATTATTTAAACCGAGTTTTTTTAACTCTGAAACGAGAATTTCTGATAATGATTGAAGATGTCTCGAAGACGTTCCTGAGGCAACAATCATATAGTCCGCGATGTACGATTTGTTCTTTAAATCTATAATTGTAATGTTTCGAGCTTTATTGTTATCAAGAATTTTTTCTATATTGTCTTTTATCTCAATCACTTCCATTAATTATTTATTCTATTTTTTTTTCTCAAGTTTGTAGAAGAGATTATTATAGGTTTGTTTTTTATAAAAATAATTTTATTTTTCAAATATTTGGCCACTATTGATTTTTTACTCTTTGTATCATATCCCTTTCGAGAAAAAACAATTAATTTTGATAATTTTACTATTTTTTTCCAACTTTTCCACTTATGTAGGGTGATCAGATTATCTGAGCCAATAATAAAAAAAATATTTTTTATTTCTTTTTTTTTGATTAGATAATTTATCATATTTATAGTTCTTGAAGATTTAATAATTTTATCTAAATGAACTATTTGGATCTTTTTGGTGTTTCTTGTTATCTTTTTTGCCAATTTTATTCTTTGAGAAAGTGAGTAAAATGGATTTTTTTTAAAAGGATTTTTGTTTGTAACAGCCCATAATACTCTATCTAATTTTACTTTCTTAATTGCAATTTTAGAAATTGTAAGATGGCCTTTATGGGGAGGATCAAAACTTCCACCTAATATTCCAACAGATTTATTTCCTGGTTTTCCCATTTATTATGGTCTGACAATTCCATTACCAGAGACAATATATTTATACGAAGTTAATTGATTTATTCCCACTGGCCCTCTAGGCGGCAATTTATTGGTTGAAATTCCAATTTCCCCACCAAAACCAAATTCTCCACCATCGGCAAATTGAGTTGAAACATTATGCATAGCGATTGAGCTATTAACTCCATTTAAGAAAATTTGAGCATTTTTTTTATTATTTGTAATTATACTATCAGTATGCATTGTCCCGTACTTTAGGATATGATCAACTCCTTCTTTGACATTCTTTACAGTCTTAATTGATATAATTGAGTCTAAATATTCAGTTTTCCAATCTTTTTCTTTAGCTTTTTTAAGCTTACCATTAAACAATTTGTTAATTTTATTATCTACTCTTACTTCGCAACCTGAATTAATAAGAGCATTAACTATTTCTTTAGCGTGTGAATTTATTGCTTTTTCTTCTATCAAAAGAGTTTCAACCGCCCCACAGATACTTGTTCTTCTCATTTTTGAATTGATGATTATTTTTTTTGCAACATTAAGATTAGCAGTTTTATCAACAAATATGTGGCATAAGCCTTCAAGGTGACCAATTACGTGCACATTTGAAAATTTTTGAACTTTGGACACCAATCCCTTCCCACCTCTTGGGACGATTACATCGATATAAGCACTCATTTTAGATAGTAAGCCGTCAACTATTTTTCTATTCTTGTTTTCTATAAACTGAACACAGTTTTTGTTAATATTATTTTTAGTCAGTGACTCACTAAATAGCTTAGCCAACAATTTGTTGGAATAAAATGCTTCAGATCCACCGCGTAAAATTGAGCAGTTTCCAGATTTTAAACATAAAGCGGCAACATCCGCAGTCACATTTGGTCTGCTTTCATAAATTACACCAATTACTCCAATTGGTGTTGAGATTTTTTTAATTTTTAGTTTGTTTGGTCTTTGCCACTGTTCAAGAACTTGTCCAATTGGATCTTTAAACTTTGAAATTTGATTTATCGAATACCTAATACCTTCAATACGCTTATCATTAAGTATCAATCTATCTACAAGATGTTTCCTTTGAACATTCTTAACATCTTTATAATTTTCTTTAATAATTTTTCTCTTATTTCTAAGTAAAGAATAGTTATAATTTTCTAGGACTTTTTTGATTTTATTATGGTTGACTAATTTTAAATCTTCAAAAGCTTTTTTTGCATTTTTTCCAATTGTTTCTAAATAATTCATTTATAATAATACCATATCATCTTTATGAATAATTTCAGTTTTACTTAAATATCCCAAAATCTTTTCTATTTCTTTACTTTGCTTACCTTTTATTTTGTCAATTTCTTCTGAAGTAAAAGACGATAGACCTCTAGCTAGTTGTTTGTTATTTTGATCTAGGATTAATATATTTTCTCCTTTTTCAAATGTACCATTAATTTTTATTACACCAGCTGCTAGAAGACTTTTACCATTTAGTAAAGCTTTGGAAGCCCCTTCATCAATATTTATTGTGCCACTAGAATTTAGAGAACTAATTATCCATTTCTTTTTAGCATCTAAACTTGAAATTTTAGGCAAGAAATGGGTAAATTTTTTATTTTTTATAATGTTACTAATTGGACTGATATTCTTACCATTAGCTATAAACATATGACAACCTGAATTCATACAAATTTTTGCAGCATCTAATTTTGTGGTGATACCACCAGATCCGTAATTGTTTTTCTTATTTTCAATAAGAGAGATTATATTTTCATCAATAATCTTAACAACTTTAACAATTTTTTTGTGCTTTGATTTATCGTACAAACCATCCACATCAGAAAATATAATGAGCGTATCTGCACCAATAATTTGTGCTACTCTTGCGGCTAATCTATCATTATCACCATATTTTATTTCTGTAGTTGCAGTAGAGTCGTGTTCATTAACTATTGGAATTGCTTTTAATTTGAATAAATTATCAAAAGTCCTCCTCACATTTATTGCTCTTCTTCTTTGTTCAGTATCATCAGGACTAATAAGAATTTGACCAGTTTTAATCTTGTATTTTTCAAACAATTTTTGAAATTCACTTGCTAAATGAATTTGTCCTATGGCAGCAATTGCTTGAGACATTTCAAGCTTAATCTTTTTTTTTTTTATTTTAAGATATTTTTGCCCAAGTGCGATTGCACCAGATGAAACAATAACAAAACTTTTGTTTTTTCCATATTTTTTTATATCTTTGATTAATGAAGTTACCCAATTTTTTTTAAATACACCTTTGTTGTCTACTACTGTTGATGAGCCTAATTTTAAAACAATTTTTTTTGAGTTTTCAATTAGCATTTTTAATTAATAATTTTTTTACTTTTTGAATATCTTTATCTGAAAAAACAGAGATAACTTCATATTTAGATTTTACTTTTTTTTTAAACTCTTCTAGTTTTTCAGAAATTTCTTTTTCATTAAGTAAATCGGACTTATTGAAAAAAATAATTTCTTTTTTCTTTATTAAATTTTTATCATAATTTGATAATTCTAACTTTATTTTTTGATAAATATTTAGCAAATCAATCTCTGTGATGTCTATTAAATGTAGTAAAATTTTACACCTTTCAATATGTCTTAAAAATTTATCGCCCAATCCTACTCCTTTATGAGCTCCCTCAACTAATCCAGGTATATCAGCCAAAGTTATTTCTTTACCGTCATAATATGTGACGCCTAAGTTAGGATTGATAGTTGTAAATGGATAATTCGCTATTTTAGGTTTAGCTCTTGTCAGTGCAGCTAACAAACTTGACTTCCCTGCATTTGGTTTACCTACAATTCCAATATCGGCTATTACTTTTAATTGAAGCCAGATCCAGAACTCTTCTCCAATTTTTCCTTTGGTTTTTTTCTTTGGAGCTCTATTTGTCGAACTTTTAAATCTTACATTACCTAAACCACCTTTACCTCCAGAAGCAACGAGATACTTTTCTTTATTTTTTGTAAAATCATAAATTAAAGTATTATTATCTTCTTCGTAGATTTGAGTTCCTATAGGAACTTTTAAAATTAAATCTTTACCACTTGCTCCAGTTTTATTTCTTTTACTTCCAGGCTTACCATGGGCTGCTTTAAAATGCTGAGCGTATCTAAAGTCAATTAGTGTATTTAAATTTCTATCTGACTCAATAATTATAGACCCACCATCACCACCATCACCGCCATCAGGTCCACCGTATTCAATAAATTTTTCTCTTCTAAAACTAGCAGAACCCGAACCACCATCGCCTGCTTTAATGTATATTTTTGCTTGATCTAAAAATTTCATAGTCGGGGATTATAAATAACTTAAGTTATTTATAAAATTAATTAGGGATTACAGAAACAAAAGTTCTGTTTAATTTCGACTTTTTGAACTTAACTTTTCCTTTTACTAAGGAAAATATAGAGTGATCTTTACCCATCCCAACATTATCACCAGGGTGTATTTTAGTTCCTCTTTGTCTAACAATTATATTTCCAGGTATAACTAATTGATCTCCGTATTTTTTAACACCAAGGCGTCTACCTTTACTATCTCGGCCGTTTTTGGATGATCCACCTGCTTTTTTTGTTGCCATTAGTTTTTCCTATTTTTTAGTAACTTTCTTTTTTTCTGTTTCTTTTTTAACAGTTTTTTTAGCTTGCTCAATCTTTGCTTCGTCTATTATTTTTCCACCTTTTGACAAAATCTTTGTAATTTGTATTTTTGAATGTCTTTGTCTATGACCATTTTTTTTTCTCGAATGTTTTCTTCTTCTCTTATGAAATACTAAAACCGTTCTATCTTTAACAAGATCTAAAAGTTTGGCCTCCACTATGGCGCCATCGATATTTGGGCTTCCAATTTCAGTAGTTTTATCGTCATTTAAAAGTAAAACATTATTGAATTTTACTGTTTCACCAATCTTAGCATCAAGTTTTTCTATCTCTAGTATTTTACTAGCAGAAACTTTGTATTGTTTTCCACCAGTTTCAATAATTGCAAATGACATAATTTTTCTCTTTTAAGTTTCAGGGCAATATAGCCTTCAATAAAATCAAGTCAAGATTATTGAGCTTAAAAATTGTCTTTTAGATCCCTTAATTTAGTAAATACTTCTAAATTAGAGGCCTTTTTTAAATTTAATATGTTTTTAACATCAAGGTCATCAGTTCTTAAAAATATATTCATCTGTTTTTCTTTAAGTAAAGTTGATGGAATAGAAGGTTCGCCATTTTTTAATTTTTCTTCAATAGTGGTCTTTGTTTTTTTTAATAAATCGTTGTTTGGATTATATTTAATACAAAATTCAATATTTTTGTGAGTATATTCATGACCGCAGTAAATTTTTGTATCTTCAGGAAGATCTTTAATTCTATTTATAGAATTAAACATTTGGTTATATGTGCCTTCAAAAACTCGGCCGCATCCCATAGAAAATAATGTATCTCCAGTAAATATTGCTTTTTCTGTTTTTGAATAAAAAGCGATATGCCCTGCAGTATGACCAGGAATAAATAAAGTTGTAAACTTTATGTTTCCAATATTAAATTCTTCGTTGTCTTCTAATAATCTATCTATATTAGGTATTCGTTCCTCATCACTTTTGAAACCAAGAATTTTTGAGCTATATTTTTTCTTGAGTTCCTTATTTCCCCCAACATGATCATAGTGGTGGTGAGTATTTAGTATATAATCTAATTTTTTGTATTTTTTGCTTATAATTTTATCACAAGGAGCAAATTCAGAGGGATCGATAATAGCAACAGTATTTGATTGGTTATCGTGAATTAAATAACTGTAATTATCATTTAGGCAGGGAATAATTTCAATGTTCATCTTATCCTATTAAAAAAATTCCTAATTTTGAAAATAGATTTTTCATTTCTAAATTACTTTTTTTAATTAATGAAATATTATTTTCATTTACACCAATAACTTTTTTTATTTTAATATTTTGATCCTCACAATAGTTGAAAAGGTCTTTTATGGTACACATATGCAAGTTAGGAGTATTGAACCAAGTATTTGGTATCGTTTTTGTAATAGGCATTTTGCCGAAAAATAATAGACTTGTTCGTACCTTCCAATATCCAAAGTTAGGTATAGAAACAATTACAGATTTACCAATCCTTAATAATTCTCTAAGTACTTTATCAGGTTTATAAAATGCTTGAAGAGTTTGACTAAGAATAACGTAGTCAAATGATTGTGGAGGGAATTGATAAAGTTCAGTTTCCGCATCACCTTGAATAACAGGTAGCCCTTTAACTATACATTTTTGTACATTACTTTGATCGAGCTCTAATCCTCTTGCTTCAATATTTTTATCTTTAGCAAGAAGATCCATCAAAGAACCATCACCGCATCCTACATCAAGAACTTTTGAGTTATTGGGTAATAAATCTGCAATTACTTTAAATTCACTTTTCATTTTTTAAACTTCTCGTGCATTGAGTCTATGAAACCTTTTAAAGTTTTTAAAAACTCAGGTTCATCAACCAAGAAAGAGTCATGACCTTTATCAGTAATAATTTCAGAGTAAGATACATCTGCCCCAGAAGAATTTAAAGCAATAACAATATCTTTATTTTCTTTAGTTGTATAAAGCCAATCAGATGAAAAAGAGATAACTAGAAACTTTGTTTTTTGATTACTAAAAGCCTCTACTAATCCTCCTTTAAATTGTTTTGTTAAATCAAAATAATCCATTGCTCTTGTAATATATAAAATTGAATTAGCATCGAAACGTTCCACGAAAGAATTTCCCTGATGTCTTAAATAGCTTTCAACTTGAAAATCTGCATTAAAGCTGAATTCATAATCTGCTTTTTCCTGAAGTTTTCTACCAAATTTTTCCTGCATTCCTTGTTCAGATAAGTAACTTATGTGACCAACCATTCTTGCGACGGCAAGACCATTTTTCGGCTGAGTATTTTGTAAAAAATATTTTCCATTATCCCAAACTGGATCAGCCATTATTGCTTGTCGCGCTAGTTCATTTAGCGCAATATTTTGAGCACTATGACTTGAACTACAAGCTATAGGAATTGCAGAAAAAGTTTTATCAGGAAAAGTTGCGCAGAATTGTAAAAGTTGCATTCCACCCATAGATCCACCTGTTGCACACAAAAGTTTTTTTATTCCAAGATGGTCAAGAAGCGACTCTTGCGCTCTAACTATATCTTTTATCGTTATGACAGGAAAATCTAAACCGTAGGGTTGATTTGTATCTTTATTTATATCGCTAGGCCCCCAAGATCCCATGCACCCACCAATCACGTTGGCACAAATAATAAAATATTTATTAGTATCGATTGCTTTTTCAGGTCCAACCGCGGTAACCCACCAACCTTCCTTTTTTGTAACTGGATTTGTTCCAGCTACAAATTGATCTCCTGTTAATGCATGAAACACTAGTATGGCATTATCTTTGTTTTCATTTAGTTTTCCATATGTCTCGTAGGCAATTGGAAAATCTTTTATGGTTTTGCCACAATCAAGTTTGAGTGGTTTAGTAACAATAATTTTATTTATATCTTCAATTTTTCTGTTCATCCAAAAAAAAAGCCCAGCTAAACTGGGCATCTCCCTTTTTAGCTAAATTTGTTATGCGCTTGCAATATGGTTAAATCAGCGCGTTATCTATTTACTAGATCATCACAAACTTGTCAATTTTATATAAGATAAAGACTTCTAGAAAAACTCTAACAATTTAGATATTACATTAATAAATGAGGTTACCTAAACCAAATAATATACAAGCAGAAAAGTACGTAGCTGGTATGAGCTTTTTTAAAAAGAGATTAGCTAGGATAAAGCTGTCAGCTAATGAGTCCGCGCTTGGACCTAGTCCAAAAGCAAAAAAAGAATATATTAAAGTATCAAAAAGTTTTTCAAGGTACCCCGACCCCAATGGATCTTCGTTAAGAGAAACTTTATCAAATAAATTTAAAATAGATAAAAATAGAGTTATTTTGGGATCAGGATCTGACCAGATTTTCGAGTTAGTTTGCAAATCATATTTAAAGAAAGGTGATGAGGTAATTGTACCTAAGTATAGTTTTATTATTTACAGAATTTACAGTAAAATGAATGGAGCAAAAGTTGTTTATTCAAAAGAAAATGATTTTACAGTTTCAGTAAAAGATATTTTAAAAAAAGTAACTAGAAAGACAAAAGTTGTTTTTCTGGCCAATCCTAATAACCCGACAGGGACTTATATTAACAAAAAAGATTTACTATTTTTGCGAAAAAAATTAAGAAGTAATATTTTATTAGTTGTTGATGATGCTTATTTTGAATATGTAAAACAAAAAGATTATTCTTCAGCTTTAAAATTATTTTCAAATTATAAAAACGTGGTAATGACAAGAACATTTTCAAAAATTTACGGGCTAGCAGGACTGCGTGTAGGGTGGGGATATGGTTCAAAAGAAATTATTGATGTGTTGAATAAGATTAAGCCACCTTTTAATGTAAACAAGGCAGCTTTATCTGCTGCGTCAGCCGCTGTTAAAGACATCAATTGGTTAAATAAAGAAATAAAGCACGTTAATAATTGGAATAAAAAAATATTTAATGAATTTAAAAAAATGAAAATTGAAACTAATAGAAGCTATAGTAATTTTTTATTAGTTAATTTTAACAAAGTAAAAATTAATTCTTCAAGAGTCTTTAAATTGCTAGCCAAGGCAGGAATTTTAGTTCGCAAAATGGATGTTTATGGTATTAAGAATTCATTAAGAATTACAATTGGAAAAAGTGAAGAAAATAAAAAATTAATTTCTACAATGAAACAGATATTAAATGTTTAATAAGATTAGTATAATTGGTTGCGGTTTAATTGGCTCTTCTATTTTGAGAGCTATAGTGGAAAAAAAATTAGCATCTAAAATCAGTGCTTATGATAAATCATCAAAGACAACCGATTATTTGAAAAAAAATTTTTCAATAGAAGTTTGTAATAATATTTCTAATGTAGTTAAAGACTCCGATTTAGTAATTATTGCCTCTCCTTTGAGTAGCTACAAAGAAATACTACTTTCTATTCAATCAAATTTTAAAGAAAATGTAATTTTAACCGATACAGGTTCTGCAAAAAAAGAGGTTAATAAGATTATTAGTAACTTGAATCTTAAAAATGTTAATTGGATTGCTTCACATCCTATAGCAGGAACAGAGTACAGTGGACCCGAGGCTGGTTTTGCAACCTTATTTAATAATAGATGGTGTATTTTGTCAGCAGATAAAAAAGCAAGTAAAGACAAAATTAATGAATTAGAAAAGTTTTGGTCTAATCTTGGCAGCAAGGTAAAATCTATGTCATTTGAAGACCATGACTATATTTTATCTCTGACCAGTCATTTACCACACGCAGTAGCTTACAGCATTGTTAAAACTGCGATCAATAATGACGATAAATTCAAAGATGATATTATTCAATATAGTGCGGGAGGATTAAGAGATTTTACGAGAATAGCGGCATCGGACCCTTTAATGTGGAAAGATATTTTCATTGATAACAGTGATAATATCTTAAAGGTGTTAGATAATTACTCTAAAAATTTAGAAGAAATTAAAAACGCTATTAAAAATAAGGATAGTAAAAAACTTCTAGAAATTTTTTCATCAACAAAAAAAATAAGAAAAGAGATTATCAAAGCAGGGCAAGATACGGACAAACCTGGTTTTGGAAGAAATTAATTAAAAGATTTAAAGATTAGATAAAATCGAATTAGAACATTTTATAGTATCAGCATTACCGCCTAGATCTTTAGTTCTATTACTTTTTTCACTTAGAGATTTTTCGATTGCTTCAACAATTGAATTAGAAGCTTCTTTCTCTCCTAAATAATTCAACATCATTGCGCCAGACCAAATTTGACCCACAGGGTTAGCAATTCCTTTACCAGCAATATCAGGTGCTGAACCATGTACAGGCTCAAAGAGAGATGGAAATTTGTTTTCAGGATTAATATTTCCGGATGGAGCGATCCCGATAGTACCTGTACAAGCAGGCCCTAAATCTGAAAGTATATCCCCAAACAAATTTGAAGCTACGACTACATCAAACCATTCAGGATTAAGAACAAACCTCGCAACTAAAATATCTATATGAAACTGATCAGTTTTAATTTCTGGATATTTTTTTTTCATATCATTAAATCGTTCATCCCAAAATGGCATCGTAATTGAAATTCCGTTAGATTTTGTAGCATTTGTTAATTTTTTCCTTTTTCTTTGTTTTGCTAACTCAAACGCAAATTTTTGAACTCTATCAACTCCATGTGCTGACATAATAGTTTCTTGAATAGCTATCTCACGATCAGTATTCTTAAACATTCTCCCACCTACAGAAGAATATTCTCCCTCTGTGTTTTCTCGAACAATAAGCATATCAATGTCACCAGGTTTTTTATTCGCTAGAGGAGGGTTGATACCTGGAAAAAGTTTTACAGGTCTGAGATTTATATATTGATCAAATTCTCTTCTAAACTGAAGTAATGATCCCCATAAAGATATATGATCTGGAACTTTTTCTGGCATTCCAACTGCTCCAAAAAATATTGCATCATGTTTTCCTAATTTTTCTTTCCAATCATCGGGAAGCATTTTTCCGTGTTTTTCATAATAATCACAGGAAGCAAAATCATATTCGGTAAAATTTATTTTAAATTGATGTTTTAAGGCAGCATCTTTTAAAACTTTTAAACCTTCAGGCAATACCTCTTTTCCTATTCCATCTCCAGGTATTGAAGCTATGTTATATTCTTTCATTAGTTGAATTTATTCCTCTCACATATTTTGTAAAGATATTTTAAAACTATTTTCAAATCACTTATGTTACTAGGATTAAGAAATTAATTAAAAAATTGATTTAAATCTGTAATTAATAATATTTTTTTATTTCAGTATAGATTTTATTTTCTATCTCTTTGAGGAACTCATCATTTTCTTTGCCAGGCATTATTGGTTCTAAAAATGAAATATGTATATCACCCGTATACTTCATAAAACTACTTTTTGGCCAAACTTTTCCAGTGTTTAAAGCTACAGGGATACAAGGTAAATTTAGAGCTTTGTAAATTCTACCAGCTCCTTTTTTAAATGGTGGTTGTTCATCAAGTTTTACTCTAGTCCCTTGAGGGAATATGAGAAGCGGTCTTTTACTTTTATCTATAGTTTCTTTAATCTTATCAAAAAAATTTAAATTTTCTTTCGTAGTTGTTTGTCTAACAATAGCAATTGATCCTATTTTTCTTAAATACCAACCAAACAACGGAATACTTAAAAGCTCTTTTTTTAAAATAAAAATAGGACCATCTAAGGGTATCTGTAGAGCAAAAGTTTCAAACATAGATTGATGGGCTGAAGCAACAAAAAAATTATCTACTTTCTTTAAATTTTCAACGCCATGAAAGATTACGTTTGTATTAAGAATAATTTTCAAAAGAAAAACTATGTATCTAGCGGATATTCTTCCAAAAAATATTGTGAATTTACTTGGTAGCACTAATGTTGGTATAGCTAAAACAAAAATTGTTATGAGGCCAACATATAAAAAAATGTTAAAAATTAATGATTTTATAAATTGCATTAAGAATTAATCAATTTAAGTAAATTTTGCTTCTTTCTAATATATCTAAGTTTATTCTTGTTGATTAAAATTTCAGCAATTAAAGGCCTAGTATTATAATTTGAGGATAATGATGAACCATAAGCCCCAACATTGGTAATAGCGACAAAATCATTTTCATTTACTTTAGGATAATTTTTATAAACACCAAATTTACAAGTGCTCTCACATATTGGTCCGACAAATTCTATTTTATCTTTCATTCTTGATGACTTTTTAGAAATAGGAATGATTTTATGAAAAGCTTCATACAAAGCAGGTCGCATAAAATCATTCATACCAGCATCTAGTATAATAAAGTTTTTATTAGTTCCCTTTTTTATAAATTGTATTTTACTAATTAAGAGACCAGTATTACCAATAATAGATCTTCCTGGTTCAAAGATTATTCTACACTTTAATTTTTTAGCAAAATTATGCACCAGTTTAGAATATTTGATTAGATTAATTGGTTTTTCTTTATCAGTGTAATTAATACCGAAACCACCACCCAAATCGACATATTTTAAATTTAGTTTTAATTCTTTTATTAATTTACTCATTACATTTAAAGTTTTTCTAAAAGGTGCATCGTTTAGTATTTGACTACCAATATGCACACTTAAAGCCTCTAATTTAATATTTTTGAAAGAATTTATCGTTTTAAGAAAAATCTTAAAATTTTTTATTGATAACCCAAACTTATTCTCTGCTTTGCCAGTTGATATATTTTTATGTGTTTTCGCATCAACATTAGGATTTAATCTAAAACCAATTGAAACCTTTTTTTTTAGTTTTTTTGCTAAATTATTTATTAATTTCGCTTCACTTTCAGATTCACAATTGATTAATAAAATCCTTTTATTTATTGCGATTTTCAATTCTTCTTCTGTTTTACCAACTCCAGAAAAAACAATCTTGTTTGGTTTGATGCCTGCTTTTAAAGCTTTTAAAAGTTCACCACCTGAAACCACATCAGCTCCAGCACCTAATCTGCCAAGTATTCTTAGTATATTAGAATTGCTATTAGCTTTTGCAGCAAAGCAAATTAAGGGATTAGTTTTTTTAAATGTATAAGCAAACTTTAAAAAATTAAAAGTTATTTGATTTTCTGAATAAATATAAAATGGTGTTTTATTTTTTTTTAAAATATTTTTAATTGATAGTTTCTCAACAAATAAATTTTTACCAACGTACCTTAAATTTTGCATAAGATTATGAAATTATATTGATCTGATCTATCTTACCTTGATATTGAGGTTCAGATTTTTTTCCGCAACTAGTAAAAATAAAAATCATCAAGAAAAAAATAGTTAAAATTTTCATTAAATTTCCTTTTTATATTTTTTTATCATTGATTTAACATTAATTACAGATGTTCCTCCATGAGATTTTTTCATATTCATAGAGTTTTTTACATCAAATACTTTTAAAACATTTTTATCTAAATCTTTATAAAATTTTTTGATTTCTTCTAAATTTAATTCAGACAACATCTTTTTATTTTTTTCTGCATAATTAACAAGTTTTGCAGAAATAACGTAAGATTCTCTAAAAGATAAATTTTTATGTTTAACAAGGTAGTCAGCAAAATCAGTAGCCGTTGTATAGCCTTGGTTTGCCATAAAAAGCATATTTGTTTTGTTTGCATTTATAGCATCAATTAATTCAGCACTCATAGTTAAAGTATCTTTTAAGGTATCATAACCACTAAAAACTAATTCTTTGTCATCCTGCATATCTTTAAAGTAAGACATGGGTAGACCTTTCATTATAGTTAGCATGGCATTTAATTTTCCATAATTTATTCCAACCTTTCCTCTAATTAGTTCTGCAGGATCAGGATTCTTTTTTTGTGGCATAATAGAAGAACCTGTAAGCATGTTGTCATTAAATGAAATTAAATTAAAAGCATCAGAATTATAAATTATAAAATCTTCTGCTAATCTCGAAAGATGCATTGAGCAAACAGCAGAAGCATATAAAAAATCAATTGCAAAATCTCTATCGGCTACAGAGTCCATAGAATTATCTGTAGGTTTTTTAAAACCAAGTTTTTTTGCAGTATAGGTTCTGTCTATTTTATAAGATGTTCCTGAGAGCGCCGCAGATCCAAGTGGACACTCATCTAAAAGTTCAAGATTATTTCCAAATCTTTTTTTATCTCTTTTTAACATCTCATAGTAGGATAATAAGTAATGCGCGAATGAAATAGGTTGTGCATTTTTTAAATGCGTCAACCCAGGCATAACTGTATCAGTATTCTTTTCTGCTTTTTTAATTATAATTTTCATGATAACCGAAATGTCTTTTATGATTTCGTTTGATGCTTTTTTTATCCATAATTTAAAATCAGTTACCACCTGATCATTTCTAGATCTTGCGGTGTGAAGAAACCCAGCGGAGGGACCAATAATTTCAAATAGCGCTTTTTCTATATTTAAATGAATGTCCTCATATTTCTCTTTAAATTCAAAACTGCCTTTATCTATCAGAGCCTTAATCTTTTTAAGTCCATTTATAATTTTGTTACCGTCATCACTTTTAATGATCTTTTGTTTCATCAACATTTGTGTGTGCACAATAGATGCAGCGATATCTTGCTCATATAGTCTTTTATCAATATGAATTGATGACCCGATCTTTTGAAAAGATTGAGACGTTTTGTTTTTAAATCTATTAGACCAAATTGTTTTATTTTTCATTTTACTGTGCTATCTCTAATTTAAATTAATATGAAAATTAGTAAATCTTTTAAAATCTATATTCACATAATCCTTGTTTTTCTGCTTAGTCAAAATCTTTATGGGGCAGAAGATTTTTCAAAGAACATCATTATTCACGAAAAACCGACTCAAATTAAAGAATTAAAATTCAAAGACTCAGATCTTCAGGAAGTGGATTTAACGAATAAAAAAGGCAACATCATGATCATAAATTTTTGGGCAACCTGGTGTGCGCCTTGTAAAAGAGAAATGCCATCATTAGAGAAGTTAACCAATCAATTTCCTCAGATTAAAGTGTATGCCATCAACATGGAAAAACCCAATAAAATTAAAGTTAGAGATTTCTTTCGCAGTATTAATGTAGCAAGTTTAGAAACTTATTATGATCCAGAATTTAAACTTGTTAAACAATTTAAAATGCGAGGTCTGCCTACAAGTATTTTAATTGATAAAAATGGTGACGAATTTGGTAGAGTTATCGGTGAAGTAGACTTTGTAAGTGAAGATTTTATTAAACTAATTAAGAAGTATATTTAGTTTTTAAAAAAATAAGCCAATAAAACTAAAACGATAATAGCAATAAACTGAAGCAAGACTCGTAATTGCATTAATTTATTAGAATATTTTTTACTAGTACTTCCACCCTTAAATAAAGTATATATACCCATTATTAAAACTATGGCGACAGCACCCAATAAAGTAAAACCAATAAAATTAAATAAAAATTCAGACATTTATTAATTTACTATCATGACCTATTCATTAAATACAATTATTTTAGAACCACTATCTAAAAATAAACCCAAAAATGCTGTAATACTTTGCCACGGTTATGGTGGTGATGGTAAAGATATCTCTATCCTAGCAAATTATTGGCGAGCTCATTTACCTGACACAATTTTTATTTGCCCAGACGCACCTGAAAAATGTGCAGCAAGCCCAACTGGTTTTCAATGGTTTGATCTAATGGATCAAACGCCCGAACAAGTTTTAGCTAAATCATTAGTAGCAGAAAATAAATTAAATAAACTTATCGATGAAGTAAAAAATAATAATAGTTTAACAGCTGATCAAATTATCATTGGAGGATTTAGCCAAGGTTGCATGATCACTTTACAAACTGGCCTGAAAAGAAAAGATGCGATAAACTCAGTCATTGGCTATTCGGGCAGGATTATTGATACTGAACACTTGTCAAAAAATATTAATTCTAGACCTAAAGTTATATTAATGCATGGTGACATAGACCAAGTTGTTTCTATCGACTCTTTGCTAGAGGCTAAAGACTTTTTTATTAAAAATAATTACGAAATTGAAACAAAAATTTTTAAAAATTGTGAACATCGTATACCAACTGAAGGGTCAAGTTTAGGCCTACAATTTATAAAAAAACAATTTAATTCTTAATTTTTTAAAAGTGATACATAATTATAACTTGATATAATTTTGGGTATCAGTTAGCTTTAAGACATGATAATTTCTGCTGTCGATAAAGTTCCTCTTGAAAAATGTCCAGCGCTAGTATTGAACGCTGACTTTAGACCTTTGAGTTATTATCCACTTTCAATTTGGTGTTGGCAGGATGCCGTTAAATCAGTTTTTTTAGATAGAGTAAGCATAGTTTCAAATTATAAAAGAAAAATCAGAAGCCCGTCTTTTGAAATGAACTTACCTAGTGTTATTGCGCTTAAGAATTTTATCCAACCATCCAAGAATCCTAACTTTACAAGATTTAATGTTTTCTTAAGAGATAAGTTTGCTTGTCAGTATTGCGGAGATAGAAAAGATTTAACCTTTGATCATTTATTGCCAAAATCAAGAGGGGGATTAACAGATTGGAATAATGTTGTTACAGCTTGCTCAAGTTGCAATGTTAAAAAAGGCGGAAAACTTTACAAGGATTGCGATCTTAAATTAGCTAATAAGCCCTACGCACCTACGGTAGAAGATTTACACCGAAATGGTAGAAATTTTCCCCCTAATTTTCTTCACGAAAGTTGGATGGATTATTTATATTGGGATATTGAGCTTGAACCTTAATTAAATTTTTTCAGAAATTGTTATAGCAATTCTAGATGAAGTTTTAATTACTTTATCTAAAACTCCAAACAGGCCTTTTTTAGTAGCACCATTTTCATAAGCAATATCTTTATGATGTAATTCATCTTCTCTAAACTTCATTATCTTTTCTTTTAATTCTTTTTCATCCTCACCTAATTTATAAGTTTGGTCTTTGTAATGACCATCTATGACTTCTTCAACAGAAGCAGTACAAAGCATAGCTGCCTTTTCACCGAGCATAGCTGTGCCGAAACCCAGTGTTACACCCATCAGATCCCATAAAGGAAGTAGTTTTGTTGGTTTAATATTTCTTTTTTTTATCTCTTGATCAAAAAATTCGTAATGTTCTTTTTCGTGCTCCTTCATTTCTTCTATTTTCTTTTTCAAAAATTCATCTTGTTTGAATGTTTTAAGAGCCAGTAATTGACCTTCATAGATTTTAATAGCACCGCGCTCACCTGCGTGATCAACTCTGATAATTTCTTCTAAGGTTTTCTTATTTGTTTTGTCCATAATTTTTAATAACTTTAATCATAATACCACTTAAAAGGATTGAAATAATTGTATTTATTGTAGCAAGTGAAAGCCCAAAAAACCTAAAAGTAACATCCTTACAACTAACAACTTTTGTATTTTTAAGCTGATTTAAAAGCTCATCTTTCGTTAGGCTTTTGTTGTTACCCAGGTCACAAACTAGCGACTCGCTAAAAAAACCTTGTTCGATTCCAAAATGATAAAAAGAAACAATCGCACCAAATAAAAAAAACAACATTACAACACTTGAAATCACTCTTTCATATTTATTGACGATAAAAATAAGAGAAATAAGAATTACAGCTGCAATGTAGGGAATTCTCTCGATGAGACATAAGTTACACGGTTGGTGACCAAGCACGTATTGAATAAAATAAGCAATGGACAGCGTAAGAATGCTAAAAACTAAAATACCGTTTAAAATAAACTTGTTATTAAATCTCATTTTACAAAAATTATGTACAAGACTGCTGCTAAAACTACAATAAATATACCGGCTGCTGTAAACCATAACGCACCTCTCTTCTCGATAAAATCACCAAATTTTTTACCAAATAGATTAGTCAAGTAAGAAACTAAGAAAAATCTTAATCCTCTTGTAAAAAGACATATAAAAAAGAACACAGTAAGATTAAAACCAATAACGCCACTGGTAATTGTAAATACTTTAAAAGGTAGAGGAGTAAAACCAGCTAAAAACATAATACCTAACCAAGCTAAAAAACCTCCTCGAGTAGACATCTTATCTTGCATAGCAAAAACTTTTTCCTCATAACCATAAAACTCGATAATAACCATTGAAGCGTCTAAGAAGAAAACACCTAACATGTAGCCGAACAACCCACCAAGCACAGATCCCACAGTAGCAATTAAAAAGATTTTTAAATAATCCTCTCTTTTAGCCACCACCATCGGCACAATCATTAAATCAGGCGGAACAGGAAAAAAGAAACTTTCAATAAAAGCGACAAAGCCCAGCAATGGCTTAGAAAATTTATGTCTAGCCAGCTCCACACATCTATCGTATAATTTTTTTAACATGAATTTAAAATGCACAATTCTCCGGTACCTCGCAAGTTTAATCTTATCGACAATTGTTATCTACGCTATCGTAATAGTTGCGGGAATGTTTGGTGCAGACTACGGGTTCTCCCCAGGAGATACTTTTATCATTTGGATATTAATGGCAATGCTTATCAATCAAAGTGTTACTTGGAAGAAATAATTAGTCATGAACAATCCTGATATAAAAATAGCTCACATTAATTCTTTAGAAAAACTTAACAATCCAATTGATAAAGCATTGGTTCATGAAGTAGTACAAAGAAATGTTAATCAAACTTTAAAAAACTATTTTAGGTTTCAACAAGAATGGGTCAATCGAGCTTATAAAGTGTTTAATGATTTTGATACATATATAATTTTAATATATTTGTTCAACAAAGTTTATCAAAATTATTCTGATCGATTTCACTATATGTCCATGGATGCCTTTTTTGAACAAGAGCAAATAACTATTGATAAGCTAAATTTAATTGAGATTTCAAAGGATCTAAATATTCCAAAAGAAACAGTACGAAGAAAAATTAACTATTTGCAATCACACGACATTATTGCAAGAAAAGGAAAAATTATTTACATCAACAGTAAAGCGCTAGAAATACAAAAACCAACCGAAAGTATAAATGGTTTAGCTAGTGTTTTAGCTAACATGTCAAACTATCTTGCCGCTGAAGAGTGGTTTGGAGAATCTGTTCCAAAAGAAAAAATTGTATCTTTTATCCATGAGCACTTCACGGTTTGTTGGGAGTACTTTTATAGATTTCAAATTCCTTATATAATACGTCATAGAAGTTACTTTGGAGATGTGGAGTCTTGGAATGTATGGGGATCAATTGGTTTAGTTCAAATTAGAAGCTTAATTCAAGAAAGTGAAAATGCACTTGAAAAACCAGTATTGAAATCTCATTTAGATTTTTATTTAGCTTTTTTAAAACATAAAGCTAAAAGAGGAATTAATGCCTCTTCAATATCAGATATTTCTAATATTCCTAGAGCAACTGTAATACGAAAATTAAAGTCTTTAGAAAAAAACAAGCATATAACAAGAAACAAAAAGTTAGAATACAGTATTGGAAATAGCAGAGAACACATAAAAGGAATTGAAAAGAATTATCTTACAACTCAAGAGCAGTTTAGTGGATATTTAACGACAATTTTCAATTTAATGAAGCATTCTAAATTTAACCTTTAATATTTAATTGATTTATGGAAATAGCAAAAACTATAGCACCATTCTGTCTAATCATAATAATGTTCGGTTTAGGTCTTGGTCTAACTGTAGCTGATTTTACAAGATTAATTAAAATTCCTCGTGACTTTATTGTTGGTTTCTTTGGTCAAGTTATTTTGCTACCGATTGTTGCTTTTATCTTAATTCAAATTATTTCACTTCCACCAGAGTTAGCCCTAGGAACAATGATTATTGCAGCTGCCCCAGGAGGCGTGATGTCAAATATATTAACTAAATTTGCAAATGGAGATGTTGCCCTATCAGTATCCTTAACGGCTGTAGTAAGCATAATTTCCGTAATCACGGTACCTTTAATCATCTATAATTCTGCAGGTTTTCTAGGTATTGAAATCACAAAAGAAATATCAATGCTACAAATTTCGATTAAAATGTTCATCGCAGTAACAGTTCCAGTTATTTTTGGAATGATTGTAAGATCTTTAATGACCGATTTTGTAATTTCTAAAACACTTCTTATACAACGATTGTCTTTGATACTTTTTTTAATCGTATTTGCCGCAATATGGATCGAAGAATGGGATAGGATTGTAAGTTTTGTTCAAAGAGCAGGTTTAATTGCACTAGTTTTAAATCTTACAATGATTTTTTTAGGCTATTATCTCGCAAAATATTTAGTTTCAGGAATAGCGCAAAGAAAATGTATATCACTAGAATGTGGCCTACAAAACGGAACTTTAGCATTATTTGTTGGAACACAACTGTTTGACAATGTGGTATTTCTGGTTCCAGTAGCTGCATATGCATTAGTCATGTTTACTACTGCAACTATTTTTGTTCTCATAGTAAGAAAAATAAACTAAATTAATTTAAAAAATGGGCGAATGGTGGAACTGGTAGACGCGCCGGACTCAAAATCCGGTGGTAGCAATACCTTGAGAGTTCGAGTCTCTCTTCGCCCACCATATTATGGAAATAGATAAATTAAACAGTTTAGTCGAGTTATACTTTAAAAAGTGTGATGAAGTTAATCCTAAGAGGCCTTTTTTAAAATGGCTTAAACCTGACAAACCAACTTATAGCTGGGGAGATATTAAAGAGAGAATATTTAAACTTTCCTCAAAGATACAATCATTAATTAAAGAGGGTGATCGTTGTTTGATTTTGTCAGAAAACAGACCTTATTGGTTAATGGCTGATATCGCGGTTATGAATGCAGGCGGTATATCGGTTCCGATTTTTACAACATACTCAGCAAATGATTATGAATATATTTTAAACGATTGTAAGCCATCATTAATCATTGTTTCAAATCAAGATCAATTTAAAAAGATTAAAAATCATATTAATTTAGAGCAACAAAAGATTATTTCTTTTGAACAAATAGAAGTTAAGAGTTTTCTTATTCAAAATATTCTAAAAGAAGCAAATTATAAAAAAGAAATAAATGATAAAATAAAAAGAGATATGCCAGCGTGCATTATCTATACATCGGGTACTTCAGGAAACCCTAAAGGTGTTGTATTAAGTCATGGTGGAATATTATCAAACTGCGAAGGAGCGGTAGAACTATTAGAACTCCTTGTTAAAAAAAAAGATCCTGTTTTTTTAACGTGGCTTCCTTTATCACATTCTTATGAACACACAGTTCAATTTATTCAAATTATAGTTGGTGCAAAAGTTTTTTATGCCGAAAGTTTAGAAAAATTAATTTCTAATATGAGTGTAGCTAAACCCACTATCATGACAGCAGTTCCAAGATTTTATCAAAATTTATATAATAAGATAAATATGAACTTTGAAAAACAAATAGGAGTTAAAAAAAAGTTAATAAATAGCACAATCAATTTAGGTAAAAAAATTCTTAAAAAGGAGGAACTAACCTTAAGTGAAAAAATTATAAACTTTTTATGCAACATTTTAGTGCGTAAAAAAATTCAAAAAAAATTTGGAGGAAATTTACAGGCGTTTGTATCTGGAGGAGGAGCTCTTGATCAAAAAATAGGTGAATTTTTAAATGCTATTGGGCTTCCAACATTACAGGGTTATGGTCTTACAGAGGCCTCTCCAGTAGTTAGTTGCAATTTACCAAATCTGGTAAAAGTCGAAACTGTCGGTCCGCCATTTAGAACAAATCAGGTAAAAATTGCTGAAGACGGTGAGATTTTAATTAAAGGTGAAAATGTGATGTTAGGTTATTGGAACCAAAAGAATGAAACAGAAAAAGTTATAAAAAAAGGATGGTTACACACCGGTGATATTGGTGAGCTTGATCAAAACAATTATTTAAAAATAACTGATAGAAAAAAAGATATTATCGTTAATTTAGGTGGCGACAATATTTCACCAAGTAAAATTGAAAATATTTTGTGCTTAAATGAATTTATTAAACAATCTTTTGTTTATGGAGATAAAAAAAATTACCTAGTAGCAATTATCGTAACTAATAAAGAAATAAACAAAGATAAAATTAAACTTTTAATTGAAAATATTAATAAAAATTTAACTATAATAGAAAAAATTAAAAAATATATTTTAATTCATGAAGAATTTACTATTGAAAATGGAATGTTAACACCAACATTAAAGTTAAAAAGAAAAGAAATAATTAAAAATTATAAACAACAATTAGAAAATCTTTATTAATTTTATGAATTTTAATTAATTAATTTGCTTAAAAAAACATTGATATTGCTAACTTTTTTAAATTTTTTAAAAAATAAAAAAAATTAATTAAAAAATTAAATTTTGAATCATTTTTGCAAATTAATTTATGTTTGACATGAATCTCTTAATAATTAATGTTTAATTAACAAACGAATCATTAAGATTTGTTTAATAACAAGGGAGAAAAGATGGCTAAAAGAAGAAAAAAAGCTAAAAAGAAAACTAAAAAGAAAGCAAAAAAAAGAAGAAGAAAAAGATAGTTTTCTCTTTAACTAAACGCCCTTTTTAATTATTTAAAGAGGGCGTTTTTTTATTCTGCACTTTCTGAAATATTTGCTCTACCTAATGCTTTGTCCATCTTTTTTTGTACTTCTTCAGGACTAACTTTTAGAACTGCTTCAAATTCTGACTTTAATCTTTCGTAAGCCTTTTCAAACAATTGTCTTTCCGAGTATGATTGATCAGCAATAATATCGGTATTTTTGTTAAGATCTTTTACTACTTCTGACAGCTCGTAAATTTTTCCAGAATTAATTTTTTGATCATATTCTTGCGCCCGCCTACTCCACATTGTTCTCTTAATTTTAGGTTTCATTTTTAAAATGGAAATACATTTATTAATTTGATTTATAGAAGAGATAGGTCTCAGCTTAGACTGTTGATTAATAGGAACAGTTAAAGTTAATTTTTCTTTTTCGACTAATATTTTATAAAATTGAATATCTATTTCACCAATTTTAGCTTTTTCTATAGCCATGATTTGCCCAACACCATGTTTTGGATAAACTACAAAATCTTTTAAATTATAAATTCGTTTTTCAGTAGGTTGTTTTTTAATCTTTTTAATCTCCTGCTTTTCTTCAGCTCCCGGAATAGAATTTTTTTTATCTGCTAGTTTTAATGGTTGTTTTACCTTTTTTGGTAATTTTGTTTTTTTAACTTTTTTAACTTTTTTAACTTTTTTTTTTGGCATATTTATTTTCCAGGTTTTTCTGAAAAGTGTTTATCATACTTATTTTTGATATTTCTAAATTTTTTATGATCTGACATTGGGTCTTTTTTTTTAGAAATATTAGGCCATATTGCAGAAAACTTTTTATTAAGCAACAACCATTTTTCCATATTTTCTATACTTTCATCAGTATCAGGTTTAATTGCATCTATAGGGCATTCTGGCTCACACACCCCGCAATCAATACATTCATCTGGATTAATGACCAGCATGTTTTCTCCTTCATAAAAACAATCGACCGGGCACACTTCCACACAATCAGTCAATTTACATTTTATACACTCATCTTTTACAATATAGGTCATATATTTTTTGTTAATTTAAGTTTTATTTCACCACATTCTTTATCAGAAAAATAAATTAAACCACAAATTCTTCGCATTAAATTTGCCTCGTATTGATCAACTTTATTATCTGAAATGATTACTTTCCAAAGATGTTCGATGATATCTTTTTTTATTTCTAATGAATTTCCTTTAATTATATTTGTATAATTTAATAACTGATTTGAATTGTTTTCTATTTCTTCAGCCTTTTTTAGAATTAGATTTGCATCCTCATCTAAATAGGATTTAATGAAATTACAGATTAATTCTTTTTCATGATTAGAATAAATCCCATCAATATTTGCAGCATGCACTAGTAATGCAGCAATACCAAGAATACTTTCTTTGTCTAATTTGTTCATTTATTTAATATTTAATGAAAGAAGTTTATTAAATGGATTATCTTTTTTGTCAAATCGTATTATTTTCTCTTTATTCTTTTTTTCACCTTTAAAACCATAAGTATCTACTTCTTTATCTTTTTTATAATTCATATAAGTCATTAATTTATAGAAATTTTCTTTAGAGCAACCAAGTAAATTCATCATTTCTGTGTTAATTTTAAATTTCCTACCTTTCGTATTTTCTAAAATTTTCAAAAATAACTTTTCTAGAATATCGATTCTTATAAAAAATTCTCCAAATTTTTCAAACCCGCACAACAAAAGAAAATTTTTATCTAAAATATTATTAACTAAAAAGTTTAGTCCTGACTTTGGGATTTTGTTTTTATCAGAAAGATTATAAAATATTTTCCATAAGCCAATACGAAATTCAACAGCCCTAGGCTTAAGCATTTTTGGTAGATAAATATGATATCTTCCAATTTTTATTCCCATGCCCCATAGTTTTTTTCTTTCTTCTGCAGGAATAGATTTAACAATTTTATCAACTTCATTTCTTTTAACTACACCGTTTTTTTCATAAAGTTGAAAAATTAGACCCCTTAAATATTGATTATCAATTTGATGTTTTGTTAATTTAATTAAGTCACCCAACAATTCATTTATATAGGCTTTCAACCATTTATTTAAAAAAATATTTAATTTAGACTCTGATTCTTTATTTAAAGCATCATCTGCAATGATAATTATTTCTGGATTTAAATAATTATTACCTTTTCTCAATACAGCTACAGGATTATTTTTCCATATAATTTTATTATCTTGATTAATTTCAATGTCAGGTTTTGATATAATCTCATCAACCCTTTTTACTAACTCTTTTTCAACACCTTTCCGTGCTGCTTTTTTTATGGACTTAATATCAGTATCAAGAGTCTTTGATGTGATCTCTATCAAAAATTTTAACCCTTTTAATTCACCTATTAATTGTCCATCTATATGTATTTTATTTTCATTATTAATTTTTGTATTTAAGACAAGATCTTGTTTTAAGTTTCTAGAAAGAATACTAATTTTTTTATCAATAAAACTCTTTGTTAATTCTTCATGTAGTTTATCCGATAATTTATCTTCTATACTTTTGGTTAGTTGAACCCAGTAATCCGAGTTTTCAACCCAATTTTTTTTATTTGCTACATAGGACCAAGTTCTAACATTTGAAAGTCTGTGAGATAACAAATCTACATTTCCATGTTCTTTTTCTAAGCCTTTTAATTGTTCTTTCATAAATGTACTCGGAATTCTTTTTTTTCTTGTTGATAAAAATTGAAATACTTTGTCAATTATATTTATATGTTGACCATAAGCTTTTTTTTCAAAATCTGGTATTTGGCAACACTCCCATAATAATTCTAAATTTTTATGATATAAAATATTATTTGCTCCTTTTTTTAAAAAAAATCTTAATACACTTTCATCTAAGGAGTCGTTTGTTCTTAAAAGATTTTTTTGAGTTGGTTTGAGCTCAAGAGAAGTTAAAAGTTTTTCAGGGTTTTCGAAATTTAATTTTGAATTTCTCCAGTATATTGCTTTAGTATCTGGTAATTGATGTTTTTCAATATTTTCTATTTCATCTGAATTTAATATTTCACAATCACCTGTAGTTCCAAATCCTCCATCATTTTTATATCTTCCTGCACGCCCTGCAATTTGAGACATTTCAATTAGGTTGAGCCTTCTTGTTTTTTTTCCATCAAATTTTTTTAAACTTGAAAAATAAATCTCATTAATGTCCATATTTAAACCCATCCCAATAGCATCGGTTGCTATTAAATAGTCCACATCTCCCGATTGATATAATCCAACTTGTGAATTTCTTGTTTTAGGACTTAATGAGCCCATAATTACTGCTGCTCCACCTTTTTGCCTACGTACAAGTTCTGCAATTGCATAAACTTCCTCAATTGAAAAAGCTATTATTGCAACTTTTTGATCTAATCTAGATATTTTTTTAATTCCAGCATAACTTAGCTTTGAATATCTTTCTTTTTTTTCAAATTCTACATTATTTATTAATTGATTAATAATTTTTGCCATAACTTGTGAACCTAAAAACATAGTTAATTTTAACCCACGAGACTCAAGCATGCGTTCTGTAAAAATATGACCCCTTTCTCTATCTGCACACATTTGTATTTCATCAATTGCAACAAAATCTACTTCCTTTTTTTTGGGCATAGACTCGACGGTGCAAATAAAATAGCTAGCAGTGCTTGGAACAATTTTTTCTTCTCCAGTGATTAAAGCAACTTTTTCAATACCTACTTTGCTTACACATTTTTCATAAACTTCTCTTGCGAGCAGCCTTAAGGGTAAACCAAAAATACCCGAATCAAATTCAAGCATCTTCTCGATTGCTATATGTGTTTTACCGGTATTTGTGGGACCTAAAAGAGCAACAATTTTCTGAGAGACATCATTCATAATTGTGTTGGGTAATTTTTTTTATACTATATGTAGACCAAAGTTGAGAACAAAATAAGATTAAAACATGACCGAATCGTTTTGTCAAATGTTCCTATTTTAATTATTTGAATTGACTCTAATTACGCAGTCCCCGTATAGATTCAGTAAAATAAAATGTCTTTAAAAATCAAAAAAAGCATTCTTAAGTTAAAGGAATCTTCAACTCTTGTTATTAATGAAAAATCAAAAGAATTAATTAGACAAGGTAAAAAAGTTTACCAATTTGGTTTTGGGCAATCCCCATTCCCTGTTCCGAATAAAATTGTTGAAACACTAAAAGTTCACGCACATAGAAAAGAATATTTACCAATTCAAGGTTTACCTAAACTAAGAGAAGCTATCTCAAATTATCTTAAAAAAAAAACAGGTAATAATTACCCTAAAGAAAATATTTTAATTACTCCCGGATCAAAGGAGGCTATGTTACTATTGCACATAGCTTTCAAAGGTGAAATCCTTATTCCGGCACCAGGCTGGGTATCTTACGAACCCCAAGCACAAATTGGATCAAACAAAGTTCATTGGATAGAGACCTCAAGAGAAAACAATTGGTTTCCAACCGCTAATGAACTTGAAAGAAAAATTAAAAAAATAGGAAAGAAAAAAAATTTAATTCTTATACTTAATTCGCCTAATAACCCTTCTGGTGCTGTTTGTGAAAATTTAAAAGAACTGGCTAAAGTTGCAAAAAAATATAAGCTAATTATTCTTTCAGACGAAATTTATACTGATTTAACATTTGGAAAAAACTATAGTTCAATTTCAAAATACTATCCCCAACTAACTTTTATTACAGGTGGACTTAGTAAATGGTGTGGAGCAGGGGGTTGGAGATTAGGATTTTTAGCTGTTCCCAAACAGCTTAAGGATTTTTTATCAAGCTTAAAATCATTAGCCAGCGAATCTTACTCTACTGTAAATACCCCAACTCAATTCGCTGCGGTTGAAGCTTATTCGGGTAATTATGAAGAGTATAAAAATAAAGTTAATGGGATTCTAAATGCTGTTGGCACATATGTTTATAATAATTTAAAATCAAATAAAGTTCTAATAAATCCACCACAAGGTGCTTTTTACTTAATGCCAGAATTTAAGAATAATAAATTTAAAAATTCATCTGAATTATGCGAGAAGATATTAAATGAAACAGGAGTCGCAATGTTGCCAGGATCAGATTTTGGTTTTAAGTCAAAAAAAATGTTAACAAGATTAAGTTATACTGATTTTAACGGAACTGAATTTTTTAGAAACGTTACAAACTACAATTCAATAGATGATGATATCATAAAAAAATATGCACCAAATGTTGTTGAAGGAGTTTCTAAATTATCAAATTGGGCTAAAAATTTGTAATAAACTCTTTGACGTTCGTTTAATATCGTAGTTAAATTCAACTTTATAAAAAATAGGAGATTATATGAGAAAAATAATGTCGATGGTTTCAGCTATTTTAGTAACGTTTGCTTTAACAAGCCCACTTACTTCAATTGCTAAATCTGCAGAGTTCTTTACGATAGGAACAGGTGGACCAACAGGAGTATATTTCCAAACTGGTAACGCTATTTGTAAAATGTTGCATAAATCTGCAATAAGTGCTGATCATGGAAGAAAAAGTGGTACAGCAAAAGCTTATAGATGTACTGCGCCTTCTACAGGTGGTTCAAATTATAATATTGGTCAAATTAAAGACGGTGAGTTTCAATTTGGTGTAGCCCAGTCTGACTGGCAATATCATGCTTACAATGGAACTAGCAAATGGGAAGGAAATCAGTTCAGTAATTTAAGAGCTGTTTTTTCAGTACACAATGAGCCTTTTCAAATTTGGGCTAGCAAAAAATCTAAAATTAAAGATTTTAAAAGTTTAAAGGGAAAAGTAGTAAACATTGGTAACCCTGGTTCTGGTCAAAGAGGAACTATGGAAGAATTAATGAAAGCGCAAGGAGTTGATAATAGTTACTTTAAATCTGTAACTGAATTAACTTCATCAGAGCAAGTAAAAGCACTTTGTGACGGTAAAATAGATGCATTTGGATATTCAGTAGGATTTCCTAATGGAGCTATGGAACAAGCTGCAACCTGCAAAGCTAAAGCAAGCCCAATTGATTTAACTGGTTCTCCAGTTCAAGGATTAATTGATGGCGCTGACTATTATGCTAAAGCAGTAATTCCAAAAGGAACTTACTCAAATCAGAAAAAAGATGCCACGACTTTCGGTGTAAAAGCTACAGTTGTAACAAGCGCTGATGTTTCTGAAGAATTAGTATATTTAGTTACGAAAGCTGTAATGGATAACTTTGATGACTTCAAAGCGCAACACCCAGCATTTGGATTCTTGAAAAAAGAAGATATGATTAAAGCTGGTCTTTCTGCACCATTACATCCAGGAGCAATTAAAGCTTATAAAGAAGCTGGATTAATGTAATTCAACTTTTAATTTTAATTAAAAAAGGCCCAATATTTCTTGGGCCTTTTTTTTTATAATAATGTATCTTGCACACAATGAATCAGAATTTCCAAAGTAAAATTGTAGATAAAATCAGTGAAGATTTATCTCCAACAAGAAACTTAACTGGAATTCATTTACAAATAGTCTTTGGCATTGCAATTCTTTGGACATTTTTTCAATTGTGGTATGCATCACCATTTCCTTTTTGGTTTGATATAGGAATGTTTAAGGGTTTACCAGCAAGAGCAATTCACCTAGGTTTTGCTTTAACACTAACTTTTTTAATTTTTCCAGCAACAAGAGGAAAAAAAATTTCAGTCTTTGATGTTCTTATTAGTATAGTCGCAGCGTTTTGTTGTTTATATATTTATTTTTTTTACGATGATCTTGTTAAAAGAGGAGGAATACTTTTAGTAAAAGAATTATTCGGATTTAAAATTCCTATCGAGCTCATTATTGGGGCAACAGGCATTTTGATATTGTTAGAGGCTACTAGACGAGCCATCGGTTTACCTCTCGTGGTAATTGCAGTTTGTTTTTTATTATTTTCTTATTTTGGTCAGTACGCACCCGATATCATCTCTCACGGTGGATTATCTTTAAAAAGATTAGTTGGTTTTCAGTGGTTCGACCAAGAAGCTATTTTTGGAATACCTATTGGAGTTTCGGTAGATTTTATATTTTTATTTGTACTTTTTGGAGCATTACTTGAAACAGCGGGAGGAGGAAAATATTTTTTAGATTTAGCATTTGCCATGGTTGGTAAAATGAGAGGAGGGCCTGCTAAAGCTGCTATCTTAGGATCTGGAATGACAGGCATGATTTCAGGTTCTTCAATTGCTAATACAGTTACTACTGGAACTTTTACAATTCCTATAATGAAAAAAACTGGATTCTCCAAAGAGAAAGCAGGAGCAATTGAAGTTTCATCATCAGTGAATGGTCAAATTATGCCACCAGTTATGGGAGCTGCAGCTTTTGTAATGGCAAGTTTCATAGGCGTTACTTACTTTGAAGTGGTTAAACATGCTTTTTTACCAGCTATTATTTCTTACATTGCCTTATTTTATATATCACATTTAGAGGCGCTTAAATTAGGACTCAAAGGAATGGATGATGCAGATGTTCCTCATCTTAAGAAAACTTTTTTATCAGGACTACATTTTTTAATACCAATTTTTGTTTTAATTTTTTTACTCGTTTACATGAGATACACCGCAGGTTTCTCTATATTCTACGCAACTATATCTCTCATTTTAGTAAATCTAGCAAATCGACTAATCAAAAACTCAAATTTTAAAATAGGTCTAATCGAGTGGTGGAATCAAACTGTAATAGGTTTGCAAAAAGGCGCCATTAACATGGTTGGAGTTGGAATTGCGATTGCGACAGCAGGTATAATCGTTGGGGCAGTTGGTTCTACAGGATTGAGCACTAATTTAATTATAGTCATAGAGACAATTGCAAGAGACAATGTAGCTATATTAATTCTATTAACCATTATACTTTGTTTACTACTTGGAATGGGTCTTCCAACTACTGCAAACTATGTAGTGGTAGCATCATTAATGGCTAGTGTTTTAGTAGATGTTGGAAATGCCTCGGGATTTATTTTTCCACTAATTGCAGTTCATTTGTTCGTATTTTACTTTGGCTTGATGGCCGATGTAACGCCTCCCGTTGGTTTAGCATCTTATGCGGCCGCAGCGATTTCTGGAGGAGATCCTTTAAGAACGGGACTTCAAGCTATTTGGTATAGCTTAAGAACAGGTATTTTGCCTATAGTTTTTCTTTTTAATCATGAACTTTTATTAATTGGCGTTGATAGTATCTGGCAAGCTCTACTTGTAATAGCAACTTCATTGATTGGAATATTAGTTTTTACTGCAGCTACACAGCAATGGTTCATAAATAAATTAAGATGGTATGAGATTATAGCTTTCTTAATTATATCTTTATCTTTTTTGGCTCCAGATTATGTTTTAGGTAAATTCTATCCAAAATTTAATGAACAAAAACTTTCAGCTAATAGTATTCAAAATATGTCTTTTGATCCTTCAAAAGAAGTTCATATAAAAGTCACTCGAATTACTGAATACGGAGAAAGATATAAACTATTCGTTATTGATAAACAAAAATTTGAAAACAAATATAACTTGGAAGAATATGGAGTAACATTAATAGATCAGAATGATCAACTAACTGTCGATAAATTAAATTGGAAAGGTGAGGCAAAAAAATCTGGTATTCAAATGGGCGATATCATTAGTAATTTTAAAATTGAAAATCCGGAAAGACCAAATAAAGCTATTGTTTACCCTTTTGCTCTTATATTTTTATTTATAGTTGGTTATTTAAATTATAGAAGAAAAACTTAAAGGACTTTCCAAGTTCCAGAGGCAGAAACAACAATTTCTTTATCATTAGTGATTTCACAATTTATAAAAACAAGAGTCTTTGTTTTTTTTAAAATTTTTACATCTCCTTTAAGTTTGTCACCTAACTGTCCTGCTGAAATGAATTTCATGTCTAAATTTATAGTTACACATCTTCTGTCACCAGCAATCCTATGTGCAGCAGTACCCATTCCTGTATCTGCTATTGTTGACAAGAAACCACCATGAGCAATTTTTCCAGTATTCAAATGCATTTCTTTTACTTCAACTATAAATTCGTATTGGGAATCACTGATCTGTTTTAATTCCAGACCACCTAAATGTTTCATAAACCCTTTATTAGTTTCGTCCATATTTTTTTTTATCATATATTGGCATTAGTTGTGAGAAAATTACAGCAGCTAATATTAAAAATATTCCTAAAATTTTAATTTCATTTAAGAATTGGTCTAGTATTAACCATGCCAATATCGCCGCGAAAACACCTTCCAATGAGAAAACTATTGCAGCAGGGGCTGGAGATAAGTTTTGTAAACTATATGTTTGTAATAAAAAAGCGAGCCCACTTGATAAAATACCAACATATAAAACTTCGTATGAGTCTTTTAAAAAATTGTTAAACGTAGGATCTTCAAAGTAAAACATTGGACCAATTAATACCAGGCATGCCACAAAACATTGAGACATTGCTATAGTTATAGGAAAGTTAAACATTTCAATTGTTTTTCTTATCAGCAAAATATGAACTCCCCAACAAAAGGCGCTTAAAACACCTAGCGCATCACCCAATCTCACTGAATAATTATTAAGTTCGCTTAGAAGCAAACCGCCAAGTATACAGATAAATACAGACGGCCAAATAGACCAATGCATTTTTTTTGAGAAGATAAAATAAGAAATTACTGGGACGACCAAAACATAAAATACTGTGAAAACACCAGTGTTAGCCACATCAGTATAGATTAAAGAAATTTGTTGCAGTTCTTGGCCTATGGCTAAAACAAATCCCAAGTAAAATAAAAAATAAGCTATTTTCCTTTTATCAAGTTGTTTGAAATTTATATTTTTAAATTCAAAAATGAAAAAGAAAGGAAGTAAAGTTAAAAATCCTATTAAAAATCTTCCTACATTAAAAGTATGAGGCCCTATAAAATCCATACCCATGTCTTGCGCTACAAAAGCTGAGCCCCAAAGAACGGACGTAACAATAGCGCAAATTAGTGAGAACGATTTTTTATCCATCAGGGGTTAATAGTTTAAGAAGATCTAAACAGCAAGCTTAAAGGCAAAATCTTTCCCAAGACATTTTCCAAGGTAGACACAAAATCTAGCACCTTCAGCTCCATCTATTAATCTGTGATCATAAGATAGTGATATTGGAAGTATCTTTTTAGAAACTATTTGATTTTTTTCTTTTACAAGCTTATCAAAAGTTTTTCCTACACCTAGTATTGCTACTTCAGGAGGATTGATGATAGGCGTAAAATGAGTTCCTCCAATCCCTCCTAAACTTGAAATTGTTATTGATCCACCAAAAAATTCTTTTTTATCGATTTTAAGCTCTCTACAAAGTTGACTTGTATTTTTAAGCTCTTCTCCAATTTTTTGAATACTCATTTGATCGACGTTTCTCAACTTTGGAACCATTAGACCATGAGGAGTATCAACAGCAAAACCAATATGAAAATATTTTTTATAAATAATTTTATTAGATTCAGGATTTAGTGATGCGTTAAAATTTGGAAATTCTTTTAGAGCGTTCACCAAGGCTTTAGCAATAAATGCAAGAGGAGTTACCTTAATTTTTTTCCCGGTAAAATAATCGTACAAAGAGTTTCTAAATTGTTCCATATCAGTAACGTCTATTTCATCATGTTGAGTGACGTGTGGAATTTCTGTCCACGATCTAACTAAATGTGGTCCTGAAAGCTTCTTAACACGTGGCAAATCTTGTGTTGATATTTCTCCAAATTCTTCGTGAGAATATTCCTCTACAAATTTTGTTACTTCTTTTTTTTGAACTTCACCTTTGGAAACAGTGACTTGAGATCTTATAAAATTTTTAACATCTTCAGCCGACACTCTTCCAGAACGTTGAGAGCCAGATATTTTAGAAATATCGGCTCCTAATTCTCTTGCAAACTTTCTAATATATGGACTCGCAGAACTTTTTCCTGAAGCAGGAACGCTAGGTGTAGGATGTTGAATCTGAACTACCTCCTTATTTAATGTCCATTCCTATCTTAGGTGCTGTTTCCATTTTTGGATTTAAAAATATTATTTTTTCTGAGAGTCAGGAATTTGCTAAGTTAAATCTTTTGGCGATAATCTTTGCCTTTTTTTTCTCTCTAATATCCATTAAATATTTTTTAAGGTATCTAAATAAGTTCAGTTTAAATATTTTCGTTTATTACAGAGTTTTATTAGGGATTATTCTTTTGGCTTTGGCTTATTTATAATATTATTGATAAACCAATTAAAATAATCACTACCAATATAAAAAAAACTATGACTGATTTTTGCAGAGATAAATTTGTAAAAAATTTCATTTTTTTATATCTAATAAATTTTTTTCTATAAAACAATAAATTAATGTAAACAAATACTTTGCCCCGAGCTCTTTTATCTTAAACTTAGATTTTCCTTTTTTTCGTCCCACCCAATTAATACTAATAACCTTATATTTATAACCTCTCGAAATAATTTTTAAAGGAATTTCTAAAAATATATTAAAGCTCTCAGAAATTAACGGCATAGTTTCTATCAAAGTTTTTTTTTTGTAAATTTTAAAGGCGTTTGTAAAATCATTATACTTGTTTAAAAATATTAAACTTACGAATAAATTAAACATTCTATTTAAAATTAATTTTTGGAAAGGATACTCTTTTACTTTAGACTCTTTCATAAATCTTGAACCTAAAATTGCATCGAAATTATTTTGGGTCATTAGCTCATTATATTTAATTAGGTCATTAATATCATCTGATAGATCGGCCATCATAATGGAAATGTTATCACCTGATGCCTCTCTTATTCCTAGATTAATTGCTCCTCCCAACCCCTTTTTTTTATTATTTAAAACTTTAAAATTAGCATATTTAGTAGCTAAACTTTTAGATTTTTCTAAAGTGTCATCATCACTAAAATCATTGATTATTAACACTTCGTAATTAATATTTTTAAGATTGGTGGAAAAATAGTCGAAAACCTCGTGGATTATATTTGTTTCGTTTCTTACTGGTACTATTATCGAAAGCATAAGTTAGTTTATTTTTAGCTATTAGTAAGATATTTACTTTAGAATGAAAATACTTATTACAGGTGGTTGCGGATTCGTAGGTTCAAATATCGCTATTTATCTTAAAAAAAAATTAAAAAAAGTAAGAATTTGCAGTCTTGATAACCTTATGCGCAAAGGTTCTAGGGTAAATAGAAATAGGTTATTAAAACATAATATTAAAAATTACAAAATTAACATAGAGAAATTTAAAAAAGTTCAGTCTCTGGAAAAATTTGATTTAATCATTGATTGTTGTGCTGAACCAGCAATAGAAATTTCAAAAAAAGAACCAGATAGAGTTTTTAATACTAACTTGATAGGAACATTTAACATTCTTAAAAAATGCGTAAGTGATAAAACTAATATAATATTTTTATCTTCGAGTAGAGTATATTCGATTGAGAAATTGCGTGCGCTAGTTAAGAATCTAAATATAAAAACACCTCTTAAAACAGAAGAAAAGATTACAGAACAATTTGAAACTGCATTCCCAAGTTCATTGTATGGCTTTACAAAGATAGCATCGGAAAAATTAATAAAAGAATTTTTTTTTAACACTAAGTTAAAATACATCATTAATAGATTTGGTGTTATTTCAGGTCCTTGGCAATTTGGTAAACAAGATCAAGGTTTCGTACCATTATGGGTAGCAAGACATTTATTAAAAAAAAAATTATCGTACATAGGTTTCGGAGGGAATGGATATCAAGTTAGAGATTTATTGCATATAGATGATGTTTGTAAAATCATTTATCTTCAGATCAAAAAATTAAATAGAATAAATAATGAAACATTTAATATTGGTGGTGGACCGGGAAATTCTATATCTTTAAAAAATTTAACAAAAAAATGTGAAATACTAAGCAAAAATAAAATTAAAATAAAAAAAATATCTCAGACTTCTAATTTTGATATTCCTTACTATGTAACTGATAATAAAAAAATTCAAAAATTCTACAATTGGTCACCTTCTAAAAATATAAACAAAATTTTAAGTGATATATATTTTTGGTTGAATAATAATAAAGAGATTAGAAATTATTTTAAATGAAAACAGTCATTATTACAGGTTCTTGTGGTTTAGTTGGATCTGAGTCAGCAACCTTTTTTTCAAAAAAAGGTTTCCGCATTATTGGTATAGATAACAATTCAAGAAAATCATTTTTTGGTAGAGATGGTGATATTTCTCAAATAAGAAAAAAACTCCAAAAAGAGATAAAGAATTATGTTCATTATAATTTGGATATTAGAAATTATAATTTATTAAAAAAAATTTTTTTAAAATATATAAAAAATATTAAATTAATTATTCATTGTGCTGCTCAACCATCTCATGATTGGGCAAAAAATAAACCCTTTATTGATTTTAAAATAAATGCTGAAGGGACATTGAATCTTTTAGAATTAACTAAAAACTACTGCAAATCAGCTCCTTTTATTTTTATGTCTACCAATAAAGTTTATGGAGATAGTCCAAATTTTTTACCACTCATAGAAAGAAAAACCCGATGGGAAATTCAAAGAAGTCACAAATATTCTGCTGGAATAGATGAAACTATGTCTATAGATAATTGCATACATAGTTTTTTTGGTGTTTCCAAATCTTATGCTGATTTAATAGTCCAGGAGTATGGAAAAAACGCAGGCTTAAAAACAGTTTGCTTCAGAGCTGGTTGCATCACTGGACCAAATCATTCGGGTGCAAAATTACATGGTTTTCTTGCTTATCTTGTAAAAATTTCTCTTTTAAAAAAGAAATATAATTTAATTGGTTATAAAGGTAAGCAAGTTAGAGATAACATACATAGCTATGATTTAGTTAGATGTTTTTGGGAGTTTTATAAAAAACCGAAAAAAGGTGAAGTATATAATATTGGTGGTTGTAGGTTTTCAAACTGTTCAATAATTGAAGCAATTGAATATATAGAAAAAGAAACTAATATTAAAATAAATAGAGTGTACAAAAAAGAAAATAGAGTCGGAGACCATATTTGGTACGTGACGAGTATGAAAAAATTCAAAAAACACTATCCACAATGGAAACAAAAATATAATACCAAGAAAATTATCGATGAACTTATTAATAATTTTTTTTGTTAATTTTAGATTTTTTTGTAAATACAGTCTTTAAAAAACATAAATGGAAAGTTAAAACTTTTAATTAATTTAAAATTATTTTTCTTTAAAAATTTTTCTATTCTCTTTTTTGAATAATTTCTATACATATCGTTATTTTGTACTTCTATCATAATAAATTTTACATTCTTTAAGACATCTTTTGCTCCTAGTAATACCTTATATTCATAACCTTCAACGTCTATTTTAAGAAAATCTATAGATTTAATTTTTTTTGTTTTACAAAAATTCTTAAGCGAAATTACTTTTACTTTTTTATAAATATCTTTATTTTCTGATTTTTCTGCTATCAAATTTTTTATTTTAAGATAAAAAGAATTTTTATTTATTTGAGAAAGAGTATTTGTTAAATCAATTTTGTTTATTAGCAAATTCCTCTTTTCAGTTTTATCTCCAATAGCATAATTGTAAACTTTAATATTTTTTCCAATTTTTTTTAAAATTGGATTCATAAGTTTATTAGGTTCAAAGCAATAAATTAAAGAATTTACATAAAGATCTTTCATTAACTTTACTATTTTTCCTTTATGTGAGCCTATATCAAAAATTATAGGGTCATTTAATATTACATTCCTAGATAAAAAAAAATTTATTCTCCATAGATGAATATAATTTTCAAATAAATTATAAAAAAATAAAAATAATCGTTTCATTAAGATTTTAGTTTTCTTTTAATTTTTTCAATAAAAAATTTAAAGAAAAAAAGAGAAAACAAAATTTGAAAGCTTATAATTGAAATTTTGTATCTTGGTAATATAAAAAATATTGATATGAAACCAACTAAAAAACAAGTTAAAAGAATCAAATAAATAATTCTTGAGTTTCTATATTTTTTTAAAGCAATTATCACTCCTGGTATACTACAAATTGAAAATATCATGATTGGTATTGTATGTAGAGGG
>JAOIST010000039.1 GCA_028222435.1 Candidatus Pelagibacter sp. | reverse complement strand
AAGAACTCAAAAAGATAGGATTTTGCAGATTTTAAATAACGCAAGCGAATTTGAAAAGACTGGCTAATTACTGGCTCCTCGGGCAGGACTCGAACCTGCGACCAATTGATTAACTGCTCTACCAACTGAGCTACCGAGGAATAAATCGCAACATACTTTTTTTAATTAAATAAAACAACTAAATTTTGGAGGCCACGCCCAGAATCGAACTGGGATAAAAGGATTTGCAATCCTCTGCGTAACCATTCCGCCACGTGGCCATACTCTCATTTAGATATCTATTAAAGCATTTGTTTATTTTAATAAAGAAAAATCTAACTATTTAGGGTTGTAGCATTAAAGATATAAAGTAAATTAAATATAGATCAAAAAAATGGAATTTAAGAAATATAATCACACTAAAGAAGAGAGGATAATCTCAGATTATTGGATCAAAAATAATTGTTTTAAACCAAAAAAGACAAAATTAAATAAAAAATTTTCAGTAGTAATTCCACCTCCAAATATAACTGGTAGACTACATATGGGCCATGCTTTAAACAACAGCCTTCAAGATGTTCTTGTTCGTTTTAAAAGAATGAAGGGTTTTGAGACTTTATGGCAACCAGGAACTGATCATGCTGGAATAGCAACGCAAGCAATTGTTGAAAAAAATTTAGAAAAAGAAAACATAAATAAAAATCAATTAGGCAGAGATGCTTTTATAAAACGAGTATGGGAATGGAAAGATGAGTCAGGGGGAATAATATTAGATCAATTAAAAAAATTAGGGTGCTCTTGTGATTGGTCTAGAACCAGATTCACAATGGATAAAGACTTATCTAAAGCGGTAATCAAAGTTTTTGTTGATCTTTACAAAAAAAAATTGATTTTTAAAGATGAAAAATTAGTAAATTGGGACCCAAAACTACAAACAGCTATCTCTGATTTAGAGGTAATTCAAAAAGATGTTCAATCACAATTATATTATATAGATTACACTATTGAAGGCACCACAGATAAAATTACAATTGCAACAACAAGACCCGAAACAATGATGGGCGACACAGCTATTGCAGTAAATCCAAAAGATGAAAGATACAAGTCACTAATTGGGAAGAATGTTTTAATACCACTAGTAAATAGAACTATTAAGATAATTGCCGACTATTATGCTGATCCAAAACAAGGTTCTGGAGCAGTTAAAATTACTCCAGCCCATGATTTTAATGATTATGAAGTAGGAAAAAGAAATGATCTTAAAATAATAAATGTTCTGGAAAAAAATGGTTCGATTAACAAAAATGGAATAAAGGAATTCATTGGATTAGACCGATTTGAAGCTAGAAAATTGTTAGTAAAAAAACTTAAGGAAGAAGGTTATTTAGTAAAGATAGAAAATATCAAAAACAAAGTTCCTTATGGTGACAGGTCCAATTCAATTATTGAGCCACTATTGACAGAACAGTGGTTTGTTGATGCAAAAAAATTAGCAAAAAAACCTATTCAAATTGTAAAAGATGGCAAAACATCTTTTTATCCTAAAACTTGGACAAAAACTTTTTTTCAATGGATGAAAAATATTGAGCCATGGTGCGTTTCCCGTCAAATTTGGTGGGGACACAGAATTCCAGCTTGGTATGATCAACATAATAATATTTTTGTAGCTGAAAATGAAAAAGAAGCACTTAAATTAGCTAAGAAAAAAAATAAAAATATTACTAAACTAAAACAAGAAACAGATGTTCTTGATACTTGGTTCTCATCAGCTTTGTGGCCATTTGCAACATTAGGTTGGCCAAATAAAACCAAGGAGCTTTCAAAATTTTATCCTACTTCTGTATTAGTAACAGGTTTTGATATAATTTTTTTCTGGGTAGCTAGAATGCTAATGATGGGGAATTATTTCATGAGTAAAACTCCATTCAATAAAGTTTATGTACACGCACTTGTAAGAGATGAAAAAGGACAAAAAATGTCTAAATCCAAAGGTAATGTAATTGATCCATTAGAATTAATAAATGAGTATGGCGCAGACAGCTTAAGGTTCACTCTAATCTCTATGGCATCACCTGGTAGGGATGTAAAGTTAGCAAAAGATAGAGTAATAGGTAATAGAAACTTCATTACAAAAATTTGGAGTGCAAATAATTTTTTACAATTAAATAAATGTAAATATGATAGAAAAATAAACATAAATTCTATTAAATTATCAATTAATCACTGGATTTATAACGAATTTGTATTAACTCAAAACCTAGTAACTAAAAGTTTAGAAAATTTCAGGTTTGATGAAGCAGCAAAATAT
>JAOIST010000038.1 GCA_028222435.1 Candidatus Pelagibacter sp. | reverse complement strand
AAAGGAACCTCTTTTTTTGTATTGGAGTTAAAACCTGTATATAAAAGTAAGATAGAATTTTTAAACACGCTTTCTCATGAAATGCTTCATTTATGGCAGATGACTATTCAGCATGATAACGGGAAACATAATAGACTTTTTTTTAGTTTTAAATCCAAATTTAAGAAACTAAATTTATCTTTATCCTATTGAAATAATTGCGTTAATTTTATTGGTAGCGAGGGGCGGATTCGAACCGCCGACCCCAGGCTTATGAGTCCTGAACAGCGCCCTCTACCCTTCACTTCTTAAGGTTATACAATGCTTTTTTTGTAACCTGAAACCATATTTTGCTTCCGAGTGTGATCAAATTGTGATCAAAATGTAGTATAATATTTTAGTATGAAAAAAATTTTATCGGTCATAATTCTGGGTTCATTTTTAACCGGTTGTGTAGCTGTAGGAAATCAAACTTTGGAAATTGAAAATAAGATTTCTGATCCTAAAGTCGTTGCAGTTAATGTTAATACTGGGGGTCCTTGGATGAGAGAAATTGAGAGAAGACTAAAAAAAGCCGGTTTTAAAGTTTTAAGAAGTGGTAGCGTTAATGAAGCAATAGAAGTTTCAGGAAAAAAAATAATAAAATATAACGAAGCTTCAACACGATATTTTTTAAGAATTGATGCACAAGCACCTACCACGTTTGCATATAGATGTTTTGGTGGAGGATTTAACTTTGACTATTTCTATGCAGACTTAATAGATATTCAGTCAAATGAAACTGTAGCCTCAATAGAGTCAAGAGGATACTCCGAAGGATGCCAGCCATTGGCAGGAAAGATATATACCAATACAACAAAGATGGTTGTTAGTTCGTGGGAATAAAAAAACTTTTAGCGATCATAGTTCTAGGTTTGCTTTTCAGTGGGAATGCTTTGGCATGTGGAGGTGACTTTTATACAGGTTTATTTGATTTTTCAAAAGAGCATAAAATATGTGGAAAGTATGCAAGATCTTTGGACGTAGATAGTTTTCGACAAACGGACGCCTACTGTGACTGCAGAGAAAGACTTGATAATAAAAAAAAATATGGAATTGAAAAAATTTTCGATGACTAACAAATAAAATTAAAATACTATAATTTATGCAAAAAGTTAAAGATTTAAAATCAAAAATTTTCTAAGTTATATAAAGATTATAAAATTCTGAATTTTGATAGTGGAAATATTAAAAAAGAAGATTTTGAAAATAATACCAAATTAATACTTTCCTCATTACAACATCTCGTTCCTATTATTGAAGAGTTTGATAATACGACTCCAACAACTCAAATCACGTTCCAAGTTATCACAGAGGGATTTATTACAGAGAAACAATTTACCGATGTCCAACTAAACATTAAAAAATGGCAGGAAGTTACAAAATCATCAGGAGCTTCAGATCAATTGAACCGAATTCTCTCGATGCTGACTGGTTCTCATTAATTAATAAGTATTAAACCAATTAAGCAAGTACGTTCTGTTGCCAAGTGTGGATTATCTTATTATTCAATCATATTATCACGCCAGCCAAAATTTAATAAATGAACTGCGTTATGTATTTTCTGGGCATGAAGGGCATGATCTTCTGATTTACTAGCATAATCATCCATCATATTTTTAAAATTATGAAAGTTTACTAACAATGTTAAATTATCTTGGACTTTCGAAAATTTGCTTTTCTTTACTAATTTTTTTCTTAAATCATTAAAGATCAGTTGAATGCTGTCCTCTGCAAGCCCAGTACCTTTACTTTTATATTTATTTATTAAGTCGGCGAACGGAAAATTAACTTCAGATAAAGAAGCAAAATTTGTATTTAAATGTTTCCAATTTTTTACAAAATCATCTTTATCGTTGTAGTTAATAATTTTCCAATTATTAAAAAACTTAGCTAATTCTTTAAGATCTTTATCGGCCATGAAGATACTTAATTAATTATCTCCTTTAATCGCACCTATGACACAACCAATTAAATAGATACCGAAAAGTATTTGAAAAAATCCATCAGTGAATATTATTCCGAGCAAACCAACGGCACCTAGAATAAAATATTTTCCTTTAAATTTATAACCGTACTGAGACATTAGATCTCCTTTCTTAAAGATTTTATATTAAAAATTATTAATTGAAAAGAGATGTTCTTTTTAATCGATGTTACGATTTAAAAATAATCTCACTCTGAGTGTGATCAAATTGTGATCAAAATTCTATTAACGTGAATTTTTTGGTAGCGAGAGGCGGATTCGAACCGCCGACCCCAGGCTTATGAGTCCTGTGCTCTAACCAACTGAGCTACCTCGCCATTAAAAACATATTTTTTTTCATAAGATTAATAAAATTTCAAGGTCAATATTATAATATAAG
>JAOIST010000037.1 GCA_028222435.1 Candidatus Pelagibacter sp. | reverse complement strand
TGCTTTTTTAACCTCAATTTTTACACCATCTTTCTCAGATAGTACTTTTTCTGCTTTTGATGTAATTAGATATTCTGCTAAATCTAAATCTCGTAATAAATAAAATTTATCTTTATTTAAAAATAATTTTATTTCTGCTTCTAAACTTGACCCAATCTCCTTGCTGGACCTCTTTTCTTCTATGGCTATGTTAGCCTCTTGTTTAATTTTAAACAATTGTTCCCACTTATCACTTAATTGTTTATTTTCCCATTTTTTTGGAACTGTTAAAAAATAATATTCATGTATGCTTGAGTCATCTTTATTTATAAGATTAAATATTTCCTCTGTGGTAAAAACTAATATTGGTGCGAACCACTTTAGTAGGCACTCTAATAATATATTAAGTAATTTAACACAATTTTTTCTTTTCTGTGATTTAATACTATCACAGTAAAGGACGTCTTTTTTAATATCAAAATAAAATGACGAAAGATCTAATGTGCAAAAGTTTAATAACTCTTTATATAATTTATGAAAATTATAATTTTTTAAATTATCTGTTACAGATTTGCTTATGCAGTAAAGTTTATGTAGAATATATTGTTCAAGCTCATCATAGTCTTTTGGATCCAGCTTTTCAAAGTTTTGTTGCTCGAATTTATCTTGTAAGTTACCAAGCATAAACCTGAAGGTGTTCCTGATTTTTCTATAAGACTCAGCGTGTTGTGTTAAAATATTTTTATCGATTCTGAGATCCTCAGAATAGTCAGAAGATGCAACCCATACTCTTAAAATATCTGCACCATAATTTTTTAGAATATCTTCAGGGGAAATTACATTTCCCAGAGATTTAGACATCTTCATACCCTTGCCGTCTACAACAAAACCATGGGAAAGAATGCTTTCAAAAGGTGCTCTCCCTCTAGTTCCACAAGACTCCAATAGTGAAGAGTGAAACCATCCTCTATGTTGGTCAGATCCCTCTAAATACATGTCTGCTGGCCATTTTAAATCTTTTCTTTTTTCTAAAACAAAACTATGTGTTGACCCGCTATCAAACCATACCTCAACAATATCATTAAGTTTATCATATTCATTTGGATTATATTCATCTCCTAGAAAAACTTTTGGATCATCCGTGAACCAACAATCTGAGCCTTGCTCTTCATAAATTTTAGCTACTCTATCTATTACTTTTTGATCTCTTAGGGGCTCTTTGGTTTTTTTATTTATAAATATCGGCAATGGAACGCCCCAGACTCTTTGTCTTGAAACACACCAGTCAGGTCTCCCTTCAACCATAGATAACAAGCGATCTTTGCCTTTCTTGGGATAAAAAACTGTATCATTAATTGCTTTAATAGCTTTTTTTCTTAGATCATTTTTTTGCATAGAAATGAACCACTGTGGAGTAGCTCTGTAAATCAAGGGTGCCTTAGATCTCCATGAATGAGGGTAACTGTGATTAAGTTTATCATTTTTAAGTAATTTATTTTGTTCTTTTAATTTTTCTATAACTATTGGATCTGCCTTAAAAATATGGGTGTTTGTAAAGTAAGGTATTTCTTTTGTATAGAGACCGGCGTTATCGACAGTATAAAGAGAAGGTATATTATTTTTTAAACATAAGTTAAAATCATCTGGGCCATGACTTGGGGCACAATGAACTATCCCAGTTCCTTGGTCAAGATTCACAAACTGAGCATCTAACAATGGAACATTATAACCAAATCCTAAGTTAGAAAATGGATGGCTGCAAATAGTTCCTTTAAATTCTGATCCTTTAAAAGTCTTTAATTCTTTAAAATTTTTTATTTCACACTGATTAGTAATTTCATTGATCAAATTTTTTGCTACAACAATTTTTTTCTCTTTAAAATTTTTAAGTTCATTAATTTCTAAGATTGAGTAGTCAATATTGCTATTAAAGGCCAATGCTTTATTAGCGGGGATGGTCCATGGCGTAGTTGTCCAAATAATAATGCTCGTATCCTTTAAGAATTCTTTGTTGGTCTCCTTTACTTTAAAGGCTACATAGATTGTGTTTGATGTATGATCCATATACTCGACTTCAGCATCAGCTAAAGCAGTTTTTTCAACTGTAGACCAAAGTACAGGTTTAAAACCTTGATATAAACTTCCATCCAAAAGAAATTTGCCGAGCTCTCTTACAATTTGAGCTTCAGCATCATTGCTCATTGTAGAGTAATAATTATCGAAATCACCCACAACTCCTAACCGCTTGAATTCTTTTATATGAACATCAATCCAGCTCTTTGCAAATTCTCTACATTCTTTTCTGAAATCTTTTATGGGAACTTCATCTTTATTTTTTTTTCTTTTTTTATATTGCTCTTCAATTTTCCACTCTATGGGCAATCCATGGCAGTCCCACCCTGGAACATAAACCGAATCTTTTCCACTCATTTGATGAAAGCGGGTTATCACATCTTTTAAAATTTTATTAAGGGCAGTA
>JAOIST010000036.1 GCA_028222435.1 Candidatus Pelagibacter sp. | reverse complement strand
ACTAGAGCCCTATAAAAAAATTATAGAAAATTATAAAATTGTGCCAGAATATTGTATATTCTTCGAAGATATTGCCAGAAATTTAAAACCTGCGTATGAATTAGGAATGAAAACAGTTTGGATAGAAAATAACGAACCTTGGGCTGCAAAATATTCAGACGAAGAATTTGTTAATTATAAAACTGGAAGTCTTACAAAATTTTTAAAGGAGATAAATGAACACAGATAAATTAGAAAAAATTATAAACAATAGTTTTGAGCAAAAAGAAAAAATAAATCCTAAATCAGATAAAAAAGTTATTAAAGCAATTAATGAAACTATTGATTTAGTAGATTTTGGAAAAATAAGAGTTGCTAATAAAATTGATGGGTCATGGGTTGTTAATCAATGGATTAAAAAGGCTATTCTTTTAAGTTTTAGAGTTAACAAAATGACAATGTCAAAAGGACCATATACAACATGGTATGACAAAGTACCCGGTAAGACTGTTAAATGGAAAGAAAAAGATTGGAAAAAAGCTGGTTACAGGCATGTACCAAACGGCGTTGTAAGAAGAGGTTCTTTCATCGCAAAAAATGTTGTTCTTATGCCTTCCTTTGTAAATCTTGGAGCTTATGTTGATGAGGGTACAATGATAGACACCTGGGCTTCGGTTGGTTCCTGTGCACAAGTTGGAAAAAATTGTCATATCTCAGGTGGAGCTGGAATAGGTGGTGTGCTTGAACCGTTACAAGCTGGCCCAGTAATAATTGAAGACAATTGTTTTGTCGGTGCTAGATCTGAAATAGCTGAGGGAGTGTTGGTTGAACAAGGAGCTGTTATTTCAATGGGGGTTTATATAGGCGCATCTACAAAGATCGTTGATAGAACTACAGGAGAAATAACTTATGGAAAAGTTCCAGCATATTCTGTTGTTGTTCCAGGTAGTTTGCCCAATAAAACTAATCCGGATGGTCCTTCATTGTATTGCGCTGTAATAGTTAAAAAAGTAGACTCAAAAACTAGAAGCAAAACATCAATTAATGATTTATTAAGAGACTAATGCCAAACATCAATGAACTAACATTAGCTAAAGAGCTAATTAAATTTCCAAGTGTTACCCCAAAAGATGCTGGGGCAATAGGATATTTAAGTAAAAAATTAAAAAAACTTGGTTTCAATTGCAAAATTTTAGAGTTTAAAGATAAAAAAAGTAAACCGATTAAAAATTTATATGCACGATTAGGAAAAAAAGGTCCTAATTTATGTTATGCAGGACATACAGATGTTGTTCCTCCGGGGAATATAAAAGATTGGACCGTCAACCCTTTCAAGCCGATTGTTAAAAAAAATTATTTAATAGGCAGAGGCGCTAATGATATGAAAAGTTCCATTGCTTGTTTTCTAGTTGCTGTAGACAAATTTTTAAAAAAAGAAAAAAAATTTAATGGTTCCATAAGTTTTTTAATTACTGGCGATGAGGAGGGTTTAGCAACTAATGGAACAAAAAAAGTAGTTGATTATTTAAAAAAAAAGAAAGAGAAAATAGATTTTTGCATTGTTGGAGAGCCAACAAATCCTAATAAACTTGGAGAGATGATTAAAATAGGAAGGCGTGGAAGCTTATCTGGTTTAATTAAGATTTTAGGTACACAAGGTCACGTTGCTTACCCTCACTTGGTAAATAATCCAATTAATACATTAGTAGCTGTATGTAAAAAACTTAAAGAAAAAAAACTAGATCAAGGTAATAAAAACTTTCAGCCCTCTAATTTAGAATTTACTTCAATAAATGTTGATAATAAGGCAACTAACGTAATACCCGCTTCAGCTAGAGCTCAATTTAATGTTAGATTTAATAATCTGCACACTTCAATCAGTCTAAAGAAAAAAATTAACTCGGTAGTCAAAAGTATAAGTAAAAAAAATAAATGTAAATTTAAAGTAGATTTCCATGTGAGTGGAGAGTCATTTCTTACTAAACCTAATGAGACAATTCATATGGCAAAAAAAATAATTAAAAAGATCACTAAAATTACGCCCAAATTTTCTACAACTGGGGGTACATCTGATGCGAGATTCATAAGAAAAATTTCTCCTTGCCTGGAATTTGGATTGGTAAACAAAACTATGCATAAAGTCGATGAATGTGTTTCTTTAAAGGATTTAAAAAATTTAACCAAAATATATCAAAATATCCTTGAGGATTATTTTAAGTGAAGCTGTATAAAACAAAAAGATCTAAAATTGATAATTTTGGTTTATATGCAACCAAAGATATAAAAAAAGGAACTAAGATAATAGAATATAGAGGTAAGGTTATTACAAGAAAAGAAGCTGAAGAAAATCCTAAATATGATAATGACAAAGCTATTTATCTTTTTAATTTAAATAAAAGATACGATCTAGATGGAGACTTTAAGTTTAATACTGCCAGGCTAATTAATCATTCATGTAATCCAAATTGTGAAGTAACCGGCAAAGGTTTAAAGGTTTGGGTACACGCTACAAAGGATATAAAAAAAAATGAGGAGTTTACTTATGACTATGGGTTTAGTTTTGATGAAGACTACAAAAATTACAAATGCCGATGTGGCTCCAAAAATTGTTGTGGTTTTATAATAAGAGAAGGTTCTAGATGGAGAATAAAAAGAAAAAGAGTAAGATAAAAAAGTGAAAAAAATTCTTTATATATCTCCTAGGAACCCGTTTTCTGGCAGATATTCAGGGGATGTAATTAGATCAAAAAAATTCATAGAACATTTAAAAAAAAAAA
>JAOIST010000035.1 GCA_028222435.1 Candidatus Pelagibacter sp. | reverse complement strand
CTTTCTGCAAGAAATCCATAAATCCTTTTCATACCGTAACCTTTTAAATCAAAACCAAATAATTTTTCGCATCTTAGAAGCCAGGGAAATATAATTTCATAATATCTTTTTAAATATTCTTTTTTACAAATAAACATATTATGTGGATGAAAGGCTGTTTTAGAATTAATATAATCTCTAAATCCTACACGCTCTTTTTCATCCAAAAGATTTATAGCTGACTCTAAATTTCCGTCACCATGAAAAATGTCAAAATGCAATTTAATATTTCTTTTGTTTTTACTAAAGATTAAAGTTGGTTTTTTTATAAATTTAAGGATACCTTTTTTGATAAATTTTGTTAATCTGAAGTCATTAATTGGCAACAGTTCTCCAAGAATACAATCATATTTTAAGTCATCGCTTTCATCTATATTTTTGATTAAATGTGAATTCAATTGTTTAAATGAAAATTCTTTAGTGTTTATGTTTAATTTATCTTTTATAAAAAATTTTCTATACTGACAAAAACCAACCCAGCTTGTTTCAATTTTGTTTAAATAGTTTTTCCACAACCAATAATGAAAAGTATATTCACCATAATATTCATTTTTATGAGATATATTTTCACCAAAATTATCTCTCAAAAAATTATTTGAAAAAGATTCTGAACCTAATCCGACCGGTATATAGTTTAATTTTAAAATACTTGATTCATGTGAAGGATTTAATGTGAGACAATAAAATGAAATTTTTTGCATAAATTATTTGGTAGCGAGAGGCGGATTCGAACCGCCGACCCCAGGCTTATGAGTCCTGACTGGCAACCTCTACCCTTCACTTACAATTGTTATACAACACTTTTTATACAACCTGAATCAATATTTTGCTTCTGAGTGTGATCAAATTGTGATCAAAATGTAGTATGATATTTTATGGCTACTTGGAAAGAAGATATAATTAAAGCTCTAGAAAATTTAGGTGGTGTGGCTCATAGATCTAAAATTCATGAAGAAGTTTCTAAAATAAGAGAAGGAAATTTAAATAATACTTGGACTCAAACTATTCAAAGAGAATTAGAGACTTATTCATCTGACTCTGATGCATATGCTGGAAAAGATGATTTGTTTTTTATGGCTGAAGGAAAAGGTCAAGGTGTTTGGGGTTTAAGAAATTTTAAAGATGGAAGTTTAGTTTTTGGAGAAATAGATAATATTAAAGTTGGTCAAATTTTTGAAAACAGAGATGCTTTATCTAAAGCAAGAATTCACGGTCCAACGATGGCAGGTATCTGGGGACGAGAAAATGAAGGAGCTTGCTCGATTGTTTTATCAGGTGGTTATGAGGATGATATTGATGATTTAAATTATATTCTCTACACAGGGCAAGGGGGTCAAGATCGACCAGGTGGAAAACAAGTTGCTAATCAAGAATTTGTTAAAGGAAATAAGGCTTTAGTTTTAAGTCATAAATATAATTTGCCTGTTAGAGTTTCACGAGGACATCAAATTAAAAATGGTCCGAGCAAAGGTTATCGTTATGATGGATTGTACTACGTTAATAGATTTGAACGTATCAAAGGAAAAAGTGGATTTTATATCTGTAGGTTTCATTTAAGTAGTGAAAAAGGAATAGAAAAACTAGAAACCGAATTAAAACCAACATTAAAATCTGATTATAAAAGAACTGAGAGAACAGCAGCTACAGTTAATCGATTAAAACGAAATGTTAAACTTAGTGAAGAGGTTAAAAAATTATACGAATATAAATGTCAAGTTTGCAATACTTATTTAAAAACTCCTTATGGAGGAATAGCGATTGGTGCCCATATCAAAGGTTTGGGCAATCCTCATAATGGACCAGATGTCATTGAAAATATGATTTGTCTATGTCCTAATCATCACGAGCAATTTGATGATTATGGATATTATATAGAACCAGATACTTTGGAAATAAAAGGATTAGAGGGATTTGAAGGAAAGAAAATAATGCTTAATAAAAATCATAAAATAGATAAAGAATTGTTGAAATATCACTATGAACAATTTAAGAAAAATAATTAGAATGAAAAAACTTTTAGCGATCATAGTTCTGGGTTTGTTAACTTCTTGTGCACGTGATTTGGACTGGACCGGCCAAAGAGCTATGAGTTTTGCTGAAAACACTTGTAGAAATTTAAATATTGTAGAAGATAAGATTTCTGGATCAGAGTGGCATAAATGCAGAGGAAAATATTTAAAGGTAGCTTTAGAAATTGAGAAAAACTATAATTATCAAAAATCAGATAAACATTCAGGAGATTTTATTTCGATGCAAGAATATTCTTTGCAAAAAGAAGCTAGCAAAAAAGATGATATCAAAATGACCTTTAGCTATGAAAATTCTAACGGTCAAGTAGTTAAAAAAGATAATAAAGATAGTTTATGGAAATCATTTTGGGGAACGGTAGGATATGTTTTGTATGAGTATGGAGATATTATTCTTGATGCAGCGATAGAGGCAAAATATGGATCTCCGCAACAAACAAATACTCCAAGAATGAAATGTGTTTCTCAAAGAGTAGGATCCAGCAAAATGGTTCATACCACTTGTAGACAAATTAATTGAAACCACCTCACACTAAAAATTTTTTTCTCACTGTGACACCAGTGTGATCAAATTGTGATCAAACTCTATTGAGTGAAGGAAGAAATTTAAGTGCTACTCAAATAACTTAATCCCCGTGCGGGGAAGTTTGGTAGCGAGGGGCGGATTCGAACCGCCGACCCCAGGCTTATGAGTCCTGGCCAGCAACCTCTACCCTTCACTTCTTAACGTTATACAATACTTTTTTTTCAATCTGAATCAATATTTTGCTTCTCGATGTGACCGATTTGTGACAAGAATTTAATAACTATTCTATTAATATAGTGATATGATTTTTACTATAGCTAACACCGGATCATCATCTAATTAACTTAACAACCTGATATAAAAATATT
>JAOIST010000034.1 GCA_028222435.1 Candidatus Pelagibacter sp. | reverse complement strand
GAAATAAACCAAGAGGACAAAAGCAATAAGATAGAAGAATTTAAGAAAAGCAAAATTGCTCAGGATATTCAAAAAGCTTTTCCTGATGCAAAATTAATTGATTTAAAAGAGGAGGAATAGATGAATAATTTTTCTGACATGCTATCAAAAGCTAAAGCCATGCAAGAAAAAATGAAAGAGGCTCAAGATCAAATTAAAAAAATCGAAGTCGAAGGAGAAGCCGGAGGAAACCTTGTGAAAGTAGTTTTGTCGGGTGATTATGAAATTAAATCAATCACAATTAGTGATGCAGCTAAAAAAGAAAGCCAAGATATAATAAATGATTTAATTATTGCAGCTTATAATACGGCCAAAGAGAACCTTAAAAAGAAATCTGCCGAAGAATTATCTAAAGTTACTGGCGGACTTAATTTACCTTTGGATTTCAAACTTCCTTTCTAATGGACAACGATATCCCAGAAATTAATGAATTAATTAAACAATTCTCTAAGCTACCTGGTTTAGGACCTAAATCTGCAAAAAGAATAATTCTTAAATTAATTAACAATAAAGATAACATGGTTAAACCTTTAGCTAAATCATTAGCTCAAGTTTATAAAAAAGTTGTGAGGTGTGTAGATTGTGGCAACCTAAAAATTATTGATAAAGTTTGTATTTGTTCTTCAGATAATTCTTATGATAAAATTTGCGTGGTAGAAAACCTTGCTGATATGTGGGTGATAGACTCAGCAAATATTTATAAAGGTCATTACCACATTCTAGGAGGAACATTAAATTCTAATGAAAACTATGAGCAAAGAAATCTTTTAATTGAATCACTTGTTAAAAGAATAAAAAAAAATAACTTAAAAGAAGTTATTATTGCTACCAGTGCTACAGTTGAAGGGCAGACAACTGCTCATTACATTGAAGATACTATTAAAAACGGTAATTTAAAAATAACTAAATTGGCTCAAGGTTTGCCCGTCGGCGGAGAGATTGAGCAATTAGATGATGGTACTTTGTTTTCCGCCTTCAAGAACCGAGTGCCTGTTACAGGTAATTAATTAGAGGCTTTTCTTTCCAATCTTTTTTGATGCAATAAAGGCTCAGTATAACCTGAAGGCTGTGCTCTTCCTTTAAACACAAGATCACAAGCCGCAGAAAAAGCTACAGACCCATCAAAGTTGTCAGACATTTTTTGATAACCAGGATCATTTTTATTTTGATCATCAACAATTTTTGCCATTTTTTTCATTACTTCCATGACCTGTTCCTCTTTGCAAATACCATGATGCAACCAATTTGCAATATGTTGAGATGAAATTCTAAGTGTAGCCCTATCTTCCATTAAACCTACATTGTTTATATCTGGAACTTTTGAACAGCCAACACCTTGGTTAACCCACCTTACAACATAACCTAAAATTCCTTGTGCGTTATTCTCAAGTTCACGGTTAATATCCTCTAATGCCCAGTTAGGTCTATCTGCTTTAGGTATTTCTAAAATGTCTTCTAGCTTAGCTTTACTTCTTGATTTGATTTTAGTTTGTTCATCGAAAACATTCACCTTATGATAATGCATAGAATGTAACGTAGCAGCTGTAGGTGAAGGTACCCATGCACAATTTGCTCCTGATTTAGGATGACTAATTTTTTGCTCCATCATGTTTGCCATTTGATCTGGCATAGCCCACATCCCTTTTCCAATTTGAGCTTTACCGGAAAAGCCACAACTTAATCCGATATCAACATTCCAGTTTTCGTATGTACTTAACCAAGTTGATTTTTTCATATCACCTTTAAAGATCATCGGTCCTGCTTCAAAAGATGTGTGCATCTCATCTCCAGTTCGATCTAAGAAACCTGTATTAATAAAAACAATTCTATTTTTTACCTGTCTAATACATTCTTTTAAATTAATTGTAGTTCTCCGTTCTTCATCCATAATTCCGACTTTTATTGAATATTTTTTTACACCTAAAGCCTCTTCAACTTTTCCAAAGAGTGTATTAGTAAAAGCCACCTCTTCTGGCCCATGCATTTTTGGTTTCACAATATAAACAGAGCCAGTTCGAGAATTTTTTTTATTTTTAAAATCATGAAGAGCACATAGTGTGGAAATAAATGCGTCCATTATTCCCTCCGGTATCTCTGATCCATCTTTAAGAAGAATAGCAGGATTAGTCATTAAATGTCCTACGTTTCGATTTAAAAGTAGAGCTCTACCATGAAGAGTTATTTTTTTTCCATCTTTTGAGGAATAACTTCGGTCTCGATTTAATTTTCTCGTAAATTTTTTACCATTTTTTTTCATTTCAGCAGTTAGATCACCTTTCATCAAGCCAAGCCAATTACGGTAACATTTAACTTTATCTTCAGCATCGACAGCAGCGACTGAATCTTCGTTGTCGATGATAGTTGATATAGCAGACTCTATAATAACATCTGAGATAGAAGCTTTGTCAGATTTTCCAATTAAGTGATTTGGATCGATTGAAATTTCAATATGGAGATTATTATTTTTAATTAAAATTGAATTTGGCCTATCTTTTTCTCCATTAAATCCTATAAATTGATTTTTATGTTTTAAATGGTTCTCTTCTTTTCCATTTAAAAACACAACATCTTCATTTTTAATTTGAATAGAATTAATTTTATTCCAGCTTAAGCCATTAATAGGAGCGATTTCATCTAAAAATTTACGAACATAAGCTATTACTTTATTTCCTCTTTCTTCGTTGTAGCCTTTACCTTTATCTCCTGGGATTACATCAGTTCCATACAACGCATCGTATAAACTGCCCCATCGTGCATTTGCAGCATTTAAAGCATATCTTGCGTTATCAACTGGCACTACAAGTTGGGGACCAGCTATTGATGAAATTTCACTATCTACATCAGAAGTTTCAATACTAAAATCCTCTTTTTCTTCCGCTATATAAGAAATTGATTTTAAAAATTCTGTATATTCTCTTTTATTTAACTCT
>JAOIST010000033.1 GCA_028222435.1 Candidatus Pelagibacter sp. | reverse complement strand
AATTTTCAACAATAATAACTTCGATATTTTTTGGAATTGACTCTAGGCACGAGAGTAATTTACTCTCACTCATAAATGTAACAATTACAATAGTTAGTTCTTTCGACTCCATTCGATAATAATATTTGATTTTAAAAGATAATTCTTTTACTAATTTAACAGATTAAAGGAATATATCTCAAAAAAAATGAAAAAAATAATAGTTACAGGCGGTTCAGGTTTTATTGGAAGCAACCTGGTCGATTATTTAATAAAAAAAAGATATTTTGTCATAAATATTGATAAACTAACCTATTCCTCTAACAGGCATCCTAACAAGTTTAGAAATACAAAAAATTACAAATTAGTTAAACTTGATATTAATGATAAAAATAAACTTTATGAAATTATTAAGAAGAATAAACCTAAGGCTATTTTTAACCTAGCAGCAGAAACTCATGTTGATAGATCTATAGATGGTCCAAAAAAATTTATACAAACAAATATTAATGGAACTTTTAATTTATTGGAGTCATTAAGAATTTTAAAAAAAAAGGAAATTAGTCCTAAATTAATTCATATATCGACTGATGAGGTATATGGTGACATAAAAAAAGGTAAAAGGTCTGATGAGAATTTTAAGTATGAACCTAGCTCTCCTTACTCAGCGTCAAAAGCTAGTGCGGATCATTTAGTAAAATCTTATATTAGAACCTATAATCTTAAAGCTGTTATTTCGAACTGTTGTAACAATTATGGACCTTATCAATTTCCTGAAAAACTTATTCCAAAAATGCTGTCTAACATTTTTAATAATAAAAAATTACCAATTTATGCTAAAGGTAAAAATTCAAGGGAGTGGATACATGTTTTAGATCATTGTGATGCCTTATTCACGCTATATATGAAAGGTAAAATTGGACAAAGTTACAACGTAGGTACCGGTATTAATTTGAGAAACATTGATTTAGTTAAAAAAATTTTAAAGATTTGTAAAATCAAAAAAATTAAAATTGGTAAAAATACCAAAATTGAATTTGTAAAGGATAGACCTGGCCACGATTTTAGATACGCCTTAAACAATAAAAAAATCTTTAAAGATCTAAAATGGAGATCAAAAATAAAATTTGAAAAAGGATTAGAAGAGACAATTGAATGGTATTTAAATAATAAATCATTTCTATCTAGAATTTCAAAAAAACAATATGAATTACGATTGGGACTAAAAGTATGATTAAAAAAGGCATTATATTAGCTGGTGGCTTGGGGACTAGAATGAGTCCGTTAACGAAAGCTGTGAATAAACAACTTCTGCCAATTTATGATAAGCCCTTAATTTTTTATCCTCTTTCAATACTAATGTTAGCAGGTATTAGGGATATATTAATAATTGTAAATAAAGGACAACTTAGTCAGTTTAAAAAAATTTTATTTGATGGAAGTCGATTTGGGGTAAAATTAAAATTTATCGAACAAAAAACTCCAAAAGGTTTGCCGGATGCGTTTATACTTGGTGAAAATTTTATTGCGAATGATAACGTTGCTTTAATTTTAGGGGACAACTTTTTTTATGCACAAAGCTTAACTGCAAAGTTGAAGGAAAGTGTTAAGCTTAGTAGTGGGTGTAAAGTTTTTTTACACCCAGTAAAAAAACCTGATTTATACGGAGTTGCAACAATTAAAAATAAAAAAGTTTGTAAATTAATTGAAAAACCAAAAAAATCAGAATCTAATCTTGCTGTAACTGGCTTATATTTTTTTGATAATAAAGTGGTGGAATACAGTAAATCTTTAAAACCATCAAAAAGAAATGAGCTTGAAATAATCGAAGTTTTAAAAAAGTATATGCGTAAAAAAAAGCTTAAAGCAGAGTATCTTGGTAGAGGTGGGGCTTGGCTAGATACTGGCTCAATCAATGATTTTTATGACACTTCTGCTTTTGTTTCGGCGATTGAAACAAGACAAGGTTTGAAAATTGCTTGTTTAGAAGAAATAGCTTTCAATAATAAGTGGATAAATAGAAATCAAATTATGCAAGCAATTAAGTTTTATGGAAATAGCATGTACTCAAAATATCTTAAAGATTTATTATAATTAAAATTTATGAATAGGATTTTAGTAACTGGTGGACAGGGAAGATTCTCAAATGAACTTAAAAAAATTAAACCAAAATATAATTTTATTTATCTTTCAAAAAAACAGCTAAATATACTTTCTTTAAATTCAATAAAAAAAAATATAAAAAAGTTTAAACCAAAAATAATTCTACACTTGGCGGGCTTGTCTAGACCAATGTCAATACATGATACAAATATTAATAAAAGTATTGATCTAAATATTATTGGTACTGCTAACTTGGTAAAAATTTGTAATGAATACAAAATAAAAATAATTTTCTTTTCAACTAATTATGTTTATCCGGGTACAAAAGGGAATTATTCTGAAAATGACCCTGTTCTTCCATGGAATAACTACGGCTGGTCTAAATTAGGAGCTGAGTCAGCTGTGCAAATGTATAAAAACTCTTTAATAATCAGAGCGTGCATGACTGAAAAACCTTTTATTCACAAATTTGCCTTTAGTGATGTGAGGTCTAATTTTATCTTTCACGAAGATTTCGCAAAAATATTTTTTAAGATTATTAAAAAAAAAGGAGTTATCAATATTGGCGGTCAAACAAGGTCGATCTATGCTTTCGCAAAAAAATATAATAAAAAGGTGAAAAAAAAGAAATCGAAGGGCGAATTACCAAAAAAAATGCATATGAATTTAAAAAAATTAAAAAAATATTTATACAAATGAAAATTATAAAAACAAATTTTAAAGGATTGCTTATTGTTAAACAGAAGAATAATAAAGACAAAAGAGGTAATTTAAGAGAAATTTATAGCAAAAAAATATTAAAGCATGAAGAATTTCCCTTTGAATATTGCACTACTTCAAAAAAAAATTCGCTAAGAGGTTTTCATTTTCAACTTGGTAATTTTCAACAGGCAAAATATGTTAATGTTGTAAAAGGAAAAATATTAGACTGCGTGATAGATTTAAGACAAAAATCAAAAACATTTGGTAAGATTTATAAAATAATTTTATCAGAAAAAAATTGTTTAAGTTTGTATATCCCTGAAGGTTTTGGTCATGCCTATTACAGTTACGAAAAACTAAACATCGTTTATTACAAACTTTCGAATTATTATAAACCAAAATTAGAAAGTGGGTTAAATGTAT
>JAOIST010000032.1 GCA_028222435.1 Candidatus Pelagibacter sp. | reverse complement strand
GGAATACCCTCCATATCAAGTAAACAAGTGCTTAGTAATTTTGATGCTATAGGCTCTACATCCTTACCGACTTATGAAAATAAAGATGAATTTATAAATTTAATATTAAAATTGAAAAATAATAAGAGATTTAGCCATTTAGTATCGGCAAAAAGTTTAAAAATAATAAAAAGATTTTTGTGGAATAAGGTTCTTAAAGATATCGAAAAAATTTAATAATTAGTAAACTTGGTCTTTAATATTTTTTAAATCCCCCTCGACCATTTCTTTTACAAGCTTCTCGAATTTTATTTTTGGTTTCCAGCCAAGTTTTTTTTGAGAGTTAGAAGGATCAGCTAAAAGAGTTTCCACCTCTGCCGGTCTAAAAAATTTTTTATCAATTTTTACGTAGTCTTTATAATTCAGGTCAACAAATTTAAAAGCTATATCTAAAAACTCTTTGACAGAATGTTGTTCTCCTGTTCCTATTACATAATCAGCTGGTTTAGACTGCTGAAGCATCATCCACATAGCCTCGACATAATCTTTAGCGTGACCCCAGTCTCTTAATGCATTAATATTACCTAATTTCAAATCTTTTTGAAGATTATTTTTAATTCTAGCTACTGCCATTGAAATTTTTCTTGTAACGAACTCAAATCCTCTCCTTGGAGATTCGTGGTTAAATAATATACCTGTGCACGCAAAAGAATTATAAGCTTCTCTATAATTTCTAGTTAATTCAAAACCTGTAACTTTTGAAATACCATATGCTGACCTAGGATAAAATTTTGTATTTTCATTTTGAGGAGTTTCAACTGTTTTTCCAAACATCTCTGAAGAACCTGCAAAATAAAACTTGGATTTCGGTGAAAATTCTTTCATTGAAGATAACATATAGTGTGTACCATTTATATTAGTGTTTAATGTAGAAAACTCATCTTCAAAAGAGTTTGCCACATAACTTTGAGCGGCAAGATGATAAATCTCATCTGGTTGTACTTTATTTATTATTTTTGCAAGACTTGGGAAACTTTCAAGCGAGCCACTGTGTAATTTTACTTTATCGCGGATATTTCTAATTCTCCATAATCTATGTGTCTCGTCTTCAAGAGCGACTCTTCTTATAATACCGTGAACCTCGTAATTTTTACTTAACAAAAATTCAGATAAATAAGACCCGTCTTGGCCAGAAATACCTGTTATTAAAGCTTTTTTCATAATTTAATATTTAGTTACTTCATTTTGAAAATTAATTCTAGTAAATAACTTTACTGAGATATAGACCACATGCAGGTGCTGGTGGTGCGCAATTAGCTCTTTTTTTAGACTTAAAAACTTTTTTAAACTGATTTAAGCTCCATTTACCTGTAGATAAATATTTTAAACATCCAATCATTGACCTTACCTGGTTTTGTAAAAATGATTTTGAACTTAATTTTATTGAAATCGTTTCATTTGACTTTTTTATTTTTATTTTATGAATCTTTTTAATTGCTGATTTAGCTGAACATGAAGCTGCTCTACATGTTGAAAAATCATGGGTTCCTTCAAATATTTCAGCCCCTCTTCTCATTAGTTTTAGATCAATTTTTTTTTTTATATGCCATGCTCTATTTCTATTGATTGATAAAGTGCCCTGTCTATTTATAATTAAATATTCGTATGTGCGTAATTTAGCACTAAACCTTGCGTGAAAATTTTTATTTCTTTCTTTAATATCTAAAATAGATATTGATTTTTTTTGTAAAAAAAAATTAACGGAGTCTAAAAAAGATTTTTTATTGTCAATTTTTTTTTTAAATTTAAAATTAGCAAATTGCGAATGTGCATGAACACCTTTATCTGTCCTTCCTGATCCTATAATTTTAGTTTTTTTTCTTAAAACTTTTTTTAATGTCCGCTCAACACAATCCTGTATAGATTTTCCATTTTTTTGACTTTGCCAGCCAACAAAGTTTGTTCCGTCATATTCTATTTTCATTAAGTAATTAAACATTTTAAGCAAGAGATTCGCCAATTTTAATTTTGTATCCTCTTAAGAACTCCTGTGCAGTTATTTGCTTTTTGCCTTCCATTTTGAGTGTAAAAATCCGAACTGCATTATTTGAACATGCTATTGTAAAATTTTTATCCAGTAGAGTACCTGGTTTGCCTTTTATGTTTTTTATCTCTTTTGCTTCAATTATTTTTACTCTATTTCTATTCATTTCAAACCAGGAACCTAAATTAGAATTTAAGGCATTGATTTTGGCTATTACTTCATTAGCGTTTTTATTCCAATTAATTTTACATTCAGATTTTTCAATTTTTTTAGCATAGGTTGACTCTGAGTCATTCTGTTCAATAAAAACAGCTTTTTTTTCCTCGATTAATTTAAGTGCATCTAAAATTAATACACCTCCCTGTTTTGACATTTTTTTAGCAAGTTCTTCATAACTAGTGTCTTTGGTTATTTTAATTTTGGATTGTAATAAAACTGGTCCAGAGTCTAATTTGGGTACAATTTTCATTATAGAAATTCCACTTTCGTTATCCATATTCATAATTGCTCTATGTATTGGTGCGGCTCCTCTCCATTTTGGCAATAAAGAAGCGTGAACATTTATAAATAAAATTTTTTCTAAGTTTAATAAAGTGCTAGGTAAAATTTTACCATACGCAACTACAATAACTATATCTGGATTTAATTTTTTAATATGTTCAATTTCCTTACTATCTTTAAAAGAAATTGGGTGTCGGACTGGGATATTCAATTTAATAGAAAAATCGTGAATAGATGAATTTTGAATATTTAAACCTCTATTTTTTTTTGCAGGTGGCTGGGTATAGACTTCTAAAATCTCATGCTCTGACTCGTGTATCGACTTTAATATAGGTACAGCAAAGTCTGGGGTTCCCATAAAAATTATTTTTAAAGCCATCTAATTTATAAAATGATTTTATCAAATTCTTTTTTGTGTTTTATTAGTTTTTTCAGAATCATGTCCTTTTTTAATTTAGATAAATAGTCGATAAATAATATTCCATTAAGGTGATCTACTTCATGCTGTATGCAAGTAGATAAAAGACCATTTGCTTTAATTTCCTTTTCTTTTCCAGTGTAATCAATATATTTTACATGACATTCTGCTGGTCTCTCAATTTCTGCGAAATGACCTGGGAGGGACAAACAGCCTTCCTCGTAAATTGACGTTTTTTTAGATCTTGAAACTATTTCTGGATTAATTAAAAAAAGTGGATTTTTTTTATCTTTTTCTTTAGAAATATCAATTACAATTAATCGTTTTAAAACACCTACCTGTACCGCTGCAAGGCCAATACCCGGTGCTGAATACATAGTTTCTAACATATCA
>JAOIST010000030.1 GCA_028222435.1 Candidatus Pelagibacter sp. | reverse complement strand
GCTATAGATCTCAAAATTGTAGTTTTTCCTATTCCTGATGGACCTAATAAACAAATGATATCACCTTCATTTTTAATTGTCAGATTAAAATCTAGAACTTTATTTTTTTTACTAGCGGCGAAAGTTGCATTATTAATTTCAAGAAAATTTATAGACATATTTTTAATATAATATTATTTTTCAGAAAGTATATGCTTTGAAGTATAAAATATTAAAAGAGCTGACCAAAAAATAATAAATAATGAAGGTAATGCAGCGGCTTCTAATAAATCCTGTGATGCATTAGCATAAGCTTTAGTTGCAAATGTTTCAAAGTTAAAAGGTCTTAATATTAAGGTAATTGGCAATTCTTTAATGATTTCAATTGCAATTAAAATGCTGACTAAGTAAATACTGTTTTTTAAATATGGGTAATGAATTTTTCTAAGTGTTCGAAATTTAGTGTAACCCAATAGATAAGAGCTTTCATCAATAGACTGATTGATTTTTATATAGCTAGATCTAATTCCATTAAAAGCTAAAGAATAAAATCTAATAAAATATGCCATTATTAAACCTAACATTGAACCAATAAAAATTTTTTTAATGCTTGCTGTTGAAAAAAAAGAAGAAAAAAAATCACTAAACCAAGAAAAAAAAGTAATAAATGCTACGGCTAATATAACGCCTGGAATGGCATAACCAGATATAGAAAAAAAACTTAAATAATTTAATATTTTGCTTTTTGATATTCGATTTCCAAAATTTATTAAGAAAACGAAATCAGTACAATACTTGTAAAGATTACAAGTGTTAATGTGTTTAGATTCAATAATAGAATATTTGTTAAATCAAAGTATTTGGGAAATTTAATAGTCCAAAAAATCATTTGGATCGTAGGAAAAATAAAGCTTATAAAAAATAATAAAAAGCAAAAAATACTTACTAATTGTGCCTTTTTGCCAACCATATCAATTTTAGGTATTTTTCTAAAACCTTGTGTAGGCTGGTGATATTTAGCATCACCTCTTGAGTAATTTTCAATATAAAAAAGTGTCAAAATTAATAGCAAAAGAACAAATGATAATTGATTTGCAGTATTTAAATCATCAAATGAAAGCCATGAGTTATAAATACCTGTTGTTAGTGTTGAAACACTAAAAAAAGAAACAGTGCCAAAATCCGCTAAACATTCCATCGCTACAAGAGATAAACCGGCAATTATTGCTGGTCTGGCTGATGGTAATATTATTTTAAAAAAACTTTCTTTAGCATTGTATCCTAAATTTTTACTTACTTCGATTAAGTTGTGAGACTGATGATAAAACGAAGCTCTCGTAAGTACGTATACATAACCAAATAAAGAAAATGACATTGATATTATTGCGCCAAATATCCCGTCAAATTTTGGAATAAATTTATTATAATTACCTTCACCGAAAATATAAGTAATTAAAGAAAATAATGTTCCGTAATTTTCAAAAAAAGCAGTAAGTGAGTATGCGTATATATATGCTGGGACTGCAAAAGATAAAATTAAAGCCCATTTAAAAAAATTTACTCCTGGAAAATTATAAAAAGAAACAAAGTAAGCTGATAAAACTCCAAAAATAAATGTTAATGATAAAACACCTATTAAAATAATAAATGAATTTATTATGTAGTTTTTTAAAAAAGTATTCCTTAAGAGATCGTAGTATTCACTTGTGCTATGAAAAAAACTTAGAAAAACTGTAAATAAAGGTATGGCAACAAACAAGGATACTAATAATGATCCTGCAAACCAAAAGTTAAAATTTTTATACATTTTAATTATTTCCAGCCAGCTTCTGTCATTATTTTAAGTGCCTCTGATTGTCTTTTTGAATAGACAGAAACATTTGTATTTAAATCCTGTTTAAAATTTGTACCGAATTGTGCGATTAATTTATTTGGTTCTATTCCTTTAATAATTGGATATTCAAACGTATTATTAACAATATGAGTTTGAGAATCTTTTGTCAGCAAAAATTCTATAAGTTTAATTGCATTTTGCTTATTGGGAGCATATTTAAGAATTCCTGTTCCACTTATATTCATATGAGTTCCTCTGTCTTTTTGATTGGGAAAATAAGGAATTACCTTTTTTGCTGCATTTTTTTGCTCTTCACCTTTCTTTCCTGATAACATCAATGCTAAATAATAAGTATTTGCAATTGCATATTCTGCTTCACCTGCTGCTACCGCTAATATTTGAGCTCTATCATTTCCTTTTGGTTGTCTTGCAAAGTTTTTTACTAATCCTTTAATCCATTCTTGAGTTTCATTAAGTCCATTATGCTCAATAATAGAGGCAACTAATGATTGGTTGTAAATATTATTTGATTGTCTAATTGCAATTTTACCTTTAAAAATTTCTTTACTTAAATCTTCGTACTTTAAATTTTTAGGTGGATTTGTTTTAGTTGGATTGTAATAAATTACACGTGCTCTTTTGGCTATACCTACCCAATAATTACTTCTAAAATTTTGTGGAATATTTTTTTTAATAAATTCTGAATTTAAGCCTTTTTGAAATAGACCTTGTAATTCAAATGCACCTAATCTACCTGCGTCAGCTGTGAAGTATAAATCGCCTAAACAATCTTTTCCCTCATCTACAATTCTTTTATGAAGTGCATTATCCTTGCCAGAAATTACATTTACCTTAATGCCTGTTTTTTCTGTAAATTTTTTGTACAATTCTCCGTCAGATTCGTAATGTCTTGAACTAAATATATTTACTTCAGTTGCTGAAACATTGATGAAGCTAAAAATTATAGAAATTAAAAAAAAAAGTTTTTTCATTTTGCTAGATGCGAATTATTATCATCTATACTATAATGCGAATGATTATTATTTGCAATAATGACGCACCTTTAGGTTGCTACAATGAGATAAATATAGTTTAATAAATTATGTTACAAATTAACCCTAAAAAATTCAAACCTATAAAAAATAAAGCTATTCCAAATGCTTTGAGGCCAAAATTTAGAAATAAATCACAAGCAAATATCTACTTTCTTTCACAAAGAAAATATAATGGAGAAAAAAAAATTAAGTTATTGAGAAATATTAAAGTGATTAGTTTTTTATCTGTTCTTTTAATTGGTGGTTTTTTCTTATCTAACTAATTTTAGCAGTTACGCTACCAAGTTTATTAATCACACCTTTATAAATACCCTTACCTAATATTGGCACAACACCGACGGAAGAACCTGTAAAAACATAAAAATCTTTATTATGTTTTATTTTATCTTTTTGCAACTTGCTTAAAACAAATCTTAAAGAATTCATTGGGTCAATATAAACTGTGTTAGTATTTCCGTTTACAAATTGATTTATTTTTTTATTAAAAATAATAGTTTTAAGGTTTTTAACATTTTGGTTTTTAAATTTTTTCATAGGACCAATAACAAATTTTATATTGGCTCCAAAATCAGAGCAAAGATCTCCTAAACTTT
>JAOIST010000031.1 GCA_028222435.1 Candidatus Pelagibacter sp. | reverse complement strand
CATCCTTCTCGTTTCCACTTAAAACTTCTTTAAATAAAGATATAATTTTGCTCTTATCTGCAAGCCCAAGCATTTGCCTTACATCTGGCTCCTCTACTTGTTTACCTTCATTAATTGATTGAGAAATTAATGCTCTATCTAATAATGAAATTGAATCTCTAACAGAGCCTTCTGATGTTCTTGCTATTAATTTAATTGCATCTTCAGATATTTTACCTTTTTCTTTATCAGCAATCATCTTTAGATGTCCGCACAGTTGATCTACACTGACTCTTTTAAGATCAAATCTTTGGCATCGAGATAAAATCGTCACCGGTATTTTTCTTACTTCTGTTGTAGCCAAAATAAACTTTAAACTTGGTGGTGGTTCCTCCAAGGTTTTAAGTAAGCCGTTAAAAGCTTGTTTGGATAACATATGAACTTCATCGATTATAAATATTTTAAATTTGGCACTGGTTGGGCTGTATTTTGAACTTTCAATTAATTCTCTAACATCATCTATTCCAGTTTTAGATGCAGCATCCATTTCTAAGATATCAATATGATTTGAATTAATAATTTCTTGGCATGTTGGACAAAATTTTTCACCTGAACATGTTATTTTTGGATCATCATTTTTTTGACAGTTCAAAGCTTTTGCAATCAACCTGGCTGTTGTGGTTTTTCCAACACCTCTTATTCCTGTTAACAAATAGGCGTTAGGTGTTTTGCCAAGTTTAATTGCGTTAGTAATTGTTTGCGCCATAACTTCCTGGCCAATCAAATCCTTAAACTCTTGAGGTCTATATTTTAATGCTAGAATTTTATTTGTCATTTTAAAGAGGCAGGCAACAACCTGAATAATTTTCACTACGGCTGCTTCTTTTCAGACCTGACCGGGTTTATGAAACATCCACCTGATGCCAACCTCAATAGGAGTATATCAAGATCAATTTAAATACTACAAGACTAGATTTGAATTTTGTGGACTATTTTTGCCTAAAAGTAGAAGATTCGTACACTCCCAATATATCCAAAGTTTCCGTATGGAAGCCAAGTTCTTCTAAAGCCTTTTTTACACCAACTTGCTCTAAATGACCTTCTAGATCTAGATAAAAATTTGCTTGGTCAAAGGTGTTTTTTACAGAAAAACTTTCTAATTTTGTTAAGTTAACTTGATTGGTCGCAAAACCTCCAAGACATTTATAAAGTGCAGATGGCTCACTTTTAACCCTGAAAATACAGCTGGTAATATATTTTTTGCTCTTATCATATTCAGGTTGTTCAATATTTTTTCCCATTATTAAAAAACGTGTGACATTACCTTTATCGTCTTCGATGTTTTTTTGTAAAATTTTTAAATTATACATTTTTGCAGAAAGATCCGAGGCAATAGCAGCTATAGTCTTATCTTTTCCTTCAGCCAAATCTTTTGCGGATCCTGCGGTATCAACTGAAATAATTGATTTAAAATTTTTCTGTGCAATGATTTTTTGACACTGGCTGATTGCTTGTGCATGGCTTCTTACATATTTTATGTCTTCGATAGTTGCATCTAGCTTGCCAAGTAAATTATGCTCAACAGGTAGAAAATATTCTCCATGAATTTGTAACTTATATTTTGGAAGTAAATAATGAATATCAGCTACTCTACCGGCCAAAGAATTTTCGATTGGAATTATAATTTTGTAAGCTGGATCATTATAGGCTTGTTTGAAAGTGTCTTCAAAAGTTGAACAGGTTTTAATTTCTGCATCTTGATAAAGTTTTTCTACAGCAATATGAGAATACGCACCTAACTCACCTTGAATAGCTATTTTCATTTTACTCATTAGTTTCCATAATCTTTCTTACTTCTATTAAATCATTTTTAGTATCTACGCTTAAAGGTGAAGAATTAATATAACCCACATGAATTGTCATTGAATTTTCTAGGGCTCTTAACTGTTCCAATTTTCTTTCTAATTCAAGCTTAGATCTTTTTAAGCTTACATACCTTACTAAAGCTTTATTAGTAAAGGCATAAATACCGACGTGATGATAGAAAATTTTGTACTTTTTTACATCTGTTCTAAAAAAGTCACTAGCCTGGCCAAATTGATTATTGTCTAGCTTTTCTTTTACTGCAACTTTAACATTATTTTCATCTGCTATTTCTTCATCTGAACTAAAAGAACTTGCTAGCGTGCCAATATCACACTTACCTTCTTCCATGTAAGAAATTAAATTAGTTATAACTTTTGGATCTATGTTTGGCATATCGCCTTGTAAATTTACGATTACATTTGGTTCGCTTTTCAACTGATTTTTAAATACTTCATAAACTCGATCTGTGCCGGTTTGATGGTCTAATGAAGTAAGAACTGCTTTCCCTCCAGCATCTTTTATAAGATCTATAATTTTTTGATCTGGAGTAGCTACGTAAACTTCTCCTGTGTTTGTTTTCTTGGCTGCTTCATAAACATGAAGAATCATCTCTTTATTGTTTATAAGTTCTAAAGGTTTATTAGGTAATCTTACAGCTTCTAAACGGGATGGTATTATTATTGCAGTTTTGTTCATAATTATGCGTCCCAAAGACGCAAAAAAAATTTAAGTAATTTTAAGTTTTTTTATAAAAGTCGTGCTATACGTCACCTAAGTATTTATCAAAATTATGGACAGTTTTGAAATAAATAAAATTATTGCTGCAGTTCTTCTTACTGTATTGATTATTATTGGAATTGGAAAATTTACTGATGTTTTATTCCATGTTGAAAAGCCTAAGGAGTCAGCTTACAAAATTGAAGGTTTAGAGGTAGCCGCTACTAATGCTTCTGCTGATAGCTCGGAAGTCAAGGTTGTAGAGGCAGTAGATATTAAAGCTCTTTTGGCTCTAGGTGACCTAGCTCATGGTGAAAAGGTTTTTAAGAAATGTACCGCTTGTCATCAAATTGCAGCTGGTGGAAAAAATATGATCGGACCGAATTTATGGGGGGTCATTGGTAGAACTGCTGGATCAGTAAGTGATTATAAATATTCAAAAGCTATGATTGATTACGGTAAGGAATGGTCTTTTGAAGAAATGAACAGTTATTTAATTAAACCTCAAGCATATGTTAAAGGAACAAAAATGGCTTTTGCAGGTTTAAGAAAAGAAAAAGATAGGGCGTCTGTAATTTTGTTTATGAATGCTAAAAGCAATAGCCCAAAACCGCTACCTTAATCTAAGCACCAATTAATTATACTTTTCTGTGCGTGAACTCTATTAAGAGCCTGTCTCCAGACAACAGATTGTTTGCCGTCAATAACTTCATCTGTGACTTCCTCTCCTCTTCCTACCGGCAGACAGTGCATAAAAATAGCACTAGGATTTGCTTTGCTCATTAACTTTTTGTTTACTTGAAAAGGTTTAAGGATTTTTTTCTT
>JAOIST010000003.1 GCA_028222435.1 Candidatus Pelagibacter sp. | reverse complement strand
TTGATAGACACCTAAAAAAAAATCCAAGTAAAACTGCAATTATCTGGGTGGGTGATGATCCAGCTGATTCTAAAAAAATTTCTTACAGAGAATTACATCAAAATGTCTGTAAAGCAGCTAATGGACTTAAAAGTTTAGGTGTTCAAAAAGGTGACCGAGTTACAATTTACTTAACTATGATACCCGAGCTAGCTTACGTAATGCTTGCTTGTGCAAGAATAGGCGCTGTACACTCAATTATTTTTGGCGGCTTTTCACCAGACTCAATTGCAACAAGAATAACTGATTGTGAGTCAGAGTATTTAATTACCGCAGATGAAGGGGTTAGAGGAGGAAAAATAATTCCTCTTAAAAAAATTGCAGATGAAGCTCTACAACAATGTCCCAACGTAAAAAAATGTGTTGTAATTGAAAGAACAGGTAATCAAGTCAACTGGAATAATGAAAGAGACGTTTCTTATAAAAAATTAATTTCTTCAGCCCCAACAAAATGTGACCCTGAAGAAATGGGAGCAGAGGATCCATTGTTTATACTTTACACATCAGGATCCACGGGTAAACCAAAAGGAGTTTTGCATACAACGGGTGGTTATATGGTTTATGCCTCAATGACACATCAATATATTTTTGATTATAAACCTAACGATATTTATTGGTGTACAGCTGACATTGGCTGGGTGACGGGTCATAGTTATATTATTTACGGTCCACTAGCTAATGGTGCTACTACTATTATGTTTGAAGGCGTTCCAAATTATCCAGATAATTCTAGATGGTGGCAAATAGTAGATAAATATAAAGTTAATACATTCTATACAGCCCCTACTGCAATTCGTGCTTTAATGAGAGAGGGGGATGGACCAGTTAAAAAAACAAGCAGAAAATCTTTAAAGTTATTAGGTACAGTTGGTGAGCCTATAAATCCTGAAGCGTGGATGTGGTATTATAAAACAGTTGGTGACTCTCGATGTCCTATCGTTGATACTTGGTGGCAAACCGAAACAGGTGGAATATTAATTGCACCTCAACCAGGAGCTATTGATTTAAAACCAGGTTCAGCAACGAAACCATTCTACGGAATCAAACCTGTTTTAGTAAATAAAGATGGAAAAATAATTAAAGGTGAGGGTCAAGGAAGATTGTGTATGGCTATTTCTTGGCCAGGTCAAATGAGAACCGTTTATGGTGATCATCAAAGATTTATAGATACTTACTTCTCTCAATTTGATGGAAAATATTTTACTGGGGATGGTTGTAAAAGAGATAAAGATGGCTATTACTGGATAACTGGAAGAGTAGATGATGTTATTATAGTTTCTGGTCATAATCTTGGAACAGCTGAAATTGAAAGTGCTTTTGTCGCTCACCCAAAAGTTGCTGAAGCTGCTGTAGTTGGTTTTCCACATAGCATAAAAGGAAATGGTTTGTATTGCTACGTTACTTTAAATGTTGGAGAAAATCCTACGGGAGATTTAGAAAGAGATTTAAAACAATGGGTTAGAAAACAAATTGGTCCTATCTGTTATCCAGACGTTATTCAATTTGCACCGGGATTGCCGAAAACAAGATCGGGTAAAATCATGAGAAGAATTTTAAGGAAGATTGCAGCTAACGAACCTGACAATTTAGGTGATACCACTACTTTAGCTGATCCAAGTGTTGTGGCTTCATTGGTTGAGAATAGACAAAATAAAGATTAATTAAACTTTAAGTTTTTTGTTAATTTTTTAAATTCACCTACTATTAGGTTCCACTTTAAGCTCATTGAATTTAAAACAATTTTTTCATCTAATATTTTTAATTCATCAGCTACAGGTGACCAGCTGTAAAGTGCTGAACAACTTTCCTGAAAGGGATTTTCTAAATAATAAGTTTTAAAGTCAACTCTTTCATGTCTTTGTAAAAATTCTTTTTTTGCTTTTTCAAAAATTTCATCGCTTAGACCGTTTTCTTTTTCACTGCTTATGATATTAAGATAAATTTCCTTGCAATTATTTTCTTTTAGATCTTTTTCATTTATTAAGTATGAAAAAGTGTAAAACGCACAATCTGCCAAAGCAATCATATATATGTTCCACTTCGCTAAATTTATTGAATTAGAAAAAACTTCATCATCAACCATAATTGTAAATTTATGTCCCATTCGAGTTTTCAAATAACCATAAAGAGTGTTTTGAGTTATGTGAGCTGATCTTTGTTGAATAAATTTTTGAAGATCTTCCTTAGAATTAATACTTTTAAAATAGCTTGTAAGCTTTTCAACTGGGAACAGATATTCCCTTATAGCTTTTAGGGTGTTTACAATTTCTTTGATTTTCAATTTCACGTTGTATTTAAATCCTTTATATTGTGCTGATATAGCATTTCAAACTGGTTTTGTGGGGTTTTTTTCGCTTTTAATTCAACTCATAATGAGTATGCTTCGCAACAATAAAGTACTTTTTACGTAAAAAGTTAAAAATAATAGGGGGAAATATGTCTAACAAAGACGCTTATTGGAATAAGACTAAGAACCATATGATCGTTACATTGGTTCTTTGGTTTTTCTTTTCATTAGTAATCTTCATGTTTGGTTCTGAACTAAACACGATGTCTTTTCTTGGGTACCCATTAGCATATTATATGACGGCACAAGGATCACTTCTTGCGTTCGTAATAATATTGTTTTGGACTGCTAACAAGCAAGAGAAAATCGACGAAGAACACGGGTTCTCAGAAAGAGAGGACGACTAATGTTTAAAGGAGATTTTGTAAAAAACCTTCCTAAAATATACGGGACCTACACTGGAGGCTTCTTAGTATTCATCATCTTGATGGCTATTGCGGAGCAAGCAGGTGTGTCAGCTAAAAACATCGGAGTGATGTTCGTGGCTTTCACGGTTTTGATTTATGCCTTAATTGGTTATTTATCTAGAACCATACAAGTAGATGCCTACTATGTTGCAGGAAGACAAGTGCCAACCGTGTTTAACGGGATGGCGACAGCAGCTGACTGGATGTCAGGTGCTTCATTCGTAGCCTTAGCGGGCGGTGTTTACTTTGGTGGTTATACTTATATGGCCTTCTTAGTAGGTTGGACAGGTGGATATGTACTTGTTGCGACTTTAATGGCTCCGTACCTAAGAAAATTTGGATGTTACACTGTTCCTGATTTTATCGGAACACGATACGGTGGTAATCTCGTAAGAGCTTGCGCAGTATTCGTGCTTTTCATAGCATCATTTACTTACGTGACAGCGCAAATTAATGCTACGGGTACAATTGCTTCTAGAGCTCTTGGAATTCCATTTGAACTAGGTGTATGGGTAGGATTAATAAGTATTCTTATCTGTTCAATGCTAGGTGGAATGAGAGCTGTAACTTGGACTCAGGTTGCTCAATACATTGTATTAATCATTGCTTACCTGCTACCAGTATTCTGGATTAGTAGTAAAGTTGGTGGCGGAGTATTCCCTCACTTAATGTTAGGTGATGAAGTTGCAAGACTTGGTGAACTTGAACAACAATTTGGACTAGTTAAAAACAGCGCCGCAGATATTAAAGCAGCGGGAGTACCAGGAGGATTGAAATATATCTCTGGCTCTCACTCTGGAGTACCTGAAGGTGGAATGGCTGTCTGGAAATACTTATCGTTAGCGATTTGTATGATGGTGGGAACTGCATCGTTACCTCATATTCTTATGAGATACTTTACTACTCCTACTGTGAGATCAGCAAGAAAATCAGTGGCTTGGTCACTATTCTTTATATTCTTGCTTTACTCTTCAGCGCCTATGTTAGCAACATTGTCTAAGTTGTCATTAATGGATCCAAATCTACCGACTGGAATTATCGGAAAATCAATTTCTGAAGTTCAGTCATTAGAATGGGTACAAAGATGGTCTGAAGTTAAACAAGTATTTATCGCAGACTTTAATGGTGACGGTATACTTCAGTTAAACGAATGGTTTATGAGAGGTGACGTTGTAGTATTAGCTACTCCAGAAGTAGCGGGACTACCGTTCGTAATCTCAGGACTTGTGTTTGCTGGTGGTATGGCTGCTGCCATGTCAACTGCTGATGGTCTTGTACTTGCGATTTCAAACGCTTTATCACATGATATTTACTACAAAATCATTGATCCAAAAGCGGATACTCGTAAGAGACTTTTAGTTGCGCGTGTGCTGTTAGTAATAATCGGAGCTGCTGGTGCTTATATAGCCTCTTTCAGGCTAACAAGTATCTTAGGTTCGGTTGCTTGGGCATTTGACTTTGCTATGTCAGGCTTATTCTTCCCACTTGTACTTGGTGTATGGTGGAAGAGAGCTACTAGACAAGGTGCTATTGCCGGTATCATCACGGGAATTGGTTCAGGGTTATTTTACCTATTATGGGTATTCCCTAAATTCTCAAATGCTATCTGGGGTGTAACAAATACTCCATTCTTAGGTATCGATCACTTAAGATTTGGTTTAATCGGTGCACCAATTTGTTTAGTGGTAATGGTTGTCGTTAGTTTAATGACTAAAGAGCCAAGCCCAACTATTCAAAAGATGGTTGATGACACTAGAATACCAACGGGTAAACCAATCCTTGGTAAACAGTAGTAACAGTTAATTATTTAAAATTAAAAGGGGCGATTTTTTCGCCCCTTTTTTTTTAACTAAATCATGATAAATTAAAAATATGGTACCTACTTGGGCAATAGTTTTAGATTACATTCTAGGCATGATTATGTGGACCTTAATAGGTCGAGCATTTATGAATATTTTTCAGAGAGAGGACTCGACATTCTTTTTTATGAGAGTTTTTGTCAAATACACCAATCCCATAATCGATTTATTTAAATTTATTACACCTAGTTTTCTATTTGGTCCATTTATAGCTCTTTATGTGGCTTGGTTTTTTTACTTATTTAGATTTTACGCTATGCCTTATTTATTGGGCTATGATGTCTGGGGTATGCTAGCATTTCCACTTGAGAGTGATTTTTCTAGACAACTTTATCGGTTATTCAATTAATATTTTGAATTTTTTTGACAAAGTTCTACTTTAAAATATAAACAAAATATGAGTGATTTAATTAAAATTTCTCCATCAATTTTATCTGCTGATTTTAGTAAATTGGGTAATGAAGTAATTTCATTAGAAAAAGCTGGTGCTGATTATATTCATATTGATGTTATGGATGGTCATTTTGTACCAAACTTAACTATTGGACCTGAGGTTATTAAAAAACTTAGACCTTTAACCACAAAAACATTTGATGTGCATCTGATGATTTCACCAGTAGATAATTTCATTAAAGATTTTGCTGATGCAGGCGCAGACATTATAACTTTTCATCCAGAAGCAACGTCTGACGTTTCAACAACTATAAAACTGATCAAAGAGCAGAACAAAAAAGTAGGAATTTCTCTAAAACCTAAATCTGAAATAAGTCTAGTAAAAGATTATTTACAAGAAATAGATTTAGTTTTAATTATGAGCGTTGAACCTGGATTTGGAGGCCAAAAGTTTATGCCAGAGGTATTAGAAAAAACAAAATCTGTAAGAGAATTAATAGATAAACAAAATCTTAACGTAGATGTAGAAATAGATGGTGGGATTAATTTTGAAAATTGTTCAAAAGCTAAAAATGCAGGTGCCAATATTCTCGTTTCAGGGTCTACCATTTTTAAAGAAAATAAGGGAGACCTTAAAAGGAATATAGAAATCCTCAGAAACAATTAATAGATGTTTGGGCTGAAAAGTGTCTATTTTTATTTGATCGCTTGTCAAATAACTTTAATAAAGTTTTTTAAAAAAATATATTTTTCATCTAGAAACTATAATAAGTCACTTGAAACGATTACACCTCAGCAAGTTTATTATAATCCTAATCCATTTTTGCTTTCAATTATTACAACATATAAAAAACAGTCATTTAAAATAAGTGAGATAGATCCAAATATTTTTTGGTTAGAACACAAAAACAATAATTCTAGAGAAATGCATAATTTTTTTTGGCTTAATTTAATAGATAGAAAGACGGACCATAAAAAGTTAAAAAAAATTATTTATATTTGGATGTTGAAAAATTCAAAATACAACAGAACGACCTGGGAAACATCAACTTTAAGTGCAAGAGTTATAAGCTGGATTCTAAATATTGATATTATTTTAAATAACAGTACCTTTGATTTTAAAAAAAACCTTCTTAGCTGCATAATTACACAAACAAACCATTTAAAAAAAAATATCAGATTTGAGAAGGATTTTACCAAAAAATTAGAAATTTTAACGACGATAATATTGTCAGGCTTAGTCTTTAAAGAATACGCAGATAACTACAAATTAGGAATAAGTGAATTGGATACACTTGTAAAAAATTTCTTTGATATTGAGGGATTTCCTTTGTCTAGAAATCCCAATGATTTAATTTTTTTTTTAAAATATTTAATATTATGTAGAGAGGTAATAAAAGATAGTCAAAAATATATTCCGGAATTTTTAGAAAATATAATTGAAAAAAATATAAATTGCGTAAATTTTATTAAAACACCAAATGGACAATTACCATTATTTAACGGTTCAACAATTACAGATTTAAGTCAAATTGAAAAATATATTGAAAAAAGCAAACAAAAAAATAGTTTAAATAAAAATATAGGCGGCTTATTTAAAATAAAACATAAAGCGCATTTAGTATTTATGGATATTGAGAAACCGCCTCAAAAAAATTTATCCCAATGTTATCAATCTGGTCCTTTGTCGTTTGAATATTTTTTAAATGGACTTAAAATTGTCTCAAATTCTGGTTTTGGAGTTAATATTTCTAAAAAAGCAGAAACTCTTAGTAGATTAACAGCATGTCAGTCTACGTTAACTTTAAATGATACATCAGTAACTATGTTTGAAAAAAATAAATTGATTAATAAAGTTTTTGGAAATTCAATTCAAAATAGTTTTAAATTTTATGATCTAGAAACTAAAAATGAAAGCACACTGGTTGGTTGTTCTACAACTAACGACGGTTATGAGAAAAACTTTGGGTGTTCGCATAGAAGAGAAATTTATATTGACAAAGTTGAAGATTGTTTAAGGGGCGCTGATCATATTTTTAAAAAAAAAGATGGTTATCCTGTTAGATATAGCTTTAGGTTTCACTTAAACCCTGAGCTTACGGCTATTAAAACCATGGGCGGGAACGGGGCTTTAATTCAAATTTCTAAAAATAAATCACTTTTATTTACAATAAAGGATGAAGAAATAAAAATTGAAAAAAGTATATTTTTAGGGGAAAAGAAAATTTTAGATAGTACTTGTGTCACAATCGATGGTAATTTAGTTAATAAAAATAAGTCTTTTGTTTGGGAGATAAGAAAAAATATTTAATAATGAACTTAAAAGTTAAAAACGCTCTGATATCAGTTTCTGACAAAGAAAATCTTATTTCAATACTAAAAGTTTTAAAAAAATTTAATATTAAAATTATAAGCTCTGGAGGAACCTACGCTTCCATTAAAAAACTTGGTTATGAGTGCACTGAATTATCTAAATATACTGGTTTTAAAGAAATGCTTGATGGTAGAGTAAAGACGCTCCATCCAAAAATCCATGCCGGAATTCTTCATGATAGAAAAAATAAAAAACATCAAAATGAAATGTATAAACAAAACTTTCCAGCAATTGATCTTATAATAGTGAATTTTTATCCTTTTCAAAAAATTGTTCTAAGCTCAAAAAATTCAAAAAATATAATTGAAAATATAGATATAGGTGGGCCTACCATGGTTAGAGCTGCCGCTAAAAATTTTAATAATGTAACAATCATTACAAATAAATATGATTATAGTTCCTTAATTAAAGAGCTAGATCAAAACAAAGGTAAGACAACCTTAAAATTTAGAGAGTTAATGTCGTCAAAAGCATTTGGTTTAACGGCTTATTACGACTCGATGATTGCAAATTGGTTTAATAAAAAACTTAAAATTGAATTCCCTGAAAGAAAAACAATCTTTGGAAGAAAATTTCAAAAATTAAGATACGGAGAAAATCCACATCAACAAAGTTCTATATATATAAGTGACTATGATGATAAAAAATTAGGATTCGATCAAATACATGGAAAAGAACTTAGTTATAATAATTACAATGATATGTTCGCATCCTTAGAAATTTTAAATTCATTGAAAACAAATTCTGGAACTGTAATTATTAAGCACGCAAATCCATGCGGGGTTTCTGAAAATAAATCTCCATTGATTTCTTTTAAAAATGCTTATGCCTCGGATCCAATAAGTGCTTTTGGTGGAGTCATTGCTTGTAATTATAAAATCAATAAGAAAATTGCTTATGAAATTAATGAAAATTTTTTAGAAGTTATATTAGCCAAAGGTTTCGACAAAGAGTCTTTGGAGATCTTAAAAAGAAAAAAAAATTTACGAATAATTGATATTTCTAATTTTAATATAAAAAATATCTTATCTGTTAAATCATTTAGTGGTTCTTTTTTATTACAGAGTAAAGATAATATTGTGTTGGATAGAAAAAGATTAAAGTGTGTAACTAAATTAAAACCTAACGATAAAGAATTAGCTGAAATTCAATTTGCTTTCAATGTTTGTAAACACGTCAAATCAAACGCAATTGTTTTGTGTAATAATTTTTCAACAATTGGCATTGGTGCTGGGCAGCCAAGTAGACTAGATAGTTGTAAGATTGCAGTACAAAAAGCAAAACAGTTTCAATTTTCAAAAATTAAAAACAGTATAGCTGCTTCTGATGCCTTTTTTCCATTTGCAGATGGAATTAAAACTTTAATAAAAGCAGGTGTAAAAACTATTATTCAACCAGGTGGTTCTATTAGAGACCAGGAAATTATTAATGCAGCTGATAGAGCAAAAGTAAAAATGTTATTTACTGGGATAAGGCATTTCAATCACTAAATTAAACTTTATCAATCTTGGCAGCTAAAATAAAATCACTCTCTGCAAGGCCTTTAATTGCATGGGTAAAAATTTTTATTTTACAATAGCCCCAACCAAAAGAAATATCAGGATGGTGGTTTTCCTCTTCCGCTATAAGGGCAACTTTATTTACAAATTTTTGACTTGCTTCAAAATTTTTAAATTTAAAGTCTTTTATCAAATAAAAACTTTTATCTTCATTATTTTTAACATCCCACCCATCAATTTTTTTTAAATATTTGTGTATTTCACTAGTATCAAATGCAGGGATACCTCCATCACAAGCAACACATTTTTTCATTGATAAATCAGACATTATTAAATTTTTTTAAAAGTGTAATCATTTCATGGAGCGGGCAAAGGGGTTCGAACCCTCGACCTTCTCGTTGGCAACGAGACGCTCTACCACTGAGCTATGCCCGCAATTAATTTAGTATAGTACACACTCTTATCTATGGTCAACCATTATAAAATGCCGCTACCATGAAGTTGTTTTTTTTTGTATATTATGTTTATGAAAAAATTTCCTGACATCATTCCAGTTTTTCCTTTAAGTGGAGTAATATATTTTCCTAAGACCAACTTACCGTTAAATATTTTTGAGCAAAGATATCTTGATTTAGTAAATGATGCATACAACAAAGATAAACTAATGGGAATGGTGCAATCAAGAAAAGATGATGATTCTGTCTACGATATCGGTTGTCTTGGTAAAATCAGTGATTATCAAAAAAGTAAAGATGGTAGAGTTTTAATAAATTTAACAGGAATTTCAAGATTTAAAATTTTAAAAGAAGTATCCAACAGAAAATTATATCGAGAATTTCAAGTTAGTTTTGATGGTTTTAGTGAAGATATTAATGACACAAATAGTCAAACTGATTCTAATGATTTAATTGAAAATGCTAAAGTCTTTTTTAAAAAAAATGGTCTTTTGCTTAATTGGAAAGAATTTGAAAAATTGGATCCAGCACAAAAAATAAACACATTAGCAATGATTGCTCCGATTACTAACGAGGAAAAGCAAAAACTTTTAGAAACGATCTCTTTGGAAAGTAAAATTAACACGCTTGATAGTATAATTGGTTTTTATTTACATGAAACTAATTTAAACAATCAAACTATCCAATAAAATTAATTTGCTGTTTTATTCATTGAGTCGAAAAAGTCTGCATTATTTTTCGTATTTTTGAGTTTTGAGATTAAAAATTCAATTCCATCCATTGTCCCCATTGGGCTAATAATTCTTCTTAGAACATTCATTTTAGAAAGATCATCTTTTTCAAATAAAAGCTCTTCTCTTCTAGTGCCAGATCTTGTGATGTCTAATGCAGGGTAAATTCTTTTATCCGCAACCTTTCTATCAAGAATTAGCTCAGAATTACCTGTTCCTTTAAATTCTTCGAAAATGACTTCGTCCATCCTGCTTCCTGTATCGATTAAGGCTGTTGAAATTATGGTTAAAGAACCGCCCTCTTCTACATTTCGAGCAGCACCAAAGAATCTTTTTGGTCTTTGGAGGGCATTTGCATCAACACCTCCTGTTAATACTTTTCCTGAGCTTGGTATCACCGCATTATAGGCTCTTCCTAATCTTGTTATAGAGTCTAGTAAAATGACTACATCTTTTTTATGTTCTACAAGACGCTTGGCTTTTTCGATAACCATTTCCGCAACAGCTACGTGCCTCGATGCTGGTTCATCAAATGTTGAAGCAACAACCTCTCCTTTAACAGATCTTTGCATGTCTGTAACTTCTTCCGGCCTTTCATCAATCAATAAGACCATTAAGTAACATTCAGGATGATTTGCTGTGATCGACTGAGCAATGTTTTGAAGGATGATTGTCTTTCCCGCTCTAGGTGGCGACACAATAAGTGACCTTTGCCCTTTTCCTATGGGACTAACTAAATCAATTAATCTTGCAGTGTTGTCTGGTTTTTTTTCAATCTTAGTTGTCTCAACCTCTAATTTAATTCTTTCATCTGGATAAAGAGGGGTTAAGTTATCAAATGCTATTTTATTTTTTCCCTTTTCTGGTTCATCAAAATTTATTTTATTTACTTTTAGAAGAGCAAAATACCTTTCAGCATCTTTGGGTCCTCTAATTTCTCCCTCGACTGAGTCTCCGGTTCTTAAACCAAATCTTCTAATTTGACTTGGGCTTACATAAATATCGTCTGGTCCTGGTAAGTAGTTAGACTCGATTGCTCTAAGAAAACCAAAACCGTCTTGTAGCACTTCTAGTACACCTGTTGCTGTTATTTGCTCATTTTTTTCAGCTAGTTTTTTTAGTATAGCAAAAAGTATTTCTTGTTTTCTTAAAGTACTTGGATTTTCAATACCAAGTTTTTCAGCTTCATTAATAAGCTCTGCAGGGTTCTTTTTCTTTAATTCTTGTAAATTCATGAGATTATTTAGATAAATAGGAAAGTAGTAAATATATAGGACTTTTTTGAAAAAATTCAAGTCCTATATTAAAGGCTTGAAAACAACAACAAATACAACAACAATAAGTATAATTGTGGGCACCTCGTTGATAATTCTAAAAAATCTTGATGATTTACGATTATTGTCTGTTTCAAAGTCTTGGAGATATCTTCCAAGAATAAAATGATAGTGAGTTAAAATCAAAACAGAAACAATTTTAATTTGCATCCAAAACTCTTTAAAAATATCAAATCCCAAACTGTAAATCAACAAAACCCCAAACAACCAAGACAGCAACATTGCTGGCATCATAATATAATTATAGAGCTTTCTTTCCATTGTTTTAAAAACTTGTTTTTGTGATTCATGGGACGCCTCCGAATGATAAACAAATATTCTCGGTAAATACAATAAACCTGCCATCCAGGATATTACGGCGATTAAATGTAAAGACTTAAAAAGAAGATAAAAATTCATTTTAAATATATTTTTTTACAAGATTTTCAAACAGATCAATATGATCAGAGTTATCGTTAAGACATGGAATTAAATCAAAATTTTCTCCTCCATTACTTAAAAAGCTTTCTCTACCTTGAATGTCGATTTCTTCTAAAGTTTCTACACAGTCCGATGCAAAACCAGGACAAATTACCAATAAATTTTTTACGCCTTTGCTGGGTAAGCTCTCAAGTGTTTTATCTGTATAAGGTGTTAACCATTCTTGAGGTCCAAATCTCGATTGAAAAGTAGTTTCTATATTTATAGATGAATATTTTTCTTTGATGAGTCTGGTCGTCTTGTGGCAGTAACAATGATAAGGATCTCCTTTATCGAAATACTTTTTGGGTATTCCATGGTAAGAAGAAATTATTAAGTCTGGTTTCCAGTTAATAGATTTAACTTTTATCTCTATGCTTTTTATTAAAGCATTAATATAAGATGGATCTGATTCATAATGTGGGATTATCTGGAGACTAGGTTGCCACCTCATTTTCATTAATGATCGATAAACCTCATCACAAACTGTGGCTGTGGTCGCAGCTGCGTATTGAGGATATAATGGTAAAATAATTATATTCTCACATCCTGTTTCTTTTAATAAATTAAGTTTTGATTTAATACTTGGGTTTCCGTATCTCATGGCAAAGTCAACAATTATTTTTTCATTCCCTATTTTGCTCTTAAGTTTTTGAGCTTGGCTTCTGGTAAAATACAATAATGGAGACTCGTTGCTTTCTTTTCTCCAAATTTTTTTATATGCATGTGCCGTTTTAGATGGTCTGAAAGTAAGTATAAATAAATTTAAAATAACCTGCCAAAGCAAAGGGTTAACTTCTATTACTCTTCGATCGGATAAAAATTCCTTTAAATATTTTCTAATGTCCAACCAGCTTGTTGAATCGGGTGTACCAAGATTAATTAAAAGAACCCCTGTTTTTCCAAATTTTACCTCAGGATGATCATTTTTCATTATTAATAATTCCTATAAAATTTAATTAATTTTTCAACTTTATCTGGGTCTGTTGAAGGAAGCAAACCATGTCCTAGGTTAAATACATATGGTAAGCCTTGAAAAACATCTAAATACTTTTTTGCACCACTCATTATATCTTCTTCAGAATTTAATAAAATTTTAGGATCTAAACCACCTTGGATTACAACATTTTTTAAATTTGCTTTTGCCCAATCAGGGTCAACCTCATAATCTATATTCAACCCGTCAGGTTTTACAATATCATTAAATTTTTTATAATCTTTACCAATTCCTCTTGGAAAGCATATAACAGGAATATTTTTTTTCTTACAAAAACTGACAAGCTTAGCATTAGGTTCTATACAATAATGTACAAAGTCTTCTGGTTTAATCAAGCCAGCCCAAGAATCAAATATTTGCACTACATCTGCCCCCGCATTTATCTGATTTTCAATATGTATGAAAAGATATTCATTTAACTTATTTAATATTAAATTTATTTCTTGTTTTTTAGATTTAATTTTTTGGTAATTAATTTTCTTTTTATCTAGTTTTAAATTCAACATGTAAATTAATAATGTCCAAGGGGCTCCAACAAAAGCGATTAACGATTTTTCTTTGTTTAATTTATTTCTAGTTTTATTAATAGCTTCATATACTGGCAGTAGTTTTTGTGTAAAAGATTTTTTATTATTCATTGTAAAGAGATTAAAATTAAATTCTTCTAATTTTGGGCCTACATCCTTAATGAATTCAACTTTTTGTCCTAATGCGTAAGGAACCATTAAAATATCTGAAAAGATTATTGCTGAATCTAAATTAAATCTTGTAATAGGTTGTAATGTTATTTCTGAACTTAATTCACTATTTAAGCAAAGATCAATAAAGTTTAGATTTTGTGATCTAATTTTTCTAAACTCAGGTAGGTAACGACCCGCTTGTCTCATAAACCAAATTGATTTACCAATTTTTTTATTTATTAAGATATCTTTAAGTTTACTCATTAAATAATATAAGTTTTTAAGTATAGTTAGTGTTATAGGCCCTGTTAATTAGTTATATAATGATTTTTACAACAATTATACATACGTTACTTAATAACTTTGATTAGTTTTACTTAATTTTTAGTTTTATTCATTTTATAAACATCCAAAAAACATTATTATCAACATCTAATAACTTGTTAAAATAATGTTGATCAATGTTAATTATTTTTTTGTATTTTAGAAAAAAATGAAAAAAATGGACTCATGAATATTTTATCAACAAAGATATGAACGAAAAATACAATGTATATCTTGTGTCTGACTCTACAGGTGAAACCCTAGATAGAATTTTTTTATCTTTAAAGTCTCAATTCTCTAATTTTGAGTATGAAAAAAAAGAATTTGCTTTTATCAGAACAGAACAACAAATAGATAAAATTATTAAAGAATGTAATGAAATAAGTAATTCTATTATTTTATACACAATTGTAGAAACGAAACTGGCAAAGTATCTTGCTCATCAAAGCGAGGTTTCTTCTGTTCCATGCTTTGGGGTTTTAGGAAATTTAATTTTAAGTTTTTCAAAGCTTCTTAACCAAAAAGCCATTCATAAACCTAGCGCCCAGCACGTCTTGGATGAAGATTATTATAAAAGAATAGAAGCCATTCAGTTCACGATGTCACACGATGATGGAAAAAAGATTGACGACATAAATACAGCTGACGTTGTTCTTTTAGGTGTGAGCAGAACTAGTAAAACACCTACATCAATATATTTAGCCAACAGAGGATATAAGACTGTTAATATCCCCTTAGTTTTAGACCAAAAAATTCCACAAGATTTATATTCTAATAATACTTCATGCATTGTTGGTTTAGTTGCCGATCCAGAAAGGTTATCAGATATACGACGAAACCGTGTAGCAATTATGCAAGATCACAATTTAAAAGAATATACAGATTTAGAGTTTATTAAGAAAGAAGTAGAAGACTCTAAAAAATTATTTAAAAAAAATAGTTGGCCAATTATCGACGTTACTAGAAGATCTGTTGAAGAAACCGCAGCATCTATTTTAAAAATTATAGAGATAAAAAAAAATAAATGAAAATAATTTTAGCTTCTAAAAGCGGTGTAAGAAAACAAATTCTTGATAAATACAATATTGATAATGAGGTTATCGTTTCAAATGTGGATGAAGACGAAATTAAACAATCTCTTCTAATAGAGGGAGCTAATCCACTATCTGTTTCTAAAAATCTTGCAGAAATAAAATCTATAAAAGTTAGCAACAAAGCACCTGATAAATTGGTTCTCGGAGCTGATAGCGTAATATCTCTTAACGGAGAGCTTATTAACAAGCCTAATTCAAGAGAAGAGGCTTTTAAAATACTAAAAAAACTTAATAATTCTAAACATTATTTAATTAGCTCGGTATGTATTTCTAAAAATGGAGCGATGATATGGAACCATAGCGACTCTTCCGAGCTCAAAATGAAAAACTTAAAAGATGAAGAATTATTAAAATATTTGAGCAAAATAGAAACAAAAACCTTACTAGCATATGGTGTATATCAAATTGAAGCAGATGGAGTGGAACTTTTCGAATACGTTAAAGGGGATAAAAATTCAATTATGGGATTGCCTATAAAAGAAATCATAAGTTATATAGAACAGTTTAAAAGATGAAAAAAAATTTTGGAATAATTGGCAACCCAATAAAACACTCTTTGTCTCCAATATTACATAATTACTGGTTTGATAAATATAGCTTAAACGCTGACTACTCTATAATAGAAGCGACTGATAAAGATTTGACAGAAATTACAAGCAAAATTAAAGATGGGTCACTAGCAGGTATAAATGTTACATTACCTTTTAAGCAGAAGATTATAAATCATGTTGATAAAATAATTAATGATGCTGAACAAACGGGATCCGTAAACACAATACTTTTAGATGCGGACAATTTTATAATTGGAGAAAATACAGATGTATATGGATTACAAGCAGCTTACCTTAAAGAGATTGAGAACGACTTAAAAAAAAAATCTTTAGTTATTGGTGCGGGTGGTGTTTCACCATCTGTTATTTTATCACTTCAAAAATCAGGTATAAAAAATATATCAATAACAAATAGAACTAACGAGAAATGTATTTTTTTAAAAAAAAAGTTTAACAATATAACCATATTACCTTGGGATAATTTAGAGGCTGAAATTAAAAATTTTGATATTATAATCAACGCTACAAGTCTTGGATTAAAAAACGGTGATGATTTTAATTTTAATTTTTCTAAGACCAAACATGAAGTTGTTTATATAGACACCATATACAACCCATTAGAAACGAAAACCTATAAACACTTAAAAAAAGAGGGCAAAAAGGTTTTCAATGGACTTGATATGTTTATTTACCAGGGACAAAAATCCTTTTACTTGTGGAATAAAATTAATCCTGAAATTGATGATGGTTTAATAGAGCTATTAAACTCAAAGCTTAAATGATTAAAATTGGAATAACAGGGTCTCTGGCCTCAGGAAAAACAACAGCTAGTCAAATTTTATCACATAGGCGCGGCCCACTCTTTAGCGCTGATAAAGTTGTAAAAAAACTTTATAAAAATAAACACTTCAATAAACTATTAAGCAAAAAATTTAATATTAAAAATGATAATTTTATTAAAAGAAATCTTAAAAAAATAATTTTAGCCAACAACAATAAAAGAAACATTAAAAAATTAGAAAAAATTATTCACCCTCTGGTGAGAGTTAATATGAAAAAATTCACTGAAAAAAACAAAAAAAGTAAATTTATTTTTTATGAAATTCCTTTACTGATTGAAAGCAAGTTAATGAAATATTTTAATATCATTATTTTTGTAAAAGCTAAAAGAAATTTAAGGTTAAAAAGGTTTAAGTCAAAGAAAGGAGATAAAAAACTTTTTAATTTGCTAGACAAAAAACAACTTAACGATGAGAAAAAAATTAAATTTTGTGATCACGTAGTTGTTAATGAAAAAAATTTAAAGCTTTTAAAAAAGAACTTAATCGATATTATTAGTAAATATGAATGAAGTGTTCTTAGATACCGAGACAACAGGCTTGTCATTTAGAGACGGACATAAAATCGTTGAGATTGCCTGTATTGAAACTAAAGATTTAGTAGCAACAGGAAAAGTATTCCATAAACTAATTAATCCAAAAAGAAGTATGCCAAATGAAGCTTTTAAAGTTCATGGTTTTTCTGAAGATTTTTTAAAAGATAAAGAATCATTTGATCAAATAGCTGATGAATTTTTGGATTTTATTAAAGATAAAAAAATTATTATTCACAATGCATCATTCGATGTTGGTTTTTTAGATGGGGAATTAGGCGCAATTCAAAAAGAAAAAATTAATAAACAATTAGTAATCGACTCTTTAGAGTTTGCTAGAAATAAATTTCCTGGTTCGTCAAATTCTCTTGATGCACTTTGTAAAAGGTTTAATGTTGATCTTTCACGTAGGACCAAGCACAATGCTTTATTAGATTGCGAGCTTTTAAGAGAAGTTTATATAAATTTGTTAGATGTCAAAGAACCTAAATTTAATCTTTCAGATAATCCTTCACCACAAAATATAAATAAAGCAAAAGATTACAGTAAATCAATTGTGAAAATTTCTGAGGCAGAACTAAAAAAACATAAAGAATTCTTAAAATCCGAATTAAAGAAAAATTTTTATTGAATTTTTCTCATTTTATAAAGATTGTCAAAATCGACATGTTCACTAATTTTTACATCTTTAAACCCTGAGTTTTCAAATAAAAAAACAAATATTTTTCTTAATTCAGGATAAATCTTGGTAGGAATTTCTATAAGTATAATTTTTTCCATTTCATTTTTGGATAGCTCATTACCCTCTAGTTCAACAATTGTTGAATAAATAATTTTTGTATTTATGGTTTCAAAATCATTTTTTATTGGAGTAAGACTTAAACTTGTTAATACTTCTATAATATTTTTTTTGGTTTGAGAGCTTTTAATATCAACGTTAATTTTATAATTTGCTATATCTTTAGATAACAAAAAAAATGTTTTGGCGTTAGGAATATTAAAATTTAATTCCTTTATATATTTCCCTATAATTTTATAGTTCATCTTTATTATTATCTATAACTTCACCGTCGATTGTTTCACTTTGAGATTTAACATTTCCTTTTGTTTTGTTTTTCAAGACCAAACTAAATAAAATTTTTCTTGTAAAAGGAATAAGTATTAAAAAGCCAATAAAGTCTGTAAAGAACCCTGGTAAAATGAGCAACAAAGCCGCTATGGCTATTGAAGCACCAGACATCATTTCAAAGATAGGCATTTTATTTTGATATAAATTGACCATTCCTGACTTTAAAGTTTGGATACCCTGGTGTTTTGCAAAATATATACCAATCACTGCAGTTAAAAAAATTAAAGCCACGGTGTTGAGCGCGCCAACATGACCACCTACTTTGATCAATAGGTATATCTCTAGAGCTGGAAGGCATATAAATATTATGAAAAATGGGTTCATTTGTCTGATACAAAAATATATTATTAATGTATATTTATCAAATTATGAATAACAGTTTCGGTTACATTGATATTATTTTATTAGGCATGATCGCAGGATTCATCATTTTGCGACTAAGAAGTATTTTGGGTAGAAAAACGGGCCATGAGCCGAAAACCTACTCTAGTTTTCAAGAAAAAAGATTTAATATTCCTAAAAATGAAGTTAAACCAATGAAACAAAATCATGATGTCCTAGAAGGAAAAGAAAAGAAAGAATTTTTGACGGGAGCTGAAATTGCTTATGAAACAATTTTGACCGCTTTTGCAAATGGTGAAGTAAAAAAACTTAAAGATCTTTTAACCCCAACGATGAATAATAATTTTTCTGATGCAATCGAAGCAAGAAATTTAGAAAAAATTAAATCTGAGTTCACATTTATAGGGATGAAAGAATCTTCAGTAGAAAAATATGAAAAAGTGAATGACATATTATTCGCCACTGTTAGATTTGTAGCAGAAGTTATTTCTGTTAAAAAAGATAAGGAAGATAAAATTATCGAAGGAAATCCTGATAAAATCAAGTTTGTAACTGACATTTGGAAGTTTACTAAAAATATTAAAAAAAATAGCCCGAACTGGTATTTATCTGAAATTATTAGTCAGTGATTAAAAAGAAAGACCTCTCCAAAGAAGATATTAATACTTGGAAGACTTATATAAAAAATCCTTCTGACATATACGATAAAGATAAAAATAGTTTACAAAATCAAGAAAGAAAAGACAGGTTTAAGTTTGATCTACACGGTTACACTTTAGATGAAGCTAATCTAAAAGTTAGAGAATTAATTATCAAATGTGTTAAAAATAAATATAAAGAAATACTGCTGATTACCGGTAAAGGCCTACATTCTAATTCTGATGGCGATGCTTACGTTTCAAAAAACCTAAGTAAGTTAAAATATTCTGTTCCTGAATTTATAAAAAGTAACGAAGAACTATCAAAATTAATTATTTCTTTGTCTGAAGCAGATTTAAAAGATGGCGGTGAAGGTGCTATTTTAATTAAGCTAAAAAATTTATAAAATAAATTTTGATAAATCCGTATCTTTAACTAAATTACCTAAATTGTCTTGGACATATTTTTCATTGATAGTAACTGTTTGGCCCGCTCTATCAGCAGCATTAAAACTTATGTCATCTAAAACTTTTTCTATGATGGTGTGAAGTCTTCTAGCGCCAATGTTTTCTACAGATGAGTTTACCTCAGCAGATATTTTAGCTAACATATCTATGCCATCATCTGTAAATTCAAGATTTACATTTTCAGTATTTAGCAAAGCTTTATATTGTTTAATTAAGCTATTATCAGGTTCTTTGAGAATTCTTTTAAAATCTTCCTCTTTTAGAGCATCTAACTCAACTCTTATAGGTAATCTACCTTGTAATTCAGGTAATAAATCTGATGGTTTAGCCAATTGGAAAGCCCCAGAAGCAATAAATAAAATATGATCTGTTTTTATCGGACCATGTTTAGTGCTTACTGTTGTCCCTTCTATTAAAGGCAGTAAATCTCTTTGGACTCCTTCTCTGGACACATCTCCACCTACTCTATCGCTTCTCGCTGAAACTTTGTCAATCTCATCTAAAAAAACTATACCATTTTCTTCAGTTGCTTTTTGAGCCGCTTTAATAATTTTATCTTCTTCGATCATTTTATCTGATTCTTGAGCTACTAAAATGTCATGGGATTCTTTCACGTTCATTTTTTTCTTTTTACCTTTTTTGTTCCCCATTGATTTTCCAAAAATATCACCAATATTTACCATCCCAACATTGCCACCAGGCATTCCTGGTATTTCAAAACTTTGAAGACCAGCTGGAGCACCTTGTACTTCTATTTCAATTTCATTGTCATCTAGATCTCCATTTCTTAATCTCTTTCTAAAACTTTCTCTAGTTGCAACTGTAGCTTTGTTTCCAACTAAAGCATCTAAAACTAATTCTTCAGCTTTTAATTCTGCCTTAGCTTTAACTTCTTTTCTCTTTCTCTCTCTTTCCATTGCTATAGCAATCTCAATTAAATCTCTGATGATTTGCTCTACGTCTCTTCCAACATAGCCAACTTCTGTAAATCTTGTTGCTTCAACTTTAATGAAAGGGGCTTGTGCTAACTTAGATAATCTTCTAGAAATCTCAGTTTTACCTACTCCAGTTGGACCAATCATCAAAATATTTTTTGGAAGAACTTCATCTCTCATTTCATCAGATAAAGCTTGTCTCCTCCATCTATTCCTTAGAGCAACGGCAACAGCCTTTTTAGCTTCTTTTTGTCCAATTACATATCTATCCAATTCAGAGACAATTTCTCTAGGAGATAAAGCGCTTACCTTTGAGTAATTTTTTGAATTTTTCTTTACCACATTTAAGTTTGCAACTTTATTTGTCTTGCTCATTTTAAACTTTCTCTACAGTGACGTTGTTATTTGTAAAAACACAAATATCAGACGCAACTTTGATAGATTTTCTTGCAATCTCCTCAGCGCTTATATCAGTTTCAATTAAAACTTTTGCTGCTGCTAATGCGTAGTTTCCACCTGAACCGATACCTATTATTCCATCTTCAGGCTCTAAAACATCACCTGTTCCAGAAATTATAAAACTATGTTTTTTATCAGCAACTGCCATTAATGCCTCTAACCTTCTTAAGAACTTATCACTTCTCCAATCTTTAGCTAATTCAACAGCAGCCCTTTGTAAATTTCCCGCATGTTTTTCAAGTTTAGCTTCTAGTCTTTCAAATAAAGTAAGAGCGTCAGCTGTTGAGCCAGCAAAACCAGCGATCACTCCTCTACTTTCAATCTTTCTCACTTTTTTTGCTTTGCTTTTTAAAACAGTGTTACCTAAACTTACTTGACCATCTCCAGCGACAACAGTTTCACCATTTTTTCTAAGCAGGACTATTGTTGTTCCATGCCACTTTTCAGCTGTATTCATGATGTTATATGTGGCGATTAATTTAAGATCTTCAATAGTAAATCTGATTTATTGATAAAATGCCCGATTATATATATATCAAATATATACCGGAGTGAATTTATGGCAAGAAAAGCAAAAATTAGTAGAAAAACAAAAGAAACCAGCATTTCAGTTTCAGTTAATTTAGACGGTAAAGGTAAATATAAAGTTAAAACTGGAATAGGTTTTCTTGACCACATGTTAGAACAACTGTCCAAACATTCTTTGATTGACTTGGAAGTTAATGCAAAAGGGGACACCCACATTGATTTGCACCACACCACAGAAGACACAGGTATTGCTATTGGTGAAGCTATAAAGAAAGCTGCTGGCAATCGAAAAGGTATAAGAAGATATGCTTCAACAATTATACCGATGGATGAAACTCTTAGCCGAGTTTCAATTGACGTATCAAACAGGCCTTATTTAATTTGGAAAGTTAATTTAGCAGTAGAAAAATTAGGCGAGATGGACACAGAACTTTTTAAAGAGTGGTTTCAAGCTTTTTCTCAATCAGCAGGTGTTACTTTACACGTAGAAAATATTTATGGTGAGAATAGCCATCACAAAATTGAGTCTTGTTATAAAGGTTTGGCTAGATCATTAAAAGATGCTCTAGAAGTCGATAAAAGAATTAAAAACTCGATACCTTCGACTAAAGGCTCTATTTAAATTTGATGAACGTCACAATTGTTGACTACCAGTCGGGCAATATAAGCTCAGTTATTAACTCTTTTACAGAGGTCGCTAAAGGTAAAGTTAATTTAGAAGTAACATCAGATATAAAAAAAATCAAATCCAGTGATAAAATAGTTTTACCTGGACAAGGTTCATTTAAAAGCTGCGTAGATTCTCTTAACAACATCAATGGTTTGGTTGAAACGCTTACAGAATCTGCAATAACAAATAAAAAACCTTTATTAGGCATTTGTGTAGGCTTACAAATGTTTGCTGATATTGGTTATGAAGAAGCAGAAACAAAAGGATTAGGGTGGATTTCTGGTAAAGTTTCTAAAATCGATAATCAAAAAGGAAAATTTAAACTTCCACATATTGGTTGGAATGAGATAGATATTCAAAAAGAAAGTAAAATATTTAAAGACATCAAAAATAAATCTCATATGTATTTCGTTCATAGTTATGAGTTTATTCCTAAAGATAAATCAGTTATTTCATCAACAACAAACTATTCATCAAAAATTGTCTGCTCTATTGAAAGAGATAATTTATTTGGAACACAGTTTCATCCTGAAAAGAGTGATAAAATTGGATTAAAAATAATTGATAACTTTTTAAAATTATAATGAAAATATTCCCTGCTATAGATATTAAAGATAAGAGATGTGTAAGATTAATCAAAGGAGACTTTGAAAAAAAAACTGAATATGAAACCTCACCAATTGATCAAGCTGGTAAATATAAGGACCATGGTTTTAAAAATTTACACATTGTTGATTTAGATGGAGCCCTTACAGGTAAGACGGTTAACCTAGATGTTATTCAAGAAATAGTAAGCAAGTATGATCTGAAAATTGAAATAGGTGGTGGTGTTAGGTCTCTCGATAGCATTAAGCAATATGTCGATGTGGGTGTTGAAAAAGTAATTTTAGGAAGCGGTGCCATTAAAAATAAAGAATTTTTAAAAGAAGCTTGTCAAAAATATAAAAATCAAATTGCTTTAGGTTTAGACGCAAAGGATGGAAATCTTTCTGTATCAGGCTGGAAAGAAAATCTAAATATTAAACCCATAGATTTTCTCAAAGAAATCAATAGTTATGGAGTGAGCAGAATTATTTACACAGATATAAATAGAGATGGCATGAAGACTAGCCCCAACTTTGATGAGACGGTAAAAATTGCAGAGATTTCTAATTGCCCTGTTGTTATCTCAGGAGGCGTTTCTTCAATAAACGATATTAAGAAAGCAAAAGATTTAGATAATAAAAAAATTGAAGGCATCATTGTTGGTAAAGCTATTTACGATGGTGATATTAAACTTGATGAGCTAGCGAAGGAGATCAGTGCTTAAAAATAGAATTATTCCTTGTCTTGATGTTAAGAACGGAAGAGTGGTTAAAGGAATAAACTTTGTTAAATTAAAAGATGCTGGAGATCCAGTTGAACAAGCTAAAATTTATAGCGATGGTGGAGCTGATGAGATTTGTTTTTTAGATATTACAGCTTCAAATGAAAATAGAGAGACAATTATTGACATTGTGAAAAAAACCGCAAAAGAATGTTTTGTTCCTTTAACTGTTGGTGGTGGTGTTAGAACTATTCAAAATATAACTGATTTATTATTAGCTGGTGCAGATAAGGTTTCAATAAATACAGCAGCAGTTAAAGACGTTAGTTTTGTAAAAGAGGCGTCTAAAAAATTTGGCTCTCAATGTATTGTTGTAGCTATCGATGCTAAAAAAGTTTCAGATAATAAATGGGAGGTTTTTACTCATGGAGGAAGAAATAAAACAGGAATTGATGTTGTAGAATTCTCTAAGCAGGTGGAAACAAATGGAGCAGGAGAAATCTTATTAACTTCTATGGACAGAGATGGAACAAAGTCTGGTTATGACGTTGAATTATTAAAAGTAATTACAGATAGTACTAATATTCCTATTATTGCTTCTGGCGGTGTAGGCACTTTAGATCATCTGTATGATGGTATAGTTAAAGGTGGTGCGAGTGCTGTTCTCGCTGCTTCTATTTTCCACTATGGTGAATATAAAATTAAGGATGCCAAAGAATATTTGAATTCTAAGAATGTATCGGTAAGATTATAAGATGTTTGAAAATCTAGAACAGTTAATGAAAATTATTAGAGATAGAAAAAATTCTTCTCCTGATAGCTCTTATACAAACAAACTTCTTAATGATAAAAGTTTAAGCGTTGCAAAAGTAAAAGAGGAAATAGGAGAATTAATAGAGGCTGTTGAACAAGATTCTAATAAAATACACGAAGCAACAGATGTACTTTATCATTTGATGGTTTATCTTGAGGCTAATAATATTAAGGTAGAAGATGTTATGAGTGAGCTTAAGAAAAGGCAAAAATGAGCTACGATAAAAATAATATATTCGCAAAAATTCTTAGAGGAGAAATTCCTTGCAAAAAAGTTTATGAAAACGACCATGTTTTAGCTTTTCATGACATTAATCCTCAGAAGAAAGTACACGTATTAGTAATACCAAAAGGTGAATATGTTGATCTAGATGATTTTAATAATAAAGCCTCTGATAAAGAGATTATTGAATTAAATAAAGCGGTTACACATGTAGCAAATTTAATGGGTTCAAAAGATAAAGGTTATAGGGCTCTAACAAATATTGGTAGTGATGGAGGACAAGAAGTTCCCCATCTTCATTATCACATTTTTTCAGGCGAGAAGATTGGGAAGATGGTTAGTTAATGGTTTCAAGAGTTAAAAGATATTTTTTAGAGATTAAAGATTTTTCAAATACTATAGATCTAAATCTCCCTGAAAATTATAAAATTGTTTTAGATAATAAAGATAATTTTCATTTAAATAAATTCTTTTATAAACAAATTGGTTTAGATCATTTTTGGAGAGATAGGCTGTTATGGTCTGACAGCGAATGGGTGAAATATGTAACTAATAAAAATCTAGAAACACATGTTTTAAAAAAAGGAGAAGATCTAGCTGGTTATTACGAACAGGAATATCATCCAGGTTCTAATGAAGTGGAATTAATAAATTTGGGAGTATTAAAAGAATTTAGGGGTTTAAAACTAGGCTCAACCCTTGTTAATCATGCCATTGCCAGCGCATCTAGAAATAATCCAGAAAGAATGTGGGTCCATACTTGCAGCTTAGATCATAAATATGCTCTGCAAAATTATAAGTCTAAAGGTTTTGAAATCTTTAAAGAAGAAGAAATCGATTTCGTAGCTTAATCCATCTTGGGAATTTTAAAAGTCCCTTTTTTAAAGACATCATTTTTAGCAACAATGTTCAAAGAGAAATTTATATTGTTGTTATACTTGTCAATTATTTGCCAACCTTTTAAGTCTAATGTTTTCTTGTCAAAGAAAACTGTTATCTCGTTATCATCCAAATAAACTAACTTTATAATTTGATCAGATAATTCTAACTCTCCAGATTTTACAATTTCCAAAAGTTTATCTTTGTATAAGATATTAAGGAATGGTGATTTTGAAATGGGATAATAATACGTCTTATTATATCTTTTCTGAGTTATAGCTAACTTTTTTTTATTTATTATTAATTCTTTTTTCTTATCATCAAAATAATCACACTTTAATTTTCCAGGAAATTCTAAAAGGCAACTCCCCTTCTCAATTTTGTCATTCACCACTTGATCAAAGGTAAATTCTAAGGAATTTAAATTATTTAATTGAGTGACTATTTGATCTTTTTCATCAGCAGAAAGATTAACTGATAATAAAATAAATATTGTGAAAATTTTATAGAACTTCACGTTTACCAACATGATTTGCTTTACTGACAATACCTTTTTCTTCCATCATATCAATAATTCTGGCTGCTCTATTATAGCCAATTTGTAATTTTCTTTGTAAGAAACTCGTCGAAGCTTTTCCTTCTGATTTAATTATATCAACTGCTTGTGAATATAGCTCATCTTCATCGCCGCCGCCTTCCGCTGTAGAAGAAGTTTCACTACTTGTATGTGCAGTTATTTCATCCATGTAATCTGGCTCACCTTGTGCTCTAATGGAGTTAACAATTTTTTCTATCTCATTCTCTGAAACAAACGGACCGTGAATTCTAACAATTCTATTTGCTGATGACATGAATAACATATCACCTTTACCCAATAGTTGTTCTGCGCCCTGCTCTCCTAATATTGTCCTACTATCTATTTTAGAGCTCACTTGAAAAGAAACTCTCGTTGGAAAGTTTGCTTTAATTGTACCCGTGATGACATCAACACTTGGTCTTTGTGTTGCCATGATGATATGAATTCCTGCAGCTCTTGCCATTTGTGATAATTTTTGAATGTAGTTTTCGATTTCTTTACCAGCAACAAGCATCAAATCTGACATCTCATCAACCACTACTACAATGTAAGGCATTTTTAATTTGTGCTTGGCATTGTACCCGTCGATGTTTCTTACTCCAACTTTGCTCATAAGCTTGTATCTGCTATTCATTTCTTTCACTGTCCAAGCCAAAGCAGATGTTGCTTTTTTTGCATCGGTGATAACCGGCGTTAATAAATGAGGAATGCCCTCGTAAGTTGATAACTCCAACATCTTAGGATCAATTAAAATAAATTTACAAAGATCAGGATTTAATTTGTAAAGTAATGAAACAATAATAGTATTAATACAAACAGACTTACCTGAACCTGTAGTTCCAGCGATCAATAAGTGAGGCATAGAAGTAAGATCTCCAACTATCGGCATGCCAGATATACTTTTTCCAAGTGCTATAGGTAATTTTACATCTTTCTTTTGAAACTTTTCGTAAGAGATAATTTCTCGAAGCGATACACTTTCTCTTGTCTCATTTGGTATCTCGATACCAACTGTATTTTTACCTGGAATTACCGAAACCCTTGTCGATGTTGAACTAGTATTACGCGCTAAATCCTCGGATAAATTTATTATCTTGGAAACTTTTACACCTGGTGCTGGTTCAAATTCATATAAACTAACAACAGGACCATTATTGATAGCTTTAATTTTTCCATCAATACCAAAATCTAAAAGAATTTTTTCTATAAATTCACCATCAGGACGATTTTTATTTAATTCTGACGCATTAAGTTTTGCAGAGCTTTTGTCTAAATAATCTATTGCAGGAAGTTTATATTTTGATCTTAAATTTGTTGTTGGTTTGTCCGATTTAGTTAAGTCACTAAAAGAAAACGATTGTTGTGGTTTTTCAATGATTTCATTTTTTACCTCCATAGGATCCGCTTCTAAATTTACATCAGGAATAGTATTCTCTTTTCTTTTAAACAAAGAAGTTATTATAGAAAAAGTTCCAATAATTATTTTTTTTATATTTAAATCAGCTGAAAAAATAAAAAAAATTAAGGTCAGTAATAATAATCCATAAGCAGAGTATTTGTTTTCAATATAGGGAAACCATGTGCTTAAAAATTCATAACCAATCTTCCCAACAAAACCAGAGTTACCATTATCGATAAGCCAGAACGAATTGTTAAAGGTAATATAAATAAAAATAGTACCAAAGATTAAATATGAAACCATCAAAAATAATTTTAAAACTATTCTTTTGATTTCTTTTTGAATAATTAAATTAATTCCCCAAAATAAAAAATTAGCCAAAATTAAAAATGAAACAAGACCAAAACTTTGCAGAAGAAAATCAGCTATACTACTTCCATAAATTCCAAAGAAATTTTTAATTTCAAAATCCCTATCACCATAGACAAAGGACGGGTCTTCCGGCGAATATGTTGTAAATGCAATTGCTAACCCGATACTCGTTGAAATTAAGATTAATCCTATAAATTCAAAGGTTCGCTTTTTTAAAAAATTTGTTACACTGTTTAAAAAGTTTGTATTCATAACGAATCGTTTTACGTACTTTTTATCATTTTTATGAAAGTGAGAAAAATTTTAATATGAAAAAGCAACGAATTTGCATAGTTGGAGACGGTCTTTCAGGTTTAATGACTGCTTTAGCATTAAATAAAATAGAAGGTTTAGAAGTTCATTTAATATCAAAAAAAAATAAGCATTTGAAAGATAAAAGAACGACAGCTATTTCACCTTCTAACCATGCGTTTATTAACCAGTTGATAGATAAACTCGATAAAAAGTTATTTTGGTCTTCAAAAAAAATCGATCTTTTCTACGAGAGAAAAGACCAGAAAATAAATTTTTTAAACTTTAATGAAGATAGCAAAAATCTTATGTACGTTTTTGAGAATGACAAAATTAAAGAAATTTTAATTAAAGAAATTAAAAAAAAAAGAATTAAAACGCTTCAAAAAAATATTAATATATTAAAAGATTTAGATGGTTACGATATGAAAATACTTTGCTTAGGCAGATCCTCAAAAATCTATCAAAGTATAGTTGATAAAAGATCCTTAAATAAAGACTATAAAGAAATCGCTATCACAGGATATGTTAAACACAACTTGAAGAATTTAAATACTGCTCAATATTTCTTAAAAGAAGGCCCCTTAGCAATACTCCCTTTTTCAATAAATAATTTTTCTTTTGTGTGGAGTGTAGATAAAGAGTTTCCGAAAAAAGATTTTAACTTAGTTGTTAGATCGAAAATTTGTGAAGTTTTAAAAACTAAAAAAATACAGATTACAAATCAACAATCATATCCATTGATGCTTAATTTAAAACGAACTTATTATAACAATGATATTCTTATTTTGGGTGAGGGGTTGCACACAGTTCACCCTGTAGCAGGACAAGGCTTTAATCTTGTATTAAGAGATATAAATAAATTACAAGAGATAATTAAATATTATACGGGATTAGGTATATCCCTAAAAAGTACACCTGCCCTTGAAGATTTTACTAATAATAGAAAATCAGAAAATATTATTACGGGAATAGGAATTGATATAACTCATAATTTTTTTAAAAAAAATAAATTACTTGATCCGTTTAAAGAGACAATTTTAAAGAATATTTCGAAAAATAACACTCTTAAAATAATAAGCAAATTTATTTCTAATCAAGGTTTATCTATTTAATTCAATGAACATTTATGCTCTTTCTTCAGGCAGAGGTCCGTCAGGAATAGCTATCGTTAGAATCTCAGGTAAAGATACTTTAAAGGTTTGTAAAAATCTGACTAAATTAAAAGAAGTCACTTCTAACGTGGTCAATTATTGTAAATTTTATGACCCTAAAAATGACAAAGTTATAGACCCAGAGGCTATATTATTGTGGTTTCCCGGGCCTAATAGCTATACTGGCGATGATTTAGCAGAATTTCAGGTACATGGAAGCAATGCTGTTATCACCGCTTTATTAAAAGCATTATCAGAACAAGAAAATTGTAGATTGGCTGAACCAGGTGAATTTACAAAAATAGCTTTTCAAAATGATAAAATCGATCTTTTAAAAGCTGAAAGTATAGGTGATTTAATTCATGCTGAAACAGAGCTGCAAAGAGAACAAGCTGTTAAATTAGTTCAAGGAAACGCTTCAATTTATTATAATAATATAAGAGAAAAACTAATAAAATCCTTATCTTATATTGAAGCCAAAATAGATTTTGCCGAGGATGATTTGCCAGAAAAAGTTTTAAAAGAAGTACAAAACTCAATTAAAGATATTCATCAAGATATTAAAAAAATTTTAGAAGATAATAAAGTTGGTGAAAAAATAAGAGACGGTTTTAAAGTATCTATTACAGGAGAAGTAAATGCAGGTAAGTCTTCCCTATTAAATTTGATAGCAAAAAGAGATGTTGCTATTGTTTCAGATGAAGCGGGAACTACCAGAGACGTAATCGAGACATATTTAAATATAGATGGTTATCCTGTAATCTTAGCTGATACTGCAGGTATCAGAGTAGCTAAAAATGAGATTGAGAAAAAAGGTGTATCTTTAGCGTTAGGCAAATCAAAAGAAGCAGATTTGAATATTGTTGTTATAGATAATTCCTCGAAGAGCGTAAACGATGAAATTAAAAAAATGATCAACAATGATACGATAGTTTTGCTAAATAAATCAGACGTACAAGATAAGCAAAATCACAAATTTGATGCAGATACAGTGTTAGCTTCAGTTAAAGAAAATAAAAACATCGATAGTTTGATAAAAAAAATAAAAGAAAAATTAAGTAAAAAATTTACGTCTAATAATACTGCTTTAATCACCAGAGAAAGACATAGAGTTAAACTTAATCAATGCTTAATAGAAATAGATAATTTTCTTAAAAAAGATCAAAATAAATATTTAGAACTTGCCGCTGAGGATTTAAGAATGGCTACTCGACATCTTGGAAGCATTGTAGGCAAAGTTGACGTTGAAGAAATACTTGGATCTATATTTAAAGACTTCTGTATAGGTAAATAAAATACCTCTTGTATTCTTAATTTACCTCGCTACATTCATCCCATGACGAAACAAAGCTATGATGTAGTAGTGATAGGGGGTGGTCACGCCGGATGTGAGGCAGCAGCAGCATCCGCTAGAATGGGCGTTAATACAGCTCTATTTACACATAAAATAGAGACAATCGGCGAGATGTCGTGTAATCCTGCTATCGGGGGCCTCGGAAAGGGACATCTTGTTAGAGAAATAGATGCCCTAGACGGCGTCATGGGTGTCGTAGCTGATAAATCAGGTATTCAATTTAGATTATTAAATAGAAGTAGAGGTCCAGCCGTTCAAGGACCAAGAACACAGTCTGATAGATCTCTTTATAAAGAACACATGCAGAAAATATTATTGAATTATAAAAATTTATCGGTTGTAGCTGATCCCGTTACAAAATTTATATTTGATAACAAAGAAAAGAAAGTTATTGGTTTTCTATGTCAAAGCGGGAAAGAAATTAGATGCAAGGAATTAATTTTAACTACAGGCACTTTTTTGAATGGTCTAATTCACATAGGAGAGACGCAAATACCTGCTGGCCGATTTGATGAAAAACCTTCTACTGGACTTAGCGAACAGTTAGAAAAATATGAGATGAAAATTGGCAGGTTAAAAACAGGAACACCACCAAGGTTAGATGGAGATACTATTAATTATGATGAATTAGAGATGCAGCCTGCTGATGCTGATCCATATTATTTTTCATTTTTAACAAACAAACTTTATAACAAACAAATTAAATGTGGAATGACTTACACAAATAACATCGTACATAAAATTATTAGCAACAACATTGCTAAGAGTGCTATGTATTCAGGTAATATTAAAGGTGTAGGACCGAGATATTGTCCAGCCATTGAGGACAAAATAGTCAAATTTAAAGAAAAAGAAAAGCATCAGATATTTTTGGAACCAGAAGGTTTAAAGGACAATACTGTTTACCCAAACGGCATCTCTACTTCTCTTCCAGAGGACGTACAGCTGCAAATATTAGCTAATATTAAGGGTTTAGAGCAGGTTAAGATGAAGAGAGCAGGTTATGCGATCGAGTATGATTATGTTGATCCTAGAGAGTTAAATGCCACTTTAGAGACTAAGAAAATTAAATCATTGTTCCTTGCGGGACAAATTAATGGAACAACAGGTTATGAAGAAGCTGCAGCACAAGGTTTAATGGCAGGTATTAATGCAGCTTCAAAAGTTTTAAAAAAAGAAGAATACATTTTGGATCGTTCAACATCTTATATTGGTGTGATGATAGACGACTTAATTACAAAAGGTGTTTCTGAACCTTATCGTATGTTTACTTCTAGAGCTGAATATAGATTGACCTTAAGAGCAGATAATGCTGATCAAAGATTAACTGATCATGGAATAAACTTAGGCCTAGTAAATGAAAATAGAAAAAAGATATTTTTAGAAAAGAAGAAAAACATTTTTGCTTTAACTAAATCCTTACAATCTAACTACCTGACCCCCAACGAAGCAAAGAAACATAATATTAAAATTGCAATGGACGGTGTTAAAAGATCATGTCTAGAGATCATTGGTCAAAGAAATTTAAATATGGCAAAAATAAGGCAGGTTTTTCCGAATATCCTTTACTACAATGATGCGATAGATAATCAAGTTGTAATAGACGCACATTATGCGGGATATCTTGGCCGTCAGTCACAAGATATTAAATCATTTAAAAAAGACGAAGCGGTAATTATACCAGCTGAGATAAATTATGATTCTTTTAGCGGTCTTTCCAATGAGATCAAGAGCAAGCTTAATAAGGTCCGCCCAAAAACTCTAGGACAAGCAATTCGTATCGATGGTGTGACGCCTGCAGCAATTATTATAATTCTTTCTCACATTAAAAAAATGAAATATAAAGTTTCTGCCTAATGCAGGAACAAGAGGTTATAAAATCACTTCAATCTGATCTAAGATTTAATGACTCCTCTATTAATAAACTTAAAATTTTTGTTAAAAGCGTAATTGATGTCAATAAAGAACATAATTTTATATCTAAAAGCACAGAAGGTGACATCTGGCATCGTCATGTTCTTGATTCTGCTCAGTTGGTTAAGTTTATAAGCTTCAAAAAAGGATCTTTAGCCGATTTAGGGTCCGGAGCTGGTTTTCCAGGGATAGTCCTTGCTATATTTAACACTAATTTAAGCTTTCACGTGAAATTGTATGAAAAATCCGCCGTTAAATCAACTTTTTTAAAAAGAATCGTAAAGGAACTTGATTTAAATGCTGAAATTTTAGGAAATATTTATGATGATAATATCGATTCAGAGTATATTGTCTGTAGAGCATTTAAGAAACTGAATAGAATAATACAAGTTTCACGTGAAACTGCAAGAAAACCCCATAGATTAATAGTACTAAAGGGTCAGAATGCTCAGGAAGAGATAAATAATGCTTTGAAAAAAAAAAAATACGCTTATAAGTTAGAAAATAGCATGACCAACAATAAATCAAAAATTCTAATAGCTGATTTTTAAAAATGACAACTATAATTTCGGTAATTAATCAAAAAGGTGGGGTGGGAAAGACAACAACAGTTATTAATCTCGCAGCCTCATTGTCCATAATGGGTCAAAATAATCTTATTATTGATTTGGATCCACAAGGTAATGCTACTACTGGTCTCGGGAAGAATAATAACGATGAAGAAAACAACATCTATAATTTATTAATAAAAAAAAACAATTTAAAAGATTCTATTCAAAAAACTAATATTGAAAAATTAGATATTATTGGTTCGCATGTAAATTTATCAGGTCTTGAGGTTGAGACAGCAAGTGACTCAAAGCGAGCATTTGTTTTAAAAGAAATTCTATTCAACGAGAAAAATGGTGTACTTAAAAAATATGACAATATATTTATCGATTGTCCTCCATCTTTGAGTCTTTTAACTATAATGTCATTAGTTGCATCTGATGAATTACTAGTACCTTTACAAACAGAGTTTTTTGCTTTGGAGGGAATAACGCAATTAGTTAAAACTATAGATAGAATTAAAGAAAATTTAAATCCTAGACTTTCTATAAGAGGTATACTTTTAACTATGTTCGATAAGCGTAATAAACTTTCATCTGAAGTAGACAGAGAGGCAAGAAATTATTTTAAAGATAAAGTCTATCAGACAGTGATTCAAAGAAACGTTAGATTATCAGAAGCGCCATCTCATGGATTGCCTTGTGTTATCTATGACAAAAATTGTGTAGGAAGTAAGTCCTATCAAAAATTAGCAAAAGAATTTTCAAAAAAAAATAATATAGAAAGTGCTGCATGAACACTGGTAAAAAAAAAGGTTTAGGAAGAGGTCTATCTGCTTTGTTTGGAGACGCATCTGTAAAAGAGAAAAACTTTGACAGAAATGAATTAAATAAAGTTTCAATTAGTGATTTGAGTAGAAACCCTTATCAACCTAGAGAATTTTTTAACGAGACCAAACTTGAAGAACTGACTAATTCTATAAAAAAAAGTGGTGTAATTCAGCCTATTGCTGTTAGACCAAAAAAATTGGAACCAGGAAAATATGAAATTATTGCTGGAGAAAGAAGATGGCTTGCAGCACAAAAAGCAGGTCTACATGAAATACCAGTGACAATATTAGATTTAACAGATGTTGAGTCATTAGAAATTGCTATCGTAGAAAATGTTCAAAGGGATGATCTGAACCCTATTGAAGAGGCTAGGGGATATAAAAGGTTATTTGAGGAATTCAAACACGATCACGAAAGCATTTCAAAATTAATGTCAAAAAGCAGAAGCCATATTAGTAATACTTTAAGATTATTAACCCTTCCAAATGATATAATCGGTATGCTGGAAGAAGGCACTCTTACTTCAGGGCAGGCAAGGCCTTTAATTGGATTATCTAACGCTTCAGCTATAGCTGAGGAAATTGTTTCAAAAAATTACAGTGCTAGAAAAATTGAATATTTAGTTAAATTAAAAAAATCTGCAAAACCAAAAGATAAATATCACAATCCAAACATTTTACATTTACAAGAAAAAATTGAAAAGATTCTTGGTTTAAAGGTTTTCATTTCTAATAAAAAAAATAATTCTGGCAAAATTACAATAGAATATAAAGATCTTGAGCAATTTGATCTTGTTTCAAATTTACTTACTAAGAATTAGCAGTATTACAGATATCCAACATCAATTTTTTTACTAAAGAGTTGGGAACAATCATAAAATTAGACTTTATTTTATTTTCGATGGAGTAAATTTCAATTAGTATTTTTTTAATTTTACTAACACTCCATTTCTTGGCTTGTAAAAGAAATATAGGTTTGTCCCTCCAAAAAATTGGTGGTCGCAATTCTTTAATGGCTTCTTCCAATTTAGAATTTTTAGAAATTTTAATAAATTCTTGAAGTTTTGATAATCGACTATGTATCATATTTAGGTACATAATATTTTTATCTTTTTCCAAAATTGTGTCGCTCAATAATTTATTGGTTTTATTTATATTTCCCATCAAAGCATGATCTTTAAGTAGATCGAAATCTTCGTTAACACTGACGTTTAGTAATTGTTGTAAATGTTTTATATTAATTTTCTTATCAATAAAAAATGAAATAATCTTGTTGAGCTCATTTTTTAACTTAATTCTATCTAGGCCACAACTTTCTATAATTATATTAATAATTTGTTTGGACAATCCATTGAAATCTTTAAGTTTTTCAGAAATTATCTTTCTTATTGCCAGTTCATCATCAGCGTAACATGCTATAACTCCTTGAGATTTTGATATCTCAAAGTAATTTCTCAACTTAGATCTTTTATCTAAGATTTCTGAAAATAAATAAATTTTTTGCGCACTTAATTTTTTTTCAATTTTCAGAATTACATCCAAAATTTTATCATTTGTTTGGTAAATAAAAAAAATTTTCTTTTCATTAAATAATGAAATATTTAAAATTTCAGAAAAAAAGGAATTGTCATTTTTTAAAATATCGTTTTGATCAAGGTTTATGACCTCAGCGTCTTTATTGCTTTCTATTATTTTTTTTTTTAAATCATCTTTGAGTCCAAAATTTTCTCCATAAAGTAAAACAATATTCTGATTTAGTAAATTTATATCTTTTTCTACAAGATAACTTTTAAGAATCATTTAGTTTAATATTTAAGTTTTTTATAATTTCTTTTGTAAGACTATCAATTAGTAAGTTAGTTAATTTTTTTTCATTATTTAGTGTTTCTGAATATCTTGTCCCAACATCATAAAAACCAGTTTTAACAATTGTTAAATTATCCTCAATGCCATTTTTAATAAAAGAGTAATCTATCTTAGCGTTAATTTTAATTTCGTATTTTGTAACTTTATTAGATATATTTTTTTCTTTAATTATTTTTTCTTTATCTGTAAAAATATTTAATTTTATAACATTTGTACTCTTTGTGTTTGAACTAGAAATCAGTTTATTTTTAAGTGTATAATTTACCCTTTTATCACCAGATATGATAATATCGTCAAAATTGTAATTGTTAGTATTAGTTACAACTTTAAAGCCACAACTAGATAATAAAAATAGAAAAAAAAATAATTTTTTATTCATGTCTAATTATTTGATTATATAGTTAATTATTTTACCTTTTACAAAAATAGTTTTATAGATTTCTTTTTTTTCAATAAATTTCCTAGCTTTTGAGTCCTTGCGGATAATTTTATCGATTTGTTCTTCTTTTAAGTCTTTTTGTATGGTTATTATATCTCGAGTTTTTCCATTGACCTGAATTGCAAACTTTATTTCTCCTATTTCATTACTATTAATTTCTGGCCAAACATCAATATTTTTACAGTTCAAACTTTCAAGACACTCGTGAGCTAAATGGGGTGTAAATGGTATTAACAATTTCATCATCTTGATTAAACATTCCCTCATGATTTCATTTGTTATTTCCTGATCAAAGTATTTTATAAAAACTTTATAAATTTCATAAAAATGAGCAATACTTACATTAAATTTAAAATCTTCTATCGATTTATCAATTTTGCCAGACAAATTATTTATTTCTGAAATAAATTTATTTGTCACATTTCGGTTAATTTTAATCTCTTTTCTAGAAATAATTTGATTATTAAGATTCCAAATTTTTTGTAAAAATTTGTTAGAGGAAGAAACACCCGAGTCTGACCATTGAACATCTTTTTCTGGAGGACTGTCAGATAAAATGAACCATCTTATAGCATCAGCTCCGTATTGTTTAATCATGATCTCCGGATCAATGGTATTTTTTTTTGATTTTGACATAGACTCCGATGGACCTGTTATAATTTTTTTTTTATCAATTCTGGAAATTATTAAATTATTTGAAACTTTCTCTACTTCATTAGGATAAAGCCAATTTCCTTTTTCATCTTTGTACGTTTCATGACAAACCATTCCTTGCGTAAATAAGTTTTTGAAAGGCTCTGAAATATCAATTTTTTTGTTTAAACTATTTATTCCTTTTGAAAAAAAACGTGAATATAAAAGATGCAATATAGCGTGTTCTACTCCTCCAATATACTGATCAACCGGCATCCAATATTTGACTTTTTCTTCATCGAAAGGACCTTGTTTAAATTTTGGAGAACAGAATCTTAAAAAATACCATGAGGAATCTACAAAGGTATCTAAAGTATCAGTTTCACGAATTGCTTTTTTACCTGTTGATTTTTGATAAGTGTTTTTCCATTTTGAATGGGCGTTTAACGGATTACTTTTTGAATTTAAATCAATATCATCTGGTAAAATTACAGGTAATTCACTTTTATCAACAGGAACCACACTCCCGTCTTCTAAGTAAATCATGGGTATAGGGCATCCCCAATAACGTTGTCTAGATATTCCCCAATCTTTGAGACGAAATAAAGTTTTTCTTTTACCAATATTTAATTTTTCTAATTCTTTTATTATTTTTTCTTTAGCGGCTACAGTATCTAAATCATTTAAGAAATCTGAATTAATTATTAAACCGTTACCTGTATAAGCTTCAGTTAAATCATCACTTTTTTTGTCTGATACAACTTTTAAAATTTCTAATTTATATTTTTTTGCAAACTCAAAATCTCTTTGATCATGCGCCGGACAACCAAAGACAGCGCCAGTTCCATAATCCATAAGAACGAAATTAGCAAAATAAATTGGAATTTGTTTTCCTTTTATAAAAGGGTGAATTACAAATAGACCTGTATTAAAACCTAATTTATCTGCATTTGCTAAAGCCTCTTCCGTAGTACCAGTTTTGTTACACTCTTTCTTAAAAGATTGAAAATCTTTATTAGATTCGAAATTTTTACTTAGAGAGTGATCGTTAGACAATGCTAAAAAACTAGCTCCAAAAATTGTATCTGGTCTTGTAGTAAAGATTTTTATTTTATTATTATTATCATAAATTTGAAAATCTATTTCACAACCAAAAGATTTGCCTATCCAATTTTTTTGCATAAGTTTTACTTTATCTGGCCAGCCTTGTAATTTATCCAAGTCTTCTAACAGGTCGTCAGCTAATTTTGTTATGTTAAAGAACCATTGTGAAAGTTTTTTTCTCTCCACAGTCGCATTTGATCTCCAACCCTTACCATCAATCACTTGTTCATTGGCAAGAACTGTTTGTTCAACAGGATCCCAATTCACATAGGTTTCTTTTCTAGACACAAGACCTTTGTTGTAAAAATCTATAAAAAGCTCTTGTTGATACTTGTAATAATTCTCATCACAAGTAGAAATTTCTAAATCCCAATCTATAGATAAACCAAGCAATTTCAGTTGGTTTTTCATTGTTTTGATATTTTTTTTTGTCCATTCTTTAGGGTGCAATTTATTTAGTTTAGAAGCATTTTCTGCCGGCAAACCAAAAGCATCCCAGCCCATTGGATGCAATACATTAAAACCTTTTAAAAATTTAAATCTCGCAACAACATCACCAATGGTATAATTTCTAACGTGTCCCATATGAATTTTTCCTGATGGGTAAGGAAACATTTCTAAGCAGTAGAATTTTTTACCGTTTTTATTATAAAGTTTTTTTTTAGTAAATTTTTCTTGCCATTTTTTTTCAATTACTTGAAAATTAAATCTTTCCATGAGAACTATTTTTTTTCTTTATCAGATTTTTTTAGTAAAGCCGCTTTACGTAAAATTGAAGATCGAAGTTCATCTTTAATTAATTTGCTATCTGAAATATTAGTCACACAATTAGAGACATTTTTACAAGTCCTCTTGTGAACAATAATTTTTAAGCTATCACTTCTAATTTCGTTTGATAAAAAACGTACAGTCAATTTGATCGAGTCCTGGTTGTTCCCATCTGAATACCAATCGGTAATTATAACACCACCAGAATAATCCACAGTAGTTAATGGAAGAAAGTCTAAAGTTTCCAAAGATGCTCGCCACATAGGATTTGAACTACTAAACTCGTAATTAGTTCCGCCAACTTTACCAAGTAATCCACCTATAGATGCACCACGACCTTCTTCAATATTTTTTATTCTTTTATCTTCACTAGTAATAGGCCTGTTAGGATCCATATCTTTATTGCAAGCTTGCATTAAAAAAAGCGTGGAAATCAAAAAAATTATTTTAAAGATTTTAAATTTTTTCATAAATAGAAGAATAAAATTAGTAATATATCAATTTTAGCAAAAAGCATAAAAATCCTCATTTGAGTGGGAAATAGTAGGTAAAAATGTGATATTTATGCAACAATTAGAAAAATAAGAGCCTAAAAATATAGATATTCATGTAATTAGTCCGAAATAGAGTAATTTACGACTAAATTGTAATTACAATTTATTAATAATAACAAAAGGAAAAATATGAAAAATATAGCTAAATTATTAGTTGGTATTCTATTTTCTGCTCTAGTTATGGCTCCATCATACGCAGGTGAGATGACAGTAACTGGTGGTGCAACAGCAACATACTCAACAAATGGTGCTGACGCTTCTGCAGGTAAAAACATAGGTATCTCTAATGAACTAGACTTCACTGCAAGTGGAGAGCTAGACAACGGTTACACTTGGACTTACCAAGTACAATTAGACGGTGACAATACAGCTAATGACGATACAAAATTAGTAATTGGAACTGACATGGGTACAGTAGGTTTCTTCGTAACAGAAGGTGGATTAGGAGCTGAATTAGCTCACGGTGTTGGTGCACTTGGTGTTGGTTTTGACTACGCGTCACCATCAACTTTCGTAACGCACTATGACGTGTCTGATTACGCAAACATTCAGTACCACACTCCAGCAGACTTATTACCATTTGGTTTAAGTGTGAAACTTGGTTATGTACCAAACATGAGTGCGACTACTCAGTTATCAGCTAAAAATTCTGATACTACTTTAACTACACAAGCTGAAGGTAGATCATTAACTATGGCTAATGTTTCAGCTGCACCTATCGATGGTTTAACAATTGCTGGTTCAATTGCAGAAACTGACTCAGAAGGTGGAGATGCAAACGGTGATGACGGTATATCAGCAAACGTTGGTGCTAAATATACTATCGGTCAAGTATCTGTAGGTTACACAGAAGGTGGTTACCAAGCCGCTACTGGTGCTGCAGCAAACGATGAAACAGTTTACTATGAAAACAAATTCTACGGAATTCAGTTTGACGTAAATGATCAGTTGTCAGTATCTTATAACATTGATGAATCAGAACAAAATACTAGAACGGCAGTTGCTGTAGCAGCAACAGCTGGTACTAAAGCTGTAGTAGCTATGGAGCAAGAAACTCTTCAATTAGCTTACACAGTAGGTGGTGCTACAATTGGTATATCTGACATCGAAGTTGACAATGCAGACTACACAGCAGGTAAAAAAGAAACTCAATCAGTAATATCTTTAGGAATTTCTTTCTAATTATATAATTGATTAAATTTAAAAAAGCCGGTTAATTATATTAGCCGGCTTTTTTTTTATTTCAGATAATAAGGCCAATCCGTTACAATTAATTTTTGAGACATTATTTAAGTTTCTAAGCTTAATCCCTCCAAGAGGAATTAAGTTTTTACATATTTTTAGATAATTATTAAATTTTATTACCCCAAGGTATGGAGCCTTTATATCGTAACTCACTAAAAATAATTTAGAAAGCAATATTACATCACATCCTTGTGCTATTTTCATTCTAATTTCTTTAATGTTATGTGCAGAACCCACTAACTTAAATCGTGAATTTTTAAAAGAAAGGTATTTTAAAGAATTATTGAAAGCTGATAAATATATGCCATCAGCATGAAGATAAGATGCTAATTTAAAATTATTAGCTACATAAAATTTTATGGCTTTTGCATAACAAATTTTTCTAAATTTAAATAATTCAACTTTATTTTCAGTATATTTTTGATTTCTATAGATAATTGAAAACTTGTTACGTATTTTTATGTTTTTTAAATCTATTTCTTTGGTATTTTCAATAATAAGAAAATAATTTTTTTTAAGAGCAAACATATGAACACAATAGTAGATAGATTTGAAAAGATAAAATTGAAAATATTGTCCTTAAAAGCAGATAAACCGGTGAAAATTATAGCTGTAAGCAAAACATTTAATTTAGATTATATTAAACCATTAATAGACCATGGTCATTTACACTTTGGAGAAAATAAAGTCCAGGAAGCCTTAACCAAATGGTCAGATCAAAAAAAAATTAATCAAGATTTACAATTGCATATGATTGGTAAATTACAAACCAATAAAGCTAAGGACGCAGTAAAATTGTTTGACTATATTCACTCTGTTGATAATCAAAAATTAGCTGACACACTTTCAAAATATCAAATAAACTTAAATAGAAATCTAAAATATTTTATACAAGTAAACATTGGTAATGAGTCTCAAAAATCGGGCATACCAGTAAACGATTTAGATGCCTTTTATAATTATTGTACTAATGAGATTAATCTTAAAATCATAGGCTTGATGGTAATCCCCCCTATTGGTCAAAGTGTCGAAAAATATTTTAAATCACTAAGTGAGTTAAATAAATCTTTAGCTCTTGAAAACTTAAGTATGGGCATGTCTGCAGATTATGTCGAAGCTATTAAAAATGGATCAACTTTTGTCAGATTAGGAAGCTCTATTTTTGGTTCACGATCTTAACTTTAGTATTGTTTTTTAATAATTTTATAATTTTTAAAAGATGAATTTTTCTTAGAGCTATACATCCTTCAGTTTTTTTAAAATTTTTTTTTGCAACGTGAATAAAAATTGCACTTCCTTTATTTTTAATTATTGGATTCATGTTATAATCTAATACTAATACAATATCGTAAATATTTTCTTTTTTGTATAATTTCTCAAAACTAAAATCAGATGGTAATTTTATAAGTTTGTTATAATCTTTAGACTCTGGATCATTGCACCATGCCATATTTTTTTTAATTACAATCGTTCTAATTTTTGTGTAAATCTTTTTAATTCTATCTTTTCTGTATAAAATATATTTTATTTTATATTTTCCGACAGGGGTTATTAAATCACCCTCTTTTTTTTTATAACCAATTCCTCTTTTACCTAAAGCACATTTTAGTTTATAGTTTTTGTAAGTTAAGTATTTTTTATTAATTAAAATATGCATAAATTAAATGTACAAATTTTAGGTCCATCGTCATTTATTTCAACTTTAAATGAATTAAAAATGTTTTTAAAGTTTAATCCAATATTTGATAAATTGGACGACAATCCTATTCTTATCCTATTTCATATTGACGCCTTAAGTGACAAAGAACAAAAAAACTACATTGATACTAGTAATTGTATCAAAATATGCGCTGGTAATAAAAATAAACTCCTAGGAGGTTTTGATGCAAGTTTAGAACTGCCATCTACTTTAAAAGAAATCAACATTGCTGTGGAGAATGCGGTAGCAAAAAATAAGTTTAATAAAAATTCAGCAATCGAAATCAAAGGTTATTTATTAAATAAAAATGAAAAAAAATTATCTAAATCAGATCAATTTATAATTCTTACAGAAAAAGAAATTCAACTGCTTGAATTATTTTTAAATATTAAAAAGCCGATATCAAAAAATAAAATTTTATCCTCCGTGTGGAAATATGCTACAGATGCAGATACGCATACTGTAGAGACACACATCTATAGATTAAGAAAAAAAATCTTTGATAAATTTATTGATGAAAAGTTTATTCTTAACAATAAAGATGGTTATTATTTTTGAAAAAAAGAAATAAAATAGCTAAAGATCTTTTTACAACTAAGTATAGAAAAAGAGTGGTTAAACCAAAAAAAGGAAAAGGTAGTTTTAAAAGAAAAAAAAACTAAATAAAAAAAATTGTTGTATATTTAATCAATTTAGTCTCGCACCTATTATTTGAATGACTTTTGAGGACATTTCTGTTCCTGTATCTAAACTTTCTTTAGTTGATTTGTTATTAATTAACCCATGAAGAAAACCACCTGCAAATAAATCTCCGGCACCTGTTAAATCTTTAATTTTGAGGTTATTCTTAGCAGAACATTCTACGATTTCATTTTTATTTATTGCAACTGCACCTTTGTCTCCACGAGTGACAACAATTAACTTATTTATTTCTTTAGCAAAATTAATTACTTCATCAAATTTTTTAACATCAATTAAAGACATAATTTCTTGCTCGTTTGCAAACGTGATATCTAATTTGTTTTTAACTAAATCTAAAAAATGAGGTTTATGTCTCTCTACACAAAATAAGTCTGACAGTGACATTGCGATTTTATTTGCACTATTTATAGCCTTTTCAAAAGCTTTCTTTGGCTCACCTTCATCCCAAAGATATCCCTCAAGAAATAAAACTTCACTGTTTTTCACTGCATTTGTATCAATATCGTTATCATTAATTTTTCCTGCAGTTCCAAGAAAAGTTAGCATGGTTCTCTCGGAGTCAGGGGTAATTAATATTAAACAAGTTCCAGTAGGAATTGATTCCTTTTTTTTTGAGTAGAAGAACTGTACGTTTTCTTTTTTTAAACCTTCTTCATATTTGTTACCTAAATCATCATCACTTATTTTTCCAATAAAGCCTACTTTATTTCCTAGTTGCGAGAGACCTACTATTGAGTTTGCCACCGAGCCACCAGAAATAGTTTCTTCTATTTTAAGAGTTGATAATAATTTTTTAAATTCAGTCTCATCAACAAGCTTCATTGTGCTTTTTGTTAAGTTATTCTGAGTAATAAATTGATCATCAACTTTACAAATGACATCAACGATTGCGTTCCCAATTCCTAAAATTTTCATTTAAGCCTTTTTGGTTTTAATAGGTTTTTTTCTATTTGGATAACAGCTTTTACAAATTTTACAAGTTATTCCATAACAATCTCGGGCCTTGCAATATTCCCTGCCATACCAAATTATTTGTAGATGAAGTTTATTCCAGTATTTTTTAGGAAAGATTTCTTTTAAATCCTTCTCTGTTTGCACAACGTTCTTTCCATTTGTTAAACCCCATCTTTGAGCTAATCTATGAATATGTGTGTCTACTGGAAAAGCAGGGAAACCAAATCCTTGGGACATGACTACGCTTGCAGTTTTGTGACCAACGCCAGGCAACTGTTCCAATTGTTCGTAGGTCTTTGGCACTTTGCCTTTATATTTTGCAACGAGTGTTTTTGATAAATGAAAAATACTTTTAGCTTTTACTCTAAAAATTCCAATTCTTTTAATTAATCTCTCTATCTTCTGTCTACCAAGTTTAGCAAAATGTTCAGGTCTATTATATTTTGGATAAATATCTTTAGTAACATTATTAACATTAACGTCAGTGCATTGTGCTGAAAGCAATACAGAAATCAAAAGTGTAAAAGTATTTTTGTAATTAAGTGGAATGGGAATTTTTGGATATTTTTTATTTAACACCCTAAGAATAATTTTAGCCTTTTCCTTGTTATTCACTTAAAGTTAAGGAGGTCTCTCATAGAATAGAGACCTGCCTTTTTAGACATTAGCCAAGTAGCTGCCGTTAAAGCTCCTTCAGAATATAAAGCTCTGTCAAAGGACTCATGGTTAAGTTTAATAATTTCCTTTCCACTCGAAAATCTTACTTCATGTTCACCAATAGTCTCACCCTTTCGAATAGAATTAAAATTAATTTTATTTGAATACGGAAAAGTTTTCTTATTTAAATATTTTTTTCCGATTAAATTGTAGAAATTTTTACGTTTTCCATCTGCTATTCCTTTACCCAGCATCAAAGCTGTGCCAGATGGATAATCAATTTTATGTTTGTGATGGACTTCATATACTTTACTTAAAAAATTATTACCAAGAGATTTTGAAGCAATCTCAGTTAAATACATAAGCAAGTTTACTCCTAAGCTCATATTGCCTGCTTTAAGTATAGGAATTTTTTTTGAAAATTTCTTTATTAAGTTTTCCTCTTTTTTAGAAAAACCAGTTGTGCCAATGACAACTCTTTTTTTTAATTTAGTTGCAATCCTCAAGATTTCTAAAGTGCACTTAGGGACAGTGAAATCTATTATGACATTAGTTTTTTTAAATGCATCAAAATTATTTCTCGATGGTTTTATACCAGCAATCTTTTTACTTATAATTCTGTTCTCAGTCAGTGAAATTAATTTAAAGTTTCTATTTTTTTTTGAAGACTTAATGAGTTGTTGACCCATTCTTCCCATACATCCCGAAATAGATAAATTTATCTTTCTCATAAGCTAATAAAATAAATGATTACAATAATAACTAACGTAATTATAGCCCAAATAGATAAATTTCTTAAAAATTCTTTTAATTTATAATTTGTAGATAAAAAACTAGGTAAAATTAAAATTAGCACTGCAATGAGAAAAATTGCAGACATGATTTGATCTGTACTCATTTAGATTATGAATTTTTCCAAAACTTTTTAGCTTTTTCAAAGAAGTTTTTAATAACCGGGTCGGGTTTATTTGTTTCAATTTCGTTAAATTCTTCTAAAATTTCTTTTTGTCTTTTGGATAACGAAGTTGGTACTTGAGTATTAATTCTAATATATAAATCACCAAAAGCACTTCTTCTTAAACCTGGCATTCCTTTACCTTTGAGTCTGAATTGTTTACCATGTTGAGTCCCAGAAGGTATTTTAATTTTTGATTTACCACCATCTATCGAAGGCACTTCAACTGAAGTACCGAGTGCAGCATCAGTAAATGAAATAGGTAATTCATAGTATAAATTTTCCTCAGCTCTTTTAAAAATATCGTGATTATCAATCGAAATAAATAAATACAAGTCTCCGTTTGAACCCCCTTTAGAACCAGCTTCCCCTTTGCCTGATACTCTTATTCTGGTGCCATCATCAACACCCTTAGGGATTTTTACAGTAACATTTTCGTTAGCTTGAACTTTGCCATTTCCACTACAACTATTACATGGAGATCCAATCATCTCACCGTAACCACTACACTGAGGACAAGTTTGTTGAACCGTGAAGAATCCTTGATTTGTTCTAACCTTACCTCTTCCAGAACAGTAATCACATCTTACTGGTTTAGATCCTTTTGCGGCTCCGCTTCCAGAGCAAGACGAACAAGATTTGTAAGTAGTGTATCTGACATTTTTTTGAGCACCTTTATATGCTTCTTCTAAATTGATACTAACATCATATCTAAGGTCATTTCCTCTATTGCTAGATCTTCTTGAAGAGCCACCCCCACCAAAGTCGCTAAAAAAATCTTCAAAAATATCTGAAAATGAAGACGTATCAAATCCACCAAAACCTTGTCCACCACCTCCAGCTCCTTCAAATGCAGCGTGGCCAAACTGATCATAGTTTGTTTTTCTCTTTTCATCAGAGAGAATATGATAGGCTTCACTTGCTTCTTTAAACTTTTCCTCAGAATTTTTGTCACCTTTTGTTTTATCTGGATGATATTTGAGAGCGAGTTTACGATAAGCTTTTTTGATATCGTCTTTAGATGCAGATCTTGGTACACCTAAGACATCATAACAATCTCTTTTAGCCACAGGACGTCTCCTTTATTTTCTTAGGCGCTTTTTTCTTTGTCTTCTTCTTTTACGTCTTCAAAATCAGCATCAACTACATTATCTTTATCATTCGGTTTGGTGTCTTTTGTATTATCAGCCTTATCAGGGCCAGGTTTTTGTTGGCTCTTATAGACTGCTTCACCTAACTTCATAGAAACTTGAATTAAATTTTGTGTTTTCTTTTTAATATCTTCTGCATCAGTTCCTTCCAAAGATTTTTTAAGTTCAGCAATACCATCTTCAATGGCTTTTTTTTCTTCAGCAGAAATTTTATCTCCATGTTCTTTTAAACTTTTCTCGGTTGAAAAAACTAAGCTATCAGCTTGGTTTCTAGCATCAACCGACTCTCTTTTCTTTTTGTCGGCTTCTTTATTAGCTTCAGCTTCTTTAACCATTTTATTAATTTCTTCTTCAGATAATCCGCCTGAAGCTTGAATTTGAATCTTCTGCTCTTTACCTGTTCCTTTATCTTTAGCTGAAACATTAACGATGCCGTTTGCATCAATATCAAATGTTACTTCTATTTGAGGAGTCCCTCTTGCCGCCGGAGGTATACCCACTAACTCAAAATTGCCTAAAATTTTATTGTCTGCCGCCATCTCTCTTTCTCCTTGAAGAACCCTAATAGACACAGCAGGTTGATTATCTTCTGCGGTTGAGAAAACCTGACTTTTCTTAGTTGGTATAGTTGTATTTTTTTCAATAAGCTTTGTTGATACACCACCAAGTGTTTCAATACCAAGTGACAATGGAGTTACATCTAATAACAATACGTCTTTAACATCTCCCTGTAGAACACCTCCTTGTATCGCAGCTCCCATAGCAACAACTTCATCAGGATTCACACTTTTGTTTGGTTCTTTACCGAAAAAATTTTTTACAGTTTCAATAATTTTTGGCATTCTAGTCATCCCGCCAACTAGAACTACTTCATTTATTTCTGCAGCCGAGAAACCAGAGTCTTTTAAAGCAATTTTACAAGGCTCTAAGGTTCTTTCAATTAGATCAGAAACTAATGCTTCTAATTTTGCTCTAGTAAATTTAAGATTAACATGTTTAGGCCCTGTTTTGTCTGCAGTTATAAATGGAAGATTTATTTCAGTTTGAGCTGCCGAAGAAAGTTCAATTTTAGCTTTTTCAGCTGCCTCTTTTAATCTTTGAAGCGCTAACTTATCATTTCTTAAATCAATTCCATTATCTTTTTTAAATTCATCAATAAGATAACTTACTATGGTATCATCAAAATCCTCACCACCTAAGAAAGTATCACCGTTAGTTGATTTAACTTCAAACACACCATCTCCAATTTCAAGAATAGAAACATCAAACGTACCGCCGCCTAAATCATATACAGCAATTTTTTGACCGTTTTTTTTATCAAGCCCGTAAGCAAGAGCTGCAGCCGTTGGTTCATTTATAATTCTTAAAACTTCTAAACCAGCTATTTTCCCAGCATCTTTTGTTGCTTGTCTTTGAGCATCATTAAAATATGCAGGAACTGTTATTACTGCTTTTGTAACAGCTTGACCTAAATATTTTTCAGCTGTCTCCTTCATTTTTTGTAAAACAAAAGCTGAAATTTGAGACGGAGAATATTTCTTACTTTTTCCCTCAACCCAAGCTTCGCCATTATTAGATTTAACAATTTTGAATGGTACTTTACTTATATCTTTTTTTACTGTGTCATCCTCAAATGATCTGCCAATTAATCTTTTAGCAGCAAAAATAGTATCCTGAGCATTGGTTACTGCTTGTCTTTTAGCTGGTTGACCAACAAGTTTTTCTTCATTTTCTAAAAAAGCTACTACAGATGGTGTAGTTCTTGCTCCTTCTGCGTTTTCTAATACTTTAGCTTGTGAGCCATCCATTATAGCAACACATGAATTTGTTGTACCTAAATCTATTCCTATTACTTTGCTCATTAATATATTCCTTAAGTTATGTTAAAATCTATATGGGTGTTATTTCTTCAACTACAAGTCTATTTTTCCTCATTTTTATCTGTATTTTCCTGATCTTTAGATGTTTTTTTCTTTGATACACTGACTAAAGCCGGTCTTAACAACCTTTCTCCCAGCATGTAGCCTGCTTGAATTTCTTGGAGAACAGTTCCTGCATCTGCTTTTTCATCCTCAATTTCAGACATTGCTTGGTGAATATTTGGATCAAATTTTTTATTTTTGGCATCAATTTTTTTAATTCTATTTTTTTCAAAAATTGAAATTAAATCTTTTTCAATAATTATTATGTTTTCTAAGAATCTGTCTAAATTTTCATTTTTTTTCAATTTTTCGTCATTTTTTATTGCTTCCTTAGCCCTTTGTAAGTTGTCAAGAATAGCTAAGCTTTCTTTAGCAAAGTTAAAAGAACCAAATTCAAATGCATCTTTAATTTCTTTTTCAAATCTTCTTCTTTGATTTTCAATTTCAGCTAGTGACCTTAGCAACTTATCTTCAGATATTTTTAGCTTTTCCTCGATGCTTAGTTCTTTAACTTTTTCCTTATTAATATCATTTTCTGTAGCGCTAACCTTTTCCTCGCTACTGGTTTTAAAGATTTTATCTTCGCTAGTTTCACTCATTTACTTGCTATATAGTAAGTACTTATTAAATTACTAGGCTTAATATGAAAAAAATTTTAATTGGAACTCACAACAAAGGTAAATTTAGGGAAATTGCTTATTTATTGCCAAAAAAATATAAAAAAATTTCACCTATTTTTCTTAAAATAAAAAGCCCAAAAGAAACGGGAAAATCTTTTGCTTCCAATTCTAGACTAAAGGTCAAATTTTTTTCTAAATTTGTAGATTACCCTGTTATTTCAGATGACTCAGGGTTGTGCATTCAAGCTTTAAAAAATAGGCCAGGAATTTATTCTGCAAGATTAGCTGAAAAATATGGAAGTTTTTTTAATGCGATGAAATTTATTTTAAAAAAAATGGAAAAAAAAAAAAATCGAAAGGCTATATTTGTTTGCAGTCTTTCCTATAAAGAAAAAAATAAAAAAATCGTTGTTGTAGAAGGTAAACTTAAAGGCAACATCTCAACAAAAATAACAGGAAAAAGAGGCTTTGGTTACGATCCTATATTCATTCCTTTAAAAAATAAAATCACATTTGGACAAATGTCTAAATTGAAAAAAATAAAAATGGACCATAGGTATATAGCATTTCAGAAATTAAGAAGAAAAATTAAAATTTAACAAATTTTTTATTTTCAGTTTTATAAATGTTAAGTTCTTGAATTACTTTGCCGTTTTTAAAACTAAATGTACCGATTTTGCCTTTTATCTTATTTTTAAATAAAAAATCATTTATCGAATTTATGTTGCCATTTTTCTTCCAAGCATAATAGATTAATCCTATAGCATCATAGGCCAAAATAGTTATTTCATTTGGATATATTTTAAATCTTTCAAAATATTTAACATTATATTTTTTATACTCTTTATAATTAACTGAAGGATAATATAAATTTTTAATTGTATTTTCATAAAATATGCTTTCATCAAACCATTGATTTATTGTGGTGAATAAAACATCTTCTTGATTAACATCTGTATAAACAAGTGAAGTCAAAACACTTTTTAAATTATTACCAAAATCAATTATAATTACAGAGTCAAAACTAACATTACCTAATGTGTATAATTGTTCTAATTGCTCAAGCTCTTTTTTAGATTGTTCATCCTCTTTATCTTCAAACATTTTTTTTCTTAGTTCTAAATTTCTTTTTCTCTGGCTGTAATTTGTTAGGGTTTCAATTTCACCTGTAAGAATTTCTGGATTTGAACTGTATCTAAATATCTTTATATTTTTTAAATTTAATACTTCTAATTTTTTTTCTATTAGCTCCACATATTCATTCTCTGGATACATTATAATCGTGTTTGTTCTGTTTTGCTTCTTTATAAATTTAGATAATGCAATTAATTGTGATTCTAAACTTATTCCGATGCTGATAATATTCTTGGAAAACTCAGGACTAATGTTTGATGGTGAAATAAATATTAAATCATTATATTTTTTTGCTTGATCAAATTCCTTATAAGTCATTGGACCAATAATAATCTTAACCCCATCTAACCTAAGCTCATTGATAGCAGAGTTAATTTTTTTTTCATCTTTAAAGCCAGAGTCTTTTGGAACAATAATGACGTTTTTATCATTTATTTCTTCAAGGGCTAATTGAAGCGAATATAAGAGTGAATTTCCTATCTCACTATAAGGACCAGAAAGAGGAGCCAGCAGACCAACTTTTAGTTTATTATTATTTTCGTTACTTAATAGATTAGAATTAAATATAAATATTAGATAAAATATTAATAAAATTTTATTTTTCATAATGCATTTACTTTCAAATCACTTATATATTGTTTCAACACCTATTGGAAATCTTGATGATATCACATTAAGAGCTTTAGAAGTTTTAAAAAAATCAGATATAATCCTTTGTGAGGATACAAGAAGATCATTAAAATTATTAAATCACTATAAAATTAAAAAAAAACTCGTTTCTTATCATAAGTTCAACGAAAAAAAACAACTCGCAAATATTATTAAATATTTTAATGAAGGCAAGATTTTGTCGCTTATATCTGACGCAGGCACACCCTTATTATCTGATCCAGGAAGATTATTAGTAAATGAATGTATAGAAAATTTTATAAAAGTGATACCAGTACCAGGGGTATCTTCAATTACTTCAGCTTTAAGTGTTTCAGGTTTTAGTGATAAGTTTTTATTTTACGGATTTTTACCTAAAACTGAAAATGAATTAGAAAAAGTTTTATCCTCTCTATCAAAAAGTTCATTTACTCAAATATTTTTTATATCATCAAAAAAATTAAATTTTTATATAAGAGCTATCAAAAAATTTTATTTAGGAAGAAAAATACTAATTGCCAAGGAAATAACTAAAATTCATGAGGCATTTATCAGAGATAAAATAGATGAGTTAAAAATATTTAAAAGCACTATTAAAGGCGAACTAACGATTGTCATCTCAGAAAATGAATCTAAAATCAGAATTTTCGATGAAGTAAAAGTTGTTAATAAAATTAAAAAATATTTAAAAACTTATACTTTAAAAGATACTGTAAATTTGATTTTAGAGACAGAAGATATTAATAAGAAAAAAGTTTATGATTTGTGTTTACAGGTAAAAAATGAAAAAAATAATTAGTTCGTTATTGATATTATTGTTAACAGCCTGCTCTTCCGCTGGTCAATTTGGGGCAGGGGTAAATATTACTTTTGACCCAAGGACTATAGGCATGCAAATTGACGATACAATCATGCAAAAAAATCTTTCTGCAAGGATGGCACTCGCAGATAAAAAGTATTTTATATCTATTCAGTCAAAAGTTCTTGATGGAAGAATTTTTTTATCAGGAAAAGTTGATGAACCAGAGGAAAAAATAAAAATTACAAAAATGGCCTGGGAAACAAAAGGTGTTCGTTCAGTAAAGAATGCAATAACTATAAAAGGTCAAAGTAATTTTAAAAATACAGCAAAAGATATTTTGATAACAAGTCAATTGAGAACTGCCTTAATTTTTAATAAAAAAACAAAAGCAAGGAACTATACTTTGGAAACCGTGAATAAAAAAATATATATTTTTGGCATAGCAATGGATGAAGTAGAAAAAAAAGAGGTCATTAATGAAGCAAATAAAATTTACGATGTTAAAGAAGTGATACCATCAATCTACCTTGCTACTGAATTAAGTCGAACAAAGCTCTAATTAGAATAATCTATTATATCTGATGAATATGAAGCTATCGAAGCTAAATTTATGATTTCAGATGTGCTGGCTCTAAGTGGCGCTACTTCGATAGGTAAACCTAATCCTATTAATAAAGGACCAATTAATTTTCCACCTCCAAACACCTTCATTAACTTTGTAGATATAGCTGCACTATGCAATGCAGGCATTATTAAAATATTTGCGTTTCCAACTATTTTAGAAAACGGGTATATTTCTTGGTAAATAGGATTTAAAGCGACGTCTGGTTGCATTTCACCATCAAAATCGAAGTCAACTTTTTCCTTTTTTAATAATTCAATTGCATTTCTTACGTGCTTTGTATTTTTTGAAATAGGTTTTCCAAAAGTAGAATGAGATAAAAATGCAACCTTAGGATCAAAACCAAATAGTCTCGCAACACGAACACATGATTTTGAAACATTTACAAGTCGTTCAGACGAAGGAAAATCTTGCACATTAGTGTCAGCAACTAATATGGTTTTTCCTTTTGAAACTATCATAGTCATACCAAAAATTTCTTCACCAGGTCTAGCTTCAACAACTCTTTTTAATTTTTCAATTGAAGCTGCGTAATGTCTTATATTTCCAGTAACCATAGCGTCTGCATCTTTACAAGCAATCATCGAAGAACCCCATGCAATTCGATCGTTTCGGACCAATCTGTCAACGTCCCTTTCTAATTGACCCTCCCTTTGAAGTTTTTTGTATAAATGTTTTACATATTTTTCTCTTTTTTCTTTATCTGTAGAATTTACAATTTCAATTTTATAATTTTCGTCCAAGCCAATTTTTTTTAATTGGTCTCTTATTCTTTTTTCCACTCCAATCAAAACTGGTATACCAAGTTTATTTCTGCCAAATTCTATTGCAGCTTTAAGCATATTCTCATCTTCACCTTCAGCAAATATAACTTTTTTAGGATTTTTTCTTATCTTGGCATTAATACCCTGCATTAAAGACATTGAAGGGTCTAGACGGTTAGATAATTGGTCTTTATATAAATCAAAATCTTTTATCTCTTTTCTTGCTACTCCACTTTTAATAGCAGCCTCCGCTACGGCTGAAGGAATAACACTTATTAATCTAGGATCAAAAGTTGAGGGAATAATATAATTTTTCCCATATCGAGGTCTATCGCCGCCATAAGCAGAAACAACTTCGTCTGGAACATTGTCTCTAGCTAAAAGTGCAATAGCATTAGCTGCAGCAACTTTCATTTCCTCATTTATTGCTTTTGCCCTTACATCGAGAGCACCTCTAAAAATATAAGGAAAACCTATTAAATTATTAACTTGATTAGGATAATCTGAACGTCCTGTTGCAATAATTGCGTCATCTCTTACTTCTTTGATTATTTCTGGTCTAATTTCAGGATCAGGATTAGCACAAGCAAATATTATTGGATTTTTAGCCATAGATTTCACCATGTCCTTGCTGACAACATCCTTTGCAGATAAACCTAAAAATACATCCGCGTTTTTCATAGCCTCATCAAGTGTTCTTAATTTTGTATCAATAGCAAAGGCTGATTTAAATTGATCAATATTTTTTCTGCCTTTATAAATTATTCCTTTGCTATCACACATTATTAAATTATTATTTTTAACTCCTGAACTTTTAAACAAATTTGCACATGCTTGAGCTGAAGCTCCAGCTCCATTAACAACAATTCTAACTTCTGAAATTTTCTTTTTTGATATGTCCAAGGCATTAATAAGTGCAGCTGTAGTAATAATCGCTGTACCATGTTGATCATCATGGAATACAGGGATATCCAAAATTTCTTTTAATTTTTGTTCTATAATAAAACAATCAGGCGCCGCAATATCTTCAAGGTTAATGCCTCCAAATGTACCACTAATATTTTTAATAGTTTCAACAATAGATTTTATATCATTATTATCTATTTCAATATCTATAGAATCGATATCAGCAAAACGTTTAAATAAAACAGACTTACCTTCCATTACAGGTTTTGACGCTAAAGCACCAAGATTTCCCAATCCTAAAATTGCACTTCCATTGCTAATAACCGCAACAAGATTTCCTTTACTTGTATAATCATATGCAAGGTCAGGATTTTTAAAAATTTCTTTTACTGGCGCTGCAACACCAGGAGAATAGGCAAGCGATAAATCTCTTTTAGTTGTTAGAGGTTTTGATGAATTTATCTCAATTTTGCCTGACTTACCTTTTATATGAAAATCAAGGGCTTCTTTATCTGTGTAATGATCTATCTCTGTTTTTTTTGGCATTTAACTTGATGAGTATGTAATATAAAAAATGATAATTCACTAAAAATTTATGGCTTAATTAAGAACATTTATGAACTTACTTTCAACGGCATCATTATTTAGTTTTTTCACTATAATCAGCAGAATTTTTGGCTATGTAAGAGATATCTTAATAGCTATATTTCTAGGAGCATCAATTTTTGCTGATGCCTTTTTTGTTGCTTTTAGATTGCCAAATACTTTTAGAAGATTGTTCGCTGAAGGAACTTTTAATGCAGCTTTTATACCAAGTTATATAGCTGCTAAAATTGAAGACAAAAAAAAAGGAAAGAAATTCGCAGATGATGTTTTAAGCTCATTATTACTAATATTAATATTTCTTATCACTCTCGCTGAAATCTTCACGCCTTATTTAGTTTATATTATAGCGCCAGGATTTGTTGAAAATGAAATTAAATTTGAATTAGCGATTGAATTAACAAGAATTACTTTCCCATTTTTATTATTTGTAAGCTTATCTTCCTTTTTTTCAGCAATTCTTAATTCTAATAATAAATTTGCAGCTGCTGCAGCAGCCCCAATTATATTAAACATAGTACTAATTATTAGTTTAATAATATCATATTTTTTAAATCTTAATTTTGTAAGACAGTTATCTTACGGAGTAACGTTGGCAGGCTCTATTCAATTGTTTTTTTTGATTTATGTTACATTAAAATTTTATAATCCTTCCTTAACTTTTGTAATTAAGTTTAGTAGTAAGGTAAAATTTTTTTTTAGAAAACTCTTACCAAGCATTTTATCATCAGGTGTAACCCAAATAAATATTTTAGTTGGAACAGTTATTGCTTCTTTTCAAACAGGAGCTGTTTCTTATTTATATTATGCAGATAGAGTTTATCAAATTAATTTAGCAATTGCAGGAATAGCCGTAGGAACCGTATCTTTGCCAGTTTTGGCTAAAGCTTTTAAAAAAAGGGATACAAAAAAAATTTCGGATATCCAGAATAAATCTTTTGAACTGTCTTTGTTGCTGTCTATACCTGCTAGTTTAGGTTTGATATTAGCATCTAATCAAATAGTGAACGCGTTATTTGGGTATGGGTCTTTTTCAGCAAAAGATGTTCAAATGACAGCAACTGCCCTTAAATTTTTTGGCTACGGAGTTCCTGCATTTGCACTAATAAAAATTTTATCTAATTTCTTCTTTGCTAGAGATAATACCAAAACGCCTTTTTTTATTTCTGTTTTTATTGTGATTTTAAATATTTTGATAAGTGTCAGTTTATTTTCTAAGATAGGATTTATTATTATTCCAATCGCTACATCAATCTCAACATGGGTTGGTGTAATAATTTATTTATATTTGTTAAATTTAAGAAAATCTCTCTTATTGAAAAAGCAATTAATAATAAATTTTATAAAAATATTGACCTCTACGATTATTATGTCATTAATTTTGCTCTTTGCTTTAGAAAATTTTGCACAACATTTAGAGTACTCATACAATTATAAAGCAGTTTATTTAATATTAATTGTTAGTTTTGTGGGTATTCTTTATCTAATATCATGTTATTTATTAGGACTATTAAAACTAAAAAATTATAAGACAAATTAAATGAATAATAAAAAATTAGTATTTTCAGGTGTTCAGCCTACCGGCAATTTACATCTAGGAAATTATTTGGGGGCTCTTAAAAATTTTGTTTCTTTACAAAAAGAAATGGAATGCATTTATTGTGTAGTTGATCTTCACGCTATAACTGTTTTTCAAAAACCCGATGAGTTATATGATAATGTTTTAGAGACAACAGCGAGCTTTTTAGCAACTGGATTAAATCCAGATAAAAGTATTATTTTTAATCAATCTTCTGTTTCAGGACATTCAGAATTAGCTTGGATATTAAACTGTGTTTCTAGAATTGGTTGGTTAAATAGAATGACTCAATTTAAAGATAAAGCTGGATCTGACAAAGAAAAAGCTAGTGTTGGATTATACATATACCCTAATTTAATGGCAGCAGACATTCTTCTATATAAAGCTACACATGTACCTGTTGGAGCTGACCAAAAACAGCATTTAGAACTCTCTCGAGATATTGCTCAAAAATTTAATAAAGATTTTAATTGTGATAACTTTTTTCCTTTACCCGAGCCCTTAATATCAAAAAATATTTCAAGAGTTATGAGCTTAAGAGATGCTACAAAAAAAATGAGCAAATCTGAAGAGTCAGATTATTCTAGAATTAATCTTAAAGACACAGCTGATGAAATAAACAAAAAAATAAAAAAAGCCAAATCAGATTCTGAGCCGATACCGGAAAATATAAAATTATTAGCAAATAAACCTGAAGCTTTAAATTTATTAACCATATATTCTGAAATTTCAAAAAATAAGATCGAGGACGTTGTTGCAGAAATGGCTGGAAAAGAATATTCATTTTTAAAAACTAAATTAGCCGAGGTTTTAATTAGTGAAATAACCCCAGTTGGAATAGAAATACAAAAACTACTTAAAGATAAGTCATATTTAAAAAATATTTTAAAAAAAGGCAGTACAAAAGCCAATATAATAGCTGAGGAGAACATTAAGAATATACGTGAAAAGGTAGGGTTAATATAATATAAAGCCTTTATGATACATACAGAAACAACGCCAAACCCAGACTCGCTGAAATTTTTATCAGAAAAAACTATTTCTACAACAGGAACAGAGGAGTTTCAAAAAGAACAAAAACATAAAGTTACCATTCCTTTTGTTAAAGAATTATTGAATTTTAAAGGTGTGGAATTAATTTTATTGTCTGAAAAATTTTTGTCAGTAAAAAAAACAAAGGAAGCTTCATGGAGTGAATTAAAACCAATGGTTATTTCCCACTTAAATGATTATTTTGCAAAAAATAATGAACCCATTTTAAACAATGATAAAAATTCCACTAATAAAACTAATGATAGAGATGAAATTGTGAATAAAATTATGGAAGTTTTAGATACCAAAGTTAGACCAGCTGTGGCAAAAGATGGAGGAGATATAAAATTTGTTTCTTTTGAGGATGGTGTTGTAAAAGTTCTTCTGCAAGGTAGCTGTTCAGGTTGCCCAAGTTCTTTGATGACCTTAAAACAAGGGGTGCAGAATCTTTTAAAACATTATGTAAAAGAAGTTAATACTGTCGAAGCTGTACAATGAAAAAAAAATTAAGTTATAGAGATAAGTTAGTCGAACTAGCCTATATATATGATGTTAAAGAAATTAAGGATTATTTAAATAATCGAAAAAATTTAACATCTGGTCAGTTAGAACTTATCTTAAAAAAAAACAAAATTACTATTCCAAAAGATTTTAAATCAAGTTTTGTAAAAGATAATATTATTAAGCCTATAGGAAGAATAAGATCTAATATTATTGAATATAAAGAAAATAGAATTAAAGATAAAAATAAATTAATTAGAAAAGCAGAAAACTTTAAATATGATTCAAATAGAAAAATTGCAAGATTATTTAGAAATATTTGGAGTCAACTTGGTCAAATAGGTTTAAATTTTCTTAATATTATTCCAAAGTTAGGTAAAGTTGTTTATGAATTTTTTGGAACTTTATTAACTGATTTATTTCATGGAATTTATAACCAACAAATAGAACCGCAAAAGGCAAAAAAAGTTATCGTTGGGATAGTCGGGGTAGCTGTTATTTCATCC